>JAILDF010000086.1 GCA_024689585.1 Oribacterium sp.
GCTCATCATCCACGTAATATCCTTAGGTTCATTCCGGAAAGGAGTGTCAACAACCTGTGGATTCGTGCTTGCGGCCATACTTATCACCCGGTTTTATGATGAAAGTAAACCGATAAAATCAGGTACAGAGGAGAAGGGTTATATTGCTTCGACTCTTAAAAAGTACTTTTTTTACATTTTTTATCCTTTGCATCTGGTCATATTATCGGGCGTTTACAAATTATTGATCGACTAATCAATTAGTCATTTCAGAGACTAAACACTTTCCGTGGCATCAATAACGACTGTTTCGGATTTTAATCATAAAGTAAAGGAGTTCACATGATACACATTCAGGATATAGTTGACCTCGCAGCAAAAAGAGGTGCCTCCGACATACACCTCATTGCCGGACTCCGCATAAAGTGCCGTATTGACGGTCGTATAGTTGATCTTGCAGAGAATGTTCTGAGCCCGGAAGACTGTGAGTACCTGGCGAAGGAAATGGCAGGAGCTAAATACGAACTGATTGAAGAAATGGGAGAGCTTGACTGTGGAGGAACCATAGCAAACGAACGTGTCCGTATCAACCTTTTCCGTCAGCAGGGTAATATCTCCGCCGTACTCAGAATCCTGTCCAGTAATATCCCGGAGCTGCATTCTTTGGGACTTCCCGCGGTTGTATCGAAGTTCCCAAGTCTCAATAAGGGAATCGTTTTGGTTACGGGTGAGACAGGTTCAGGTAAGTCAACCACCCTTGCAGCCATTCTTGACTGTATCAACCACACGAGAAATGATCACATTATCACCCTTGAGGATCCTATCGAGTATGTATACAAATCCGACAAAAGCATCATCAATCAGCGCGAGATCGGAAGAGATACCGAAAGCTATACAAGTGGACTGCGTGCCATACTTCGTGAAGACCCGGATGTAATCCTTATCGGTGAGATGCGTGATCTTGATACCATAGAAACAGCACTTACGGCAGCCGAAACCGGACACCTTGTTTTTGCAACCTTGCATACCAACAGTGCGGTGGATTCCATTGACCGTATCGTAGGTGTATTCCCGGAAGCGAGACAGCAGCAGATCAGGCTCCAGCTTTCAACCACTTTAAAAGCAGTACTGTCACAGCAGCTTCTCGTTAAGTCAGGCGGAAAAGGAAGAGTTGTTGCTGCGGAAGTTATGATCGTTACTCCGGCACTGCAGAATCTGATCCGTGAAGGAAAGACACCGCAGATGCAGAGCTTTATGCTAAGCTCCGCAGATCAGGGCTCCATGACTATGGATAACTGCCTTATCAAGATGGCACACGAAGGAAAGATTGCACCGGATACTGCAGTAAATGCTGCTGTGGACGAGCTTTATGTCCGGAAGAGAGTTATGGGGCAGTAGACATTAGAAGTGTTAAAAGTAAGGTGTATGTAAGCTTATAGTACCCATTACAAATTTATATATTTTTTTATGAAATACATTTATGTTTTTCGGATTCACGACGATAAACTTAGTGTAGGAATAAAAAATATAAATAATACTATTGTAAATATTTATATTTTGCTTTATATTCTAAACATATAAAGCAATGACCTGAGCGATAAGGGGTGATTGCATTGGTTACTTATTCGTACAAAGCTTTAACTGCAGAGGGTGTTGAAACAAAGGGTGTCATATCGGCCCCGGATGAATACTCGGCAGTTGCCCAGATAAGACAGAAGTGCCCGATTATTACGAGTCTTACTCCCATAGAAAAGGAAAAAAAGCAATTTGACAGCTTCCTCAATATGGAGATAGGAAGTCCCAGGATCAAGACCAGAGCCCTGGCACTTATGTGTTCACAGTTTGCGATAACGCTTAAATCCGGAATGCCTATTGGACATGCCCTTGAGATGATAGCAGGACAGACTGAGGACAAAAAATTAAAGAAGATATTGGAAACTGCTTCTGAAGATGTTCTCGGGGGTTCAACCTTAACCAGTTCCTTTGAGAAGTATCCCGATGCGTTTCCTATAACATTTATTGAGACGATAAAAGCAGGAGAGGTTTCCGGTACTCTGGAAAATTCCTTTCAAAGGATGCACAAGTACTACGAGACCAGCGCTACCAATTCCGAAAAAATTCGTGGGGCGCTTACCTATCCTATATTTGTAGTCATCATCGCAGTTATAGTTCTTATAGTCATCATGGTGAAGGTTGTACCAACTCTGGCGCAGGTCTTCAGCAGTCTGGGAGGCGAGCTTCCTCTGATGAC
>JAILDF010000309.1 GCA_024689585.1 Oribacterium sp.
CACATCTTCACCGTCTCTTATCATAAGCACGTCATAGCCTTCGGAGAGAAGCTTATCCCTGAAGCTTTCTGCCACCATAAGGTTTGCGTCTGCTTCGGTTCCTTTATCCTGGAATGTCATTCCCTTGGTCACGGCTTCACAGGTAGTACTTCCGTCCGCCTTTGCGGATCCGTCAGGATGACAGAATACCTCAACATCTTCTCCGCCTGCTGTTCCATGCCCTGCATCCACAGCTATGGTGATATTCTTTTTATCGGCGGCATCGCTTGTATAAAGCCTCGCCCTTCCGGTATTGATCTTTGTATTTTCAGCATACTTCCAGTCAAGATTAAGTCCGATGTCAGTCGCTGCCAATGCAGAAACGCTCATGCATAGTGACATGACAACGGCTGCAATTGCTACCTTTATCCTCTTCATTTCTTCCTCTTTCAAATACCTTATAAATATAACTTCGACCGGGCGAAATCATTTATAATCATATGTTGAGAATAATCCAAAAAAAGAGGGCCCGCAACCGACAATCGGTTACGTCCCTCTTAAGTATTTCTTACACGCTTATCAGGCCTTTGAAACGGCAAACCATATGAGAACTATGACGCCCAAAGCTATACGATAATAGCCAAAAATCGTGAAGCTGTGCTTACGGATATATCTCATCAGGAAACTTATGCAGTATACACTTACAAGGTAAGCAATAAGCATTCCGAGTACCATGTAGAACCACTGAACCGCATTAAATCCCGCACCTCTCTTGAGAAGCTTGAGAAGGCTTGCTCCGAACATCACAGGTACGGAAAGATAGAATGAAAACTCTGCGGCGGCTGTTCTGGAAACACCGAGAAGCATGGCTCCGATTATGGTAGCACCTGAACGTGAGGTTCCGGGTATAAGGGCGAGACATTGGAAACAGCCTATCCATAATGCAGTTTTGAGGTCCAGCTCACTTACTCTTCTGACAGAAAAGGTGGTTGTTTCATTTCTCTTTTCGACGAGAATAAATGCCACGCCATATATGATAAGGGTAAGAGCCACCACGAATCCGTTGTAAAGGTAGGTGTCCAGGAAATCGTCCAGAAGAAGTCCCAGCACTGCTGCGGGAAGACAGGCGATGATTATCTTGATCCAGAGCTCAACCTTTGCGGGAGCAAGGCCGATGCCGCCTCTGCGTCTTGCTTCAAAGGGCCATAGCTGTCTGAAAAATGTGGTAACCACCGCGAGTATTGCTCCGAGTTGTATCACAACCTGGAATACCTCATAGTATTCCTCAGGCTGACGAAGCTTGATGATGTCATTAACAAGAATCATGTGACCGGTGGAGGAAACCGGAAGCCACTCGGTGAATCCCTCTACAAGTCCAAAAACCAAAACCTTTAGAATTTCTACAAAACTCATATATACCCCTTTATTAAAATGATAATACCTGTAAATCAAAAGCTTTATTCACGAGACCCCGATCAATCCCCTGCCTGAACGAGCTTTGAATAAGTCGTATATTTTCCTTTAAACCCGGTGGCACCAAACATATCCCATCATGTCGGTCATCCGTCTAAGTATTTTCAATCTGCCAGTCAATAGGACTTAAGCCGTTCTCCTCGAGATAGGCATTGGCCTTTGAAAAAGGCTTTGAACCGAAAAATCCGCGATATGCACTGAGGGGACTCGGATGCGGTGACTTCAGTATCAGATGCTTCGGATTGTCAAGCATGGCCTGTTTCATCTGGGCCGGCCTGCCCCAGAGTATGAAGACCATGGGCCTGTCCACCTTGTTAAGCGCCCTGATGGCTGCGTCCGTGAACTCTTCCCAGCCCAGACCCTTATGGCTGTTTGCCTCATGAGCCCGGACCGTGAGAACCGCATTCAGAAGCAGCACGCCCTGATCCGCCCATTTCTTCAGATATCCGTTATTGGGAATGTAACACCCCAGATCGTCATGAAGCTCTTTATAGATATTAACCAGTGACGGCGGAATGTCTATGCCCTGCTTTACGGAAAATGAAAGTCCGTGGGCCTGTCCCGGTTCATGATAGGGATCCTGTCCGAGGATCACCACCTTTACATTACTCACAGGAGTATAGAGGAATGCATTGAACACATCCTCTGCCGGGGGATAAACCTTTTCTGTCTTATATTCCCGGTCTATCCTTTCATACAGATTTTTATAATAAGGCTTCTCAAACTCAGGCCTGAGCAAAGCCTCCCAGTCATTATTTATCATCATTTTCCTCTCCGTGGAGCTGAGGGTAATACTTCCGGCGTCCCATAGACACGTTCTTGTAAAGATCATACAACAGGGAGCCTGTTTTACCTTCCTCCGGGTGATCATCCTTCTTTATGTTGAGATCATACTTGTCGAAAGCATTGATTATAATTGTTCCGGACGGATGGACCTGTACCCTTTTGAATTCCCCGTAATTTCCGTGGACATGGCCGTGGATCATGTATTTGGGCTTATACCTCATGAGAAGCTCGTTAAGGCACTGAAACCCCTGATGCGGAAGGTCCTCGAGATCTCCGTAGCCCTTTGCGGGGGAATGGGTCAGCAGGATGTCAAAACCGTTATAAAGCATTATGGTACGCCTCAGATGTTCTATCCTCTTCTCCATTTCCCTTTCGGTATAGAGGTACGGCCCTTCCTTATATTTCATGGAGCCGCCGAGTCCAAGTATCCGGAGCCCCCGAAAGTCAATGATCCTGTCATCGGCACAGTCACACCCCATAGGTGGATGGTCCACGTAGTAACTGTCATGATTCCCCGGAACATAAACAAGGGGTGCGTGCCCCATGGTCACAAGGAATTCCAGATATCTTGCATTGAGGTCTCCCGCAGATAAGATGAGATCTACCTCCCGTAGTTTTTCCGGATCATAATGCTCATATAGCACCTTGTTTTCTTCGTCAGCGATCAGAAGAACCTTCATCACTCACATCTCCCTTATTTGTCATAAAACCGCTTATGCGCATAAGATACTGTGCTCTCTCGTCGAATGCCTCTATAGGAGGTATGGTGCCAATGATGTTGTCATTGAGCCAACGCATATTCACTATTTCCTCGCCGGACAATCTCGGGTCTGTTTCCTTTTTGATGATACCCTCATGACTACGGATCTCTCCGTCAAAAGGATTAAATGTCTCTTCAACTATACCTTTTTTTAGTGCCTCTGTCATTTTTCTTGAAGCATATCCAAGCTCTCTCGAAAGAATGACATCCACAACTCCCGACTTCATGCCAAACCAGAAATTGAGAGCTTTATGATCCTTTGTCAGGGTCGATTTATCCCAGGTTCCGCTTAAGATAGAGTCAATGATGATTTCATAGAACCTGCCCCAGTCAAATATAGGCATGGCAATGTTCGAGACAACGTCCCCGTCCGAAACCATGTAAACACCGTATTCTTTCCTGGAAACCTTGGGCGGTGTAAGCTCCGGACCCGATATGGTGATAATGTTTTCTCTTCTGAGTTCTTCTCTCCAGTCTGAATCCTTTAGCCCCATCCACTTTAAATGTATGCGGGAATAGGGATTTATCATCTGGGCACCGATTGCAAATGCATTGACATTGGCAAGAGTGCCGTACTGGGGACAAAGCTCAACATATCCTATGTCATGACCGTCTGTCAGCGACGCAGCAAGGGCTCCCATGATGAATTTCGCCTCGTACATACGGCTGTAATAGGTTCTTATAGTGTTGTAATTTGTATTTACGGAGCAGTTGAGAATGTATATCTCCGGATGCTCCACTCTCGCCTTTACGGACTCGTCTATCATCATTCCCGAAGTCGTGAAGATGACGTGGGCGCCGGCCTCCGCGGCTTTCTCCAGAGCATCATGCACAAGCTCCGGCGTTCCACAGTCATCATATACCATGGTTTCTATGTGCTCACCGAACTTTTCGGAAAGATAAGCACGTCCCAGCTCATGCCCGTAGGCCCAGCTTGAGTTCTCCGTACTCTTTTCGTAGATAAATGTCACCTTCAGAACATCGCCTCTGAAGCCTGCCCTGGTGGTGAAAATGTTGAAGATATTCGGTTTTTCCTGCTTTTCCAGAAGCTCAGGTTCCTTAACAAGGCTGATATCATCCGACTCCTTCAGGAATTCCTGCCAGATCTGATCGAGATTTTTTTCGATCTGGGCATTGGAAACATCCTGGATATTGTAAAGTCCGAATACCGTGAGATACAGCAAAAAGGCATCACCTGTTTTTACCTCCAGACGCTCTCCGCCTTTCTTGATGAAAATTTTGGAGAACCTGCTGAAGGCTGCCTTGACGCTCTTTCTTACCTCTACGTCCCAGGGCTTAGACATTGGCAGCTTCAGTACATCGCAAAGCTTCTGATACTGTCCTTCTTCGCTGAATCTTATTCCGTAAAATCCCGCTGCCTTAAAGAACTCAACAAACTCATGATAGATATTGTCCTCTTTGCTGCCTGTTCTCTCGGGCATAAGCCTGATGACATCCGCCATTATGGAATCCGAACCTATGAATTTGGATACGGAAACTCTCTTGTTTCCCTCCTGTACATAAAAACGGCCCATGTACTCATAAACCAGTATGGCGTCTCTGATGCCTTCATTCATGGCCGCATCATAAAGAGAACTCCATTTCATGGCAAATTCTGTATTTAAGTCAAGAATGGGCATGAAATTGGTGGCAAATGCCTCCTGCCTGCCGCGGGTCTTGGTCCCGGAAATGGCAGAGATCGGTATCTCCATCACTCCCAGTCTGTTTTCCGCAACTATATCGGCAGAAGCGATCATATCATCAAGTGCCGTCAGATACGGATATCTGCCGCCGGTCACATCCTTGCGATACCCTGCATCCCCCCTGCGCTTTGCCTTTGCATAATCTTCGATCATTTAAATCTCCATTCCGCCGCTTTCAGTCGACGGCACAAATTACGATGATAAGTATTTGTCACACTATTTCCCTCATTTATTAACGCTGTTTTTGAAGCCTTAATATCTGACACATAGACGTCAATCTAACCGGCTCTATAAGCGCATGAATTTTGCCGTTTATTTCTGGCATTAAGCTGCAG
>JAILDF010000037.1 GCA_024689585.1 Oribacterium sp.
CCGGAAATTACTTTGCCCTTTCCTTCAAATTGTGAAGTAAGTCCTTCAGGCATGGAATATGCAGCGACTCTTGTGTCCTTGTCGTACATCACATCCTCAGGGATGGAGAAGTACAGTGTAAGACCGATCTTGTTTCCTGAATCAAAGCTTTCTGACTCGATCCACTCCTCGTGGAATTTCTTAACTGCTGATGAAACTGTCACGTACTCGGAAAGGTCAATTACATCGTAATCCTTCTCTTCATCAGCAGAATCTTTATTCTCTTCTGTCAGTGCTATAGCAGTCTTATCGGAATGAGCCAAAATACCGATTGCCTTTGCTGCTTTGGTTTCGGTTTCAGCTTCAGTTTCAGCATCAGCATCGACTTCTGCTTCAGCATCCCCCACTGTCTGAGCTATTGCATTCTTATCGGAGTGAGCCAAAATACCTATTGCCTTTGCTGCTTCGGTTTCAGCCTCAGTTGTCTCTTCCTCGGAGTTCTCGGAATCAGAATCCTCGTTCTCTACGTAAGAGTCGATTTCAAAAAATTTGTCTACTTTTATAAGATTGGAATTCTCTTCTTTCTCCTCATCCTCAGATTTGTTTTCATCAGCTTCAGATGTTTCAACTGAATCGGAATTCTTTTCTTCGTCCTCTTCATGCTGGGAGTCATTTCCAAAAACTTTGTCTTCCTTTACAGAATCGGAATCCTCTTCCTCGTCCTCTTCATCATGGGAGTCATCCTCAAAAACTTCGTCTTCCTCTACAGAATCCTCGTCCTCTTTCTCATCCTCTTCATCCTGAGAGTCATCCTCAGAAACCTCGTCTTCCTCTACAGAATCTGAAACCTCGGTCTCCTCATTCTGAAATTGATTCATGAAGAATTCATAAGGATTTACAGATTCAGAAACCTCATCCTCTTCATCCTGAGAGTTATTCTCAAAACCTTCGTTTTCCTCTACGGACTCGATAGTTTCGTTCTCATCAGCCTGTAATTGATTCATGAAAAATGCGTAAGGGTCTACAGATTCAAAAACCTCGTCCTCTTCGTCCTGAGAGTCATTCTCAGAAACTTCATCTTCTTCTGCAGAATCAAAATCTTCAGATTCATTATCCTGAGAGTCATTCTCGAAAACTTCATCCTCATCTACAGAATTGGAATCTTCGTTTTCCTCATCCAGAGAGTCATCTTCCATCATTTCCTCTGAAGCCTGATTCTCGTCGGATACTTCGCCTTCTGAAACACTTTCTTCGTCTACAGCTACGTCATCCTCGGTATCAACAGCTTCTTCGATATTCTCTGACTCGGTCTCTGAATCAGCAGTCTCAGAAGACTTGCTTGTCTTGTTGAACTTGTCATAGTAGATACCGACGCTCTTCTTTGATGCCTGATTGTCGTCAGCTTCAGCTTCTGATTTCTTAAGCTCGCTTTTTGTAGCAACATCGAGCTCATCCATGATGGAATCTACGTCTTCGTTATGCCATGCGAAAACAACGCTGGTGTCGTCATCACGATTGTCCTCGATGATCTTTCTGATCTTTTCATCGATAAGACGATCCTTCTCACCGAGCTTTTTCACGAGATCGCTGTCGGTTGCAATCTCGTTTCCCTCTTCATCTTCGTTTAAATCAATAATAGGGGAATTGGTTACACCGTTTTTGATAAGAGCTCTTTTAGCATCGTCCCTACTGATGTCTCCGTTCTCATACTGTTCGATGATCCGGTTGATCACATCATCCTTCTTGTCAGCAAGGGCTACGGTTGTGTTTCCAAGGACTGTTACCGTTGAGATAACTATAGACATCATAAGGCTGGTCAGCTGTCTGTAGAGCTTGTGGCTAACCGGTGCCTTGAAAAGAACAATGGGGTTAAAACCGATTTTATTTCTGTTTCTTATTTCCTTCATACTATTCTCTATACTCTATAACCCAAAAATATGTTTTCAAAGTTTACAATGCTTAGCTTCTGTTTCTCTTTACATATATGATGATCCAGGCAAAAAGGATGGATGCGGAGAAGCCTGCAATGCTGAGATAAAGCATCATGCGGCTGTTATCACCGGTCTGTGGTGTTCTTTTGGCACCTAGGACGATCTTATCTTCGGGACCCTCAACGTCTGGCACCTCCAGCTCACGGTCTTCACCAAGCACGCTTCCGGGTTCAGGTTCCTGGCCATCGTCATCATTATCGTATCCGCCGCCGTGAGGAGAACTTCCACCGCCTCCTCCTGTTGAACCACCGGTGGATTTCTTCTCTATCTTTGCTTCAAGGGTTACGGCTGAGTTATTGTCATAATCGGGAACCGCTATGAAGCTGGGTGACGAATCAAATTTTGAATTTGTGCTGTAGCAGATGATATAAAGACCATCCTCGAGATTTTCGAAGGAAGCATTACCGTTTGCATCTGACTTCACAGTGCCCTGTGCTGTAATGCCTTTTTGAGAGATGGCGCTTTCGAGTTCACCGGCTTTTTCGGAAATCTCATTGGCAGTCTTTTCTTCATTAATAAAAGAAAGATCGATGTACTCATGGAAATCATCTGTTATTGAATAGGAATAGGTTGAGGCGTCAAATCTGGCCACCTCATAGATTGACAGTTCCCAATCCGGGATCGGAACCTTGTCTGTATCATGAATATTGATTATCTTTACAGAATTGTTTCCGGCAGCGCTGGCTGTGAAAACCGTGAACGCTGTCATCATAAATGCTAATGCCCCCAGCACCAGCTTTCTTGCTCTACACTTTTTTTCCATAAACTCTATACTCGCATTCTTTAATTTAAGAAACTGTCCCTCAACAGTTTGGTTATGAGCCGGAAGGGCTCAGAAAAGCTAAGATCATGATTGTCGTAAAAAACAAATAATATTTGTCATTTGCGGCAATTCGTATGATAGTACCATTATACTTATAAAACGACTTAAATCGTCAAAAATTTTTAAGAAATTCACAAAATATGCAATAACGACATGAAAATTTAAATTTTTTAGTTAAATTTCATAAATAATATAAAAATATTGTAAAGCTGTACATTCAAATTAATTTAATTATATTATAAAAAACGTTTATGAACGCAATTGAACGAATGTGACGACTTTGAAAAGAACTAAAGAAAGGTCAAGGTTCACGGTGCTCACCGGACTATATCTTTCCCGCTTGCCTTCCCATCGGTATTTCCTGAAGAAATGCTTAAAATTAAGTTGACATAGAGTATTTTTCTGATAATCTAAATTCTGATAGAAAGGTAATCCGTTTCTATACAGGCCTGTTGCAGGAACCACGGGTTCACTGTGAAAAGCTCATCGGACAGGGCCGGCCATTGCCGAAGTGGCATTATGCCACATATTGATCGAGTTAAAAGCTCAATTTTATAAGTTGGTTACTTCATAACCAGTGCTTGAAAGCACACTACTTGTGAAACGTTCAATAGGCAATCTGACAGAGGCGGATCTGAAATGATTAAAGGTTGATTACAAGGCAGTGCTGCGAAAAAGCGGCGCTGCCTTTTTTAGTGCATAAGCATTGCGAGGATTTGTGCCGGGATTTAGTAGAAAATCCGGTATGTAGCGTCAGCGGAGCAATGCGTAAGACTTATATGTATTTATAGGAAGGAAAAAACATGAATCCGGAAAGACAGAAAAAAGCACCTATATATGATGCCCTGGAAAGGTTTAGAAAGCTCCACGTGGTACCCTTCGATGTCCCCGGACATAAAAGGGGAAGGGGAAATCCGGAGCTGGCCCGTTTCTTAGGTCAGCAATGTGTAGGTATAGACGTAAATTCCATGAAGCCCCTGGATAATCTCTGCCATCCTGTTTCTATTATCAAGGAAGCGGAAGAACTTGCGGCAGATGCATTCGGTGCAGCAAACTCTTTTCTTATGGTGGGAGGAACAACCTCTGCTGTTCAGGCCATGGTGCTCAGTGCCTGCAAAGCCGGTGACAAGATCATCCTTCCCAGAAATGTACATAAGAGTGCCATCAATGCTCTCGTGCTCTGTGGTGCAACACCTGTTTATATCGATCCAAAGGTGGATGTGGAGCTGGGAATACCTCTCGGTATGGAGGTTGAGGACGTAAAGAAGGCCATGGAGGAGAATCCCGATGCCAAGGCTGTACTGGTAAACAACCCGACCTACTATGGTATCTGCTCGGATTTAAGAACCATCGTAAAGATGGCTCATGAGCACAACATGCTTGCCCTGGTGGACGAGGCTCACGGGACCCACTTCTATTTCAGTGAGGAGCTGCCCTGTTCTGCCATGGAAGCGGGTGCTGATATGGCTTCTGTTTCAATGCATAAGTCGGGAGGAAGTCTCACCCAGAGCTCTCTCCTGCTGCTGGGACCCGAGATGAATCCGGGATACGTCGGACAGATCATTAACTTGACCCAGACCACCAGTGCTTCCTATCTTCTGATGGCAAGCCTTGATCTTTCGAGAAGGAATCTTGCCTTGAGAGGAAAGGAATCCTTCGAGAAAGTGGCCCGCATGGCCCAGTATGCCCGTGATGAGATCAATGAGATCGGCGGGTACTATGCTTACGGCAAGGAACTCATCAATGGCGGAAGTGTTTATGATTTTGACGTCACAAAGCTAGCGGTCCTTACAAACAAGATCGGGCTTGCGGGAATCGAGGTCTACGATCTTCTGAGAGACGAGTACGACATACAGATGGAATTCGGAGATATCAGCAATATCCTTGCCTACATTTCCATCGGAGATTCCCTTCTCGACATAGAGCGGCTTGTGGGAGCCCTTTCCGATATCAGAAGGCTTTATGCAAAACCGAAAAAGGATCTTTTTACGGCAGAATACATTTCCCCTGTGGTGGCTACAACGCCGCAGCAGGCATTTTATGCGGAAAAGACCAGAGTGCCTATCAATGAGTGCGCCGGACATATCTGCGGAGAATCGGTAATGTGCTATCCGCCAGGAATACCGATCCTTGCGCCCGGGGAAGTTATCACGAAAGATATCATCGATTATATTCAGTATGCAAAGGAAAAGGGATGCTCCATGCAGGGACCGGAAAGTGATGATATTTCCTACCTTAATGTACTGAAGAAGGGGTCCTACTAGTATAAAAAAACTTTTCAGTACTGTTTGAACCGCCGGACAAGAGCGGCGGAATGGAGATTAAGATAAAATGGAATTTTGGTTTGAAGAATTACATACGGACAATGTCAAGCTGTCCATACGTGTTGATGCACAGCTGTTTTCCGGTGAAAGCGAGTATCAGAGAATAGATGTTTTCAAGTCGCCGGAGTTCGGTAAATTTCTCTGCTCCAACGGCAGTGTCATCTTTTCTGAGGCGGACGAGTTTGTTTATGATGAGATGATAGTCCATGTGCCCATGTCCGTTCATCCCGGTGTCAAAAAGGTGCTGGTAATCGGCGGTGGTGACGGAGGCGTTGCCAGAGAGCTTTCCTATTATGATGAGATCGAGGAAATCGATGTGGTTGAGGAGGATCAGCTTTTTATCGACGTCTGCAAGGAGTGGTTTCCCGATAATGCCTGCGGTCT
>JAILDF010000071.1 GCA_024689585.1 Oribacterium sp.
CCGCCTTTTCCCTGCAGTCCCGTAATGAGTCCGTTCTTTGTCAGTGGCGGTAAAATCTGCTCCAGATATTTAAGAGACAGCCCCTGTCTCTCAGCCACATCCTTCATGGGCACATAGCCCTCCCCCTGGGTCAATGCGATGTCCACCATAACCCTTAACGCATAACGTCCTCTTGTTGAGATCATAAAAGTCCTCCGTCCTTCATGCGATCATCAGCCCTTTGAAGGTATACTCCACTATGAACTGATGTCACAAATACTCACACTTTAATTCCTGCCAATGTCTACGCCGCCGACGTAAGCATTACCCTGCATAGGTCAATAAAGCGTCAGTCCGTTCCGGCACTTTATTCTCCCTGCATCTCATAGAACTCTTCCGTCTCGTCGATGTCATTGACAGGCGGTTTAAGTCCCTCTATCTTTATACCATTTTTTTCGGCATAATCCCATAATGCAGCGTGAATTGCCTGCTCGGCAAGGAGAGAACAGTGAACCTTAACGGGTGGAAGTCCGTCCAGGGCCTCCATAACTGCCTTGTTGGTGACCTCGAGAGCTTCCTGCACAGTCTTTCCCTTAACAAGCTCTGTTGCCATGGAGCTGGTGGCGATGGCAGCACCGCAGCCGAAGGTCTTGAACTTTGCATCCCTGACCACCTGATTCTCGTCGATGTCGAGATACATTCTCATAATGTCTCCGCACTTGGCATTACCCACTGTGCCCACACCTGCGGCTTCCTCAATCTCTCCCACATTTCTCGGATTTGAGAAATGATCCATTACCTTTTTGCTGTATTCTGTTACCTGGCTCATGCGCTGGCCTCCTTATTCTTCTTTACAAAATCTTCGTACAGTGGTGACATCATTCTGAGTCTTTCCACTATCTGCTTTAAGCTTTCAACAACGTAGTCGATATCTTCCTCGGTGGTATCCTTTGATAATGTTAATCTCAGGGAACCGTGTGCTATCTCGTGGGGAAGTCCGATGGCCAGAAGCACGTGGGACGGATCCAGGCTTCCGGAAGTACATGCAGAACCTGAGGAGGCACAGATGCCCTTCTGATCAAGCATGATAAGAAGTGATTCTCCCTCGATGAATCTGAAGCAGAAGTTCACGTTGTTTGACAGTCTGTTTGTGAGATCTCCGTTTACACGGGTGTAAGGAATCTCGGCTGTCACCCCTGCGATCAGCTTATCCCTAAGCCTGCTCTCGTAAGAACGTGTCTCCTCCATATCTCTTACTGCAAGCTCTGTGGCCTTGGCAAAGCCGATAATGCCGGCGGCATTGGTGGTACCCGCACGCTTACCGGACTCCTGTGCGCCGCCATGAATAAGGTTTGTGATCTTTACGCCTTTTCTTATATAAAGAAGACCGATGCCCTTAGGGCCGTTTATTTTATGGCCGCTTGCGGACAGAAGGTCAATGTTCATTTCATTAACATCTATAGGAAGATGTCCGAAGGCCTGAACCGCATCTGTATGGAAGTAAATGCCGTGCTCATGAGCGATTCTGCCGATTTCCTTTATAGGTTCAACAGTACCGATCTCATTGTTTGCGAACATTACAGAAATGAGGATGGTTGTGGGTCTGATGGCCTTCTTGAGGTCTTCGACATTAACAAGGCCCTTATCGTCAACGGGGAGATAAGTGATCTCGAAGCCTCTCTTCTCCAGGAATTCGCAGGTATGGAGAACCGCATGATGCTCGATCTCTGTGGTGATAATGTGATTGCCCTTTTCACGGAGAGCATCTGCAACACCCTTTATGGCCCAGTTATCCGACTCGCTTCCGCCGCCGGTAAAATATATCTCCTTCTCGCTTGCACCGATTGCTTTTCCTATGGAAGCTCTCGCTTCAGCCACCTTCTCGGCTATCTTTCCGGAAAACTCATAGGCACTTGAAGGATTTCCAAACTGCTCACAAAAATACGGCTCCATGGCGTCAAACACTTCCTGAGTGACCCGTGTAGTCGCAGCATTATCCATATAAATATATTTAGACATGACTCGTGTTCCTTTCACCTAGTTGTATGGTAGGTATTATAGTTGCAAATTACTACTTAGTCAATAGGTTTTGAAGAGGTAAACCATCCAGAAACGTCTCTGGTGGAATTCCCGGTGATTTATGTATTTGAATATGAATGGACACATGGTCTTTGCAAAAGTTGTGTACGAAAACTTCAAATAAATAAAAGTAACCCGAAGATAATGCCTTATCCATAACTTCAAAGATGACGAGTAATATTTATAAGATTGTGTTTCGTGGTTAAACTTTAGATATGGTTTTATAAAAGTGAGAGGAGCAGAAGGATGAGAAGAAAAGGATGGTTTTACTTATGTGTGGCGGCGTTGACATTGGCACTTACGGGATGTGGCGGTAGTAACAAAGAAAATGTTGACTACTATAATCCGGAGACTCTAGGCTTCACTGTGACCGGGGAAGCATCTCTTGATGATTTTACGTGGCTTTTTACCCCAAAAAATTATGACAAGAGCAATGATGTGCGCTTTTCTGATCCTTATGCCATAAACGGAGTCTGGGAATTTGCAAACTGGCATAAACCAAATAAAAAATCAGGTTACGTGAAGGATGTTTACTGGATGAATATCGAGGTTGAAGGAAAGGGTAAATCCGGAATCCAGTCAAATGAGAATACAGATCCAAGTGTGGCCGCAGATGTTTATGGATATCAGGCTTTCAAGAACAGTGATGAAGCGAAGGCGGCCGGTCTTTCCGGCAGTGATACGGCTTCAAAATTGCTGGATGCAATGAGCAATCTTTATGGGGATGTGCCCTGTAAAGTGACTATCATTCTTGCCGGAAGAGAAGATGAAAACGGCAGCTGGAGTGAGATAAAAACCGAGAAGCCAATAGAGTTTGAAGGTAAGTATTATCCTGACCACCAGCTTTTGAAGGTTGAGGATTCCAAGGGCAGTCAGATAATGATAAATGATTTCCTTGATAACGGCACTGAACAGCATGCCACAGCTACCTATGAAGTTTCTAAAAAAGACTTTTCTCTGAATGGTGTAGGCGGCTTGTATAGAGCAGATAAATAAATGGTCCGGAATGCCACCGGGGAAGGTTACTGCGATTGAGAACCGTCCAAGGTGGATTCGTCGGTTTAAAGAGGTATGTATATGAAACAAGCTCAAATCGTTAAAGATATACAGTCAGAACTGTTTTCAAGACAGGACCTGTCCTATCGGGAGCTGCAGGTAAAGATCATACCTAACATAGAAGCGGATTCAATTATAGGCGTGAGGACACCGGAGCTTAGAAAGCTTGCAAAGGAGTTCTTGAAACGTGAAGACCTTCAGGAGTTTCTTGATGTGCTGCCCCATAAATATTTTGATGAGAACCAGCTTCACGCTTTTATCATTTCCGAGATAAAGGATTATGACTGGTGCATTTCGGAGGTGGATCGTTTTCTTCCCTTTGTGGATAACTGGGCCACCTGCGACCAGATGTCGCCTAAGGTGTTTAAAAAACATCATCCGGAGTTGCTTGAAAAAATAAGGCAGTGGATAGGGGCAGACGCAGCCTATACCATCCGATTCGGCATAGGCATGCTGATGCAGCATTTTCTTGATGAAGACTTCGACCCGTCTTATCCTGAACTGGTGGCAGTTATCCGATCCGAAGAGTATTACGTCAACATGATGATAGCCTGGTATTTTGCCACAGCTCTTGCCAAGCAGTATGAAACGGTTCTGCCCTTCATCAAGAGCCACAGACTTGATACCTGGACACACAACAAAGCCATTCAGAAATCAGTTGAAAGTTACCGTATCACTCCCGAACAGAAGGAGTATCTGAAGAGTCTGAAAAACAAAAAGTAATCCATCGGGGACGGTTCTCGCCGGCGAGAACCGTCCCCGGTGGATTACCGATGAAAAAAGCCCCGAGCATATTGCCGGGGCTCGAATTATTAAAGATCAACCTTAGGTAATCTCTCAAAACTCTTCTGTAACTCATCATCGGTCGGAATATAATCGCTCATTTCACCGTCATTAAACTTCTGATAAGCTACCAT
>JAILDF010000072.1 GCA_024689585.1 Oribacterium sp.
CCTGCCAAGAAGATAAAGAATTTCTCCCTGTTTGTAAGCCGTGATGCCCTTAATGTTGACGGCCTCAGCGAGCAGACCCTGGAAAAATTCATCGGCCACGGATTTATCCATACCTACAGCGACGTTTTCCATCTCGACAGATACCGTGACGACATCGTTTCCATGGAGGGCTTCGGCGAGAAGAGCTACGACAATCTCACAAAGGCCATCGATAACTCAAGGAATACCGAGCTTTACAGACTGATCTACGGTCTCGGCATCGCAGGTATCGGTCTTGCCAATGCTAAGGTCCTGTGCAGATTCTTCGGGGATGACATTGACAGACTCCGGAAGGCTACGGTGGAGGAGTTACTCGAGATCGAGGGCATCGGACAGGTGCTTGCGGAGAACATCGTAAAGTACTTTGGAGATGAGAAGAAGACTTCGGAGCTTCAGGGGCTTTTACAGGAGCTGACTATCCAAAAACAGGATGAGAGTGATGATACCCCTAAGACTCTTGAAGGAATGTCTGTGGTTATCACCGGGTCACTCACACATTTCTCGAACCGTAAGGAGCTTCAAGACTTGATAGAGAAGGCAGGCGGCAGAGCAGCAGGTTCTGTTTCTGCGAAAACCGCGTATCTTGTGAATAACGATATAACCTCAACCTCCGGCAAGAACAATAAGGCGAAGGAGCTGGGGGTTCCGATTGTTACTGAGGAGGAATTCCTGAAGATACTCGGAATATAATAGTTGATAAGAAGGATGCTGTAACAGAAAAGCAGTTCCCGTAGGTATTCGGTAAATAGTAAAAGATGTGTAACGGGAGATTCACATGGTTTTTAACTCACTGGGATTTCTGGTATTTTTTCCAATTGTGCTGGTCATATATTATATAGTGCCCAAGGGGGTTCAGAATTTCTGGCTGCTTCTTTCGAGCTACTGGTTCTACATGAGCTGGAATCCGCGGTACGGTCTTTTGCTTTTGATCTTCACCATCTTCACCTATATATGCGGGCTTGTCTTGGGGAAAGATTCAGGAGCAGCCCGGGAAGTTTCCGAAGAGAGCGGAGGAACAGAAACGTACGAAATGTACACCGGGTCAGGATCAGGAGCCATTATTAATCAAGGGAAGCCTGACCACGGGACTACAAGATTTCATGGCGTAATAGAGGAAAGTGGGACATCCATGGCAGCCCGGACTGATCCGGGAGAGATCGGAGTGGCAGAGGTCGGCCACGGTATGAAGGGTGTGAATTCGAAACGGAAGCGGATCCTGGCATTTTCCTTGTTTGTGGTTTTCGGCCTCCTTGCATTCTTCAAGTACACGAACTTCCTGCTGGACAATGTCTCCGGCCTGCTTGCAAGGCTTTCCATCAACCTGTCTGTGGACCATCTCAGCATCGTGATGCCCGTTGGCATTTCCTTCTTTCTGTTTCAGTCGGCGGGGTACCTTATAGACGTTTACAGGAAAGAAATCCCGGCTGAGAAAAATTTCATCAACTACGCCCTTTTTGTAAGCTTTTTCCCTTCCATTCTTTCGGGTCCCATCGGACGGGCGCCGGCTTTGCTCCCCCAGTACCTTAGTCCCAGGAGCTTTGATTGGGACAGTGTCTCGGAAGGTTTCCTTCTCATGCTTTGGGGATTTTTCCTGAAGCTGGTGATTGCGGACCGTGCAGCAATCCTGGTGAATAATGTTTACGCCGGATATCATAACATTTACGGCTCAGCCATAGTGGCAGCCACAGTGATATATGGAATCGAGATTTACTGCGATTTCTGCGGTTACTCCACCATAGCAACAGGCGCTGCAAAGATGCTTGGCGTCCGGCTTATGGATAATTTCAATTGTCCTTACTTCAGTGTTTCGGTTCAGGATTTCTGGCGCCGCTGGCATATATCCTTATCAAGCTGGTTCAGGGATTATCTGTATTTTCCACTGGGAGGAAGTCGCTGCAATATTTTCAGACGCTGCTTCAATATCATGGTGGTGTTCATCGTCAGTGGCCTATGGCACGGAAGCCAGTGGAGCTACATTGTCTGGGGAGCTTTAAACGGAATTTACCAGATCATCGGAAGCCTTCTTCTTCCTATAAGAATTAAGGTTTTGAGTTTATTCGGATTTGATAAAGATGTTCTGAATCCAAAGAAAAATCCTGCCATGGGCGGCAGCATGAGATATGCAGCAAAGCTGGGCATGGAAAAGCCGGATATAGCTAACTCAGAAATAGAAAATCAGGGTATGGCTAACTCACGTATAGAAAAAACGGGTGAGGAAAAGCCAGGAATAGAAAAGTCGGATTTAGAAGAACGGGGGATGGCCCCCACGGGTTTCAAAGATTTCCGGATGGCAGTATTGAAGCTTATCAGAATCCTCATCACTTTCTGCCTCATCGATTTTGCCTGGCTCTTTTTCAGGGCAGCAGGACTCAGGGATGCGGTTATGATGCTTCAACAGATACGCTGCAATTTCGGAGCATCTCAGTTCAGCCTACAGTACCTTTACTCTCTGGGACTTGACATGAAGAATTTCCTGCTTCTGATCTTCGCCACGGTTATCCTTTTCATCGGAGATTTTGTGAAATATCGCGGAGGCTCCGTAGGAAAGTGGGTTCTTCAGAGGCCAATGATTCTGCGGGAGCTTATCATTGCCCTGTTCATTTTATTCATTCTGATCTTCGGCATCTGGGGCAATGCTTACAACGCGTCAAGCTTTATTTATTTTCAGTACTGATACAAGATTTGAATGCTGGTCCGGTTTTTAGATTTAGAGCCAGTTTTTATGGGATTTTGATATGAGATTTTTCAAGCGGGTTTTATCCGTTCTTTTGGTGGCAGCCTTCGTATTGGGAGGTATTTGGTTTGCAGACAAAGTAACCGAAAGAACGGTGAGCCGGAAAAAATATAGTAAGTTTTTTTCTGAACAAAAAGAATATGATGTACTGTTTTACGGCTCCAGTCATGTGCTGAGCGGTATACAGCCCATGGAGATATGGGATAAGTACGGCATAACCAGCTATAATCTGGCGGGACATGCGGCATCCCTTGGGATGTCTTACTGGGTGCTTCGGGAGAGTCTTCAGTACCATAAGCCTAAACTTGCGGTTCTGGATATTTACGATATGTATGCATTTGACCAGCCATACATGGATGTGAGTTTTATGCATTATTCTCTGGATGCCTATCCCATGAACAGGATTAAGTTTGAGGCGGTTCGGGATCTTTTGAAGGGAAGATCCACAGGGGAAATGACGGAGCTGTTTTTTCCGTTTTCCGTTTATCACAGCAGATGGAATGAGGTTAACGAACAGTCCCTTAAAGAATCTTTCAGTGATGATTATTTCAATACCAACTACGGCTCCGAAGCAAGATATGGTGTGGCCGTTCCACTGGACATAGACAGAGTCCCGGTTTCAGATGTGACAGAAGGATCCGTGGGAGCTGACGATTACATTAGAGGCTTTGTAAAGATGTGTGAAGACGCGGGTGTTCAGGTTTGTTTCATGAGGATGCCTTATCCGGCTTCTATTGAAAACCAGCGTGCTGAAAACAGAGTTATGAAGCTGGCGGAAGAACTGGGGGTTGAGGTCATTGACATGATGTACGATGTGGAGGGACTCTCCGGCGATTCAACAGGCATCGGCAAAGAGCAACTGACAGTGGATAATTTATTTGGAACCGGAAATGAATCCGTTCAGGTTGAAAGTGCAGGTGTAATACAGCGTAATACAGATTTGGCTGGAATCGAAGCTGAGGTAAATAGCAGGAAACTCAGTTCCATCGTGGTTGACTGGGACACTGATCTGATGGACCCCAATGCTCATCTGAACGCCTATGGTGCATACAAGGTAAGCATGTTCCTGGGGGAATGGCTGAAGAGATGTTACGACTTCTCGGACAAGAGAGAGGACCCCGAATACGCGAACTGGAATGAAGATTTTTCAAAGTTTTATCTTCCGGCTCTCAATATGGATCTGGCGCTTCAATCGGATTTCAAGACCTGCCTGATGCTCTCGGCTTATCCCGAATATGAAACAGAGTTGCAGGTGACAGAGCATTATAAGCCTGATGAGGTTTGCGAGAAACTCATAAAGGAACATGGCGACCTCATAACCATAGGTACCTTTAGGGAAACGAACTGCGAGGATGGTGCTGAAGCAGAAGAAACAGATTCCACTGAAATCGGTGAAGCTGTTTCCGATAAACCAGAGGAAGCCGACGTCACCGGAACAGGAGAAACATCCGAAGGCTTTATATTAGAACCCGGGCAGACGGCATGTTTCTATGATCTGGACGGGCAGACCCTGGGAACAGAACCGGACGCATCAACCCTTACAACCCCTGTGGCAAGGATTTTTGTAAAGCTTCGTGACACCGGCGAAGTGGTGGCTGACAAAGTATTTCTTCAATAGAAAGGACATCAATGAATACTGATAATTTCGACATATTTTTTCCTCACCTTGGGGTGGGAATCGAGCATCTGAAAAATGACATTCACATCTTTGGGTTCCGCATAGCTTTCTACGGAATGATCATTGGCTTCGGAATGATTCTGGGATTTCTTATTGCAAGCATTGATTACAAGCGACGGGGCCTCAAAGTGGATGACATTCAGGACATGGGACTTTACACTATCGTTTTTGCTATCCTTGGTGCGAGAGCCTATTATGTTGCGTTTGAGTGGAAGTATTATTCACAGCATATTAATGAGATTCTGAATATCCGTCAGGGTGGACTTGCCATCTACGGCGGCATCATTGTAGGCATTATCGGCTGCACACTTTTCTGCAAGCTAAAAAAGATCAATGTCCTCTCCATGATGGATTCAGCGGTTCTCGGACTTCTGGTGGGCCAGAGTGTGGGAAGATGGGGCAACTTCTTCAACACCGAGGCCTTCGGCGGATACACAGATTCTCTCTTTGCCATGAGGATAAAGGAGTCTATCGTAAACTCCAATATGCTGAATCAGGATGTGCTGGAGCATGCAGTAAAAATCGGAAACGAACTGTTCATCCAGGTTCACCCCACATTCTTCTACGAGTCAATGTGGAACCTTTGTACAGTTATCATCTTCTTCCTGATGGCACCCAAAAAGAAGTTTACCGGACAGATCATATTCCAGTACCTTTTCACATATGGAATCGGACGATTCTGGATCGAAGGACTTCGCACGGATTCCCTCTACCTCTGGGGAACCAACATCGCAGTATCCCAGGCATTATCCGCCATACTCGCCATCCTCGGAGCCGGACTCCTCCTCTACAATTTTGCCAGAGTCAAAAAACAGGGTCCGGACAAGGTGCTCCTCGCAGAAAGAGCAGCCCTGATAAACAGTTAATCAGGAGCAGGAGGGCATTCATTTTCCACCGAAGCGATCCGGTTCGAAATGGATGCCCTCCTGCTCCGGCATGCATGCCCAGGTTGGTGGATATCATAAAAGAGGTTTGAGAAAAACTGACTGTCGGGCACTCCGGATCCTTTTTTCAAGCTATAGCATTGTACACACTATCGGGCCGGGACAGCCGGAAATGTATATAAGGAGAACATTTACTGGATTAATTTCATTACCATCACTGTCTGACATACACTTTACGGTAAGAATCTTCTTGTTAATTTATATCCGCACCCAAAACGCCGACATTTAATGTAGATAAGCTGCATTATGTCCGGCGTTTTTTGGTTGCCCAAGATTTGTTTTTTAATCTTGGGAGCCACGCGGTGCTGGGAACGTCAGCCCATTGATAATCGCTTCGCGAGGGCTGACGCTACATATCAATTTTTGACAAAATTGATACAAGATTTGAGCGGTTCAAAAGAATCCGTTAGGATTCTTACCTAAGCGGGAGAAACTATGA
>JAILDF010000081.1 GCA_024689585.1 Oribacterium sp.
CAGATTACGAATGTGGTATTTGGGTTCCGGTGCAGACAGAAGGGAGGCTTTGATCATGAATGAATTCATTGCATATTGCGGGCTGGACTGTGAGGCCTGCGAAGCTCGTCTGGCTACGGTTAATAACGACAATGAACTGCGGATAAAGGTATCGAAGGAATGGTCTGAGCTTAATGGAGTGAAGATCACGCCGGAGATGATCAACTGCTCCGGCTGCCGGATTCCGGGAGTAAAGACAGTGTACTGTGATTCTTTATGTCCGATCAGGCAGTGCGCGATAGAAAATCAGATGGAAACCTGCGGTGGCTGCCCGGAAATGAGGTCGTGCGAAAAGGTAGGAGCAATTATAGGAAACAATCCTGATGCACGCGGCAGGCTTGAAAACGCAGGAAGCGTATGATGGCAAATGTAATAACAGGCTTGAGAATCCTTGTGAGTGCGGTACTTATGTTTTGCCCGGTGTTTTCTCCGATTTTTTATGTGCTGTATCTGATCGCTGGATTATCGGATATGGTCGATGGGATCATCGCCCGGAAAACAAATTCAGTCAGTGAATTTGGATCGAGATTCGATTCAATCGCTGATTTTGTATTTGTGGGAGTTTGTCTGATAAAGATTTTGCCTGTAATGGATATTCCGATATGGCTGTATGTTTGGACGGCGGTTATCGCTTTAATAAAGATAATCAACATTCTTTCCGGGTATGCCATGTATAAGAGATATGCTGCAGTGCATACGATTATGAACAAGGTGACAGGTGTGCTGCTTTTCACGCTTCCGCTGACATTATCAATAGTTCCGCTTATATACACAGGAATCCCGATATGTTCAGTAGCGACATTTGCGGCTGTACAGGAAGGGCATTTTATAAGAATAGGAAAGGGTATTGATTAAAATGATCGAAACAAAAGGAATGCTGATGCACTTGGTCAAGGGCTGTAATAGTCGAGGATGCCGCAAATGAATAACTGGAAAAAGAATACAGCCTTGTTTTTAACAAGCCAGGCAATTTTGCTGTTTGGCTCGGTCTATAGCCTTGCGTTGCCTCTTGGTATGATTGTTTTTGGCCCATTGGCAGATGTCATTTCACTGAAAGCCCTGATGTTAGTTTCCGGAATTGTGCTGGTTATGCTTGGATTCTATACATTTAGAAAAAAAATAAGAAACCTGTTATATTGCGGATCCGGAAGGAAACCTGATTGAGATCGGTTCCTGGAATAAGCCGTTTGAAGAGAAATATGCAGGGAGGTAACCATAGATGGCGTTTGATTTCAAGAAAGAATACAAAGAGTTTTATATGCCGAAGAATAAGCCTGGTATTGTGACAATGCCGAGCATGAATTATATCGCTGTCCGCGGATCAGGAGATCCGAATCAAGAGGATGGGGAGTATAAGCAGGCTATAGGTTTGCTGTATGGGATTGCCTTTACCATCAAGATGAGCAAGAAGGGTGATCATCAGATTAACGGCTATTTTGATTATGTTGTTCCGCCGCTGGAAGGGTTCTGGTGGCAGGATGGCGTGGAGGGAGTTGATTATGCGCATAAAGAAAACTTCCATTGGATTTCTGTGATCCGGCTTCCGGATTTTGTAACAGAATATGATTTCAGATGGGCCGTGGATGAAGCGACAAAAAAGAAAAAGATGGACTTCTCCAAGGTAGAGTTTCTGACTGTCGAGGAAGGACTTTGCGTCCAGTGTATGCATGTGGGTTCTTATGATGATGAGCCTGCAACGGTTGCTATGATGCATGAGTTCATGGAACAGCAGGAGTATGAGCTGGATATTACGGATAAGCGGCTGCATCATGAGATTTATCTGAGTGATGCCAGAAAGGTTGCTCCGGAGAAATTAAAGACTGTGATTAGGCATCCGATTAAGATAAAGGGGGAATAGTCTATGGCATCAACGAAAGGGTATCTGGATTTCGTATTAGAGCAGCTTTCGGGACTTGACGAAATCAGTTATAGAGCTATGATGGGCGAATATATCCTCTATTATCGTGGAAGTGTGTTCGGCGGTATTTATGATGACAGGCTTCTGGTTAAACCTGTTCCGGAGGCGGTGAAGCTGATGCCGGACGCAACGATGGAGCTTCCTTATGATGGGTCAAAAGAGATGATCTTGGTGGATGATATTGATAATCGGGAGTTCCTGTGTGAGCTGGTCGAGGCGGTGTATGAGGAATTACCGGCACCAAAGAAAAGGAAGAAATAGAGAAGACTGTGTCGGCTGGTGGAGATTGAGTTCTCTGTCGGCCGTCTTTTTTTGTCGAAACGCGATGCGCTTCTAGATAAGATAAAGACATCTTTGACCGTTCATCAAAGGCTATAGCATTTTTAACGAACTGCATATCTACAAGGATACCTCTGTCATTTATCTGTTGGTCCAAGTGGTACTCATCCCAGATAAAGTCAGGTACCGGAAACTTATGAAGCTTTTCTTTTATACCCATCTCTGTGACGACATCACGTTCGTTATAGGCTTTGAAGATTTCCCACTTCTCCGGTGCATCTCCTGGCATGTTACGTATTCTACCTTCGTTAGTTTTAGTAGGATTAAATGGCATGCAAAAATATCGGATGAGGTCCAGGCCTTCCTTCATTTTTTGCTCCTTAAGTCCAAGAACAGCACCTACACCTTCAAAGATAGCAGATAGCCTTAACATATCAACAAACACAGTGAAGTCCTACTGTCAGAGACACGGGCTTGGAGGAGTGAAGGACACCGCAGGCATTGAAGTTAAACGCTGCAAGGGCTGTGGTAAACCGGTAACACAAACCCCAGGTAAAAAAGAAAAGCTCTTTTGCTGTGACAAGTGCAGACTTAGATGGTGGAATGATCATCGGGAACTCATAACCAGAAAAGCAAACCATGAATACATATGTCAATGTTGCGGTAAGCCCTTTATAGTTTACGGCTGTCTTAATAGGAAGTATTGCAGCCAGGAATGTTATTTTGAAAGTAGATATGGAGGAAAGAAAGCATGAGAAAGTTATCAATGGAAGAAAAGTACGCACTGAGCATCAATGAAGCAGCACAGTATTTTGGATTGGGTGTTAAAAAGATGAGAAGACTTACAGAGGATAATATAGATACCTTTGGAGTACGTAATGGTGCAAGGCTCCTTGTGATAAGAGCTAAATTTGAAGAATTCATGTCAAATACTGAATCCCTTTAAGGAACCGGAGGTGAGAAGATATGAAAGCCGAGATGATTGACCTGGGAGGGAAGAACTTCATGAACCCCAGAGAGGCAAGAGCATACTGGAACCTTAGCGGTAGAAAGTTTTACAGCAGGAGATGATAAGGCTTGAAGAATTGAACCAGGCTCGTAAAGAGATTGAAAAGGCCAGCGGCAACAAGCCGGTAAAACAGAATCTGTTCAGAGTTATTTGACTTGAAGGCCCTCGGAGCATTTGTTCCGAGGGCCTTTTTTTCGTGAAGAGATATATGGTAAAATCAGTATGCACACACCAAAACTACATTTTTGAGAAAATGTGCATTTTGCACCCCTCTTTTAGTGGGTGCTGCGGAATATAACGTTTCGTATTCTACTACGGATAAAATACGTATAATGACACACTTTTGCCTTTCTTTGACTCTTTTTGCAATAAAAGTCCGCTAAATGTATTTTTGGGGTTTTCAATTGATGATTGGCAAATAGGGCGTAAATACGGCATAGTAAGGCCTTACAGAGAGGATTATTTCGATGATTAGAATTTTATTTATTTGCCACGGCAACATCTGCAGATCGGTTTCTGCGCATTACATAATGAACTATTTACTAGATAATTCCCATATTTCCGAAGAGGTAGTGGTGGATTCGGCGGCGACCTCCATGGAGGAGATAGGTAATCCTATTTATCCACCCATGCGAAGGGCTTTGGAGGGACATCATATTCCTATCGGGAATCATCATGCCAGGAGGGTCAATAAACCCGAGTACGAGACATTTGACCTGATCATCGCCATGGATGAAGAAAACAAATATAACCTCAACAGGCTCTTTGATAATGATCCGGATAATAAAGTCCATTATCTCATGGAATACACGGATACTACTGATGCCAT
>JAILDF010000097.1 GCA_024689585.1 Oribacterium sp.
AGCTTCTGCCCTTACAATGGGCAGAGGCTTTGGGGGTTTGTCATGCAAATTCTTGCTTTATAGTGAAGTGCATTAACTTAACGATAAAGGGTACTTCTTTATTATGTGAAAAAGAACTAAGTATAGTCATAGTCAAAAAACCTCCGAACCGAAAAACACCGACCTCCAATCGTTAGATTTTAACTTTTGGGGGTCGGAACAAGCGGTTCGGAGGTGATTTTAGCCTTCTGCCCAGTCTCCGCCGCCACCTAAGGGATGTTTGCCCTGAGCAATCAGGTCAAGATCTCTGTGCATTTCCGCTGCGGAGAGATCATCATAGCAAAGTTCTACGGGATTTCCTTCAATGACTGGTGCAGTCTCAGTTTGCCAAAAAGTCTTTAAGGCTTTATCGTAGAAAAGATATTCCGGTACATATATTGAAGTTGCACCGATGCGGGCACCTGTATCGATTCGACCGGAGCGTTCATAACATGAATATTCTCTTCCGTGTGTGCCATAAGGAAGATCGTAACCACCATAGGCATCAGTACCTATAAAGTATACATTTGTTCCATCACTTGAAAGTATCTTTAGGCCATAACCCGGATAGTTAATTGTCATTTCCGGAATGTTGTCATCATCAAGGTTAAACAGTTTATATCCTGTACCATTTGAAACAGCATGTTCTGCCATCACAATTGCCTTATACTGTTCACAAATTGCAGGAGTCATTCCTGAATAATCACCCTGCCATTGATCTGCAAAAGAACTTGTCGCAAATAATGTTGCCATCAGTGTTGTTGCTGCCACTATTTTAGATGTTTTTCTGTTCATAACTGCTCCTATTTCAAAAATTCAAATCTACGCCTTTGAGATTATATTTATTTTACCATCAGATTTATAATTATTCTTCAGTCCTTCTGTGATAAATATTTCGCCGGATTTATCTATCAGAATCATTTCAAAGGTATACTTACTGTCTTTCCAGAACTCTACAGCTTTTTCCGTTGTGACTTTTATTTCGGTTGTTGTGTTTGCTATATCCTGAGAATCCGCCTTCCCACATGATGAAAGTATTACGAGAAATGAAATGCAGAAAGCAATTGAAAGTTTTTTACTTATCATAGGCTCCTCCTAAAAAACTTCTCATCCATAATACTCGACAATAATCAGACATTTTATAAAAAATCTCCGAACGGCTGATGATAGTTATTCCTTAAAATGCAGAGACTTCGGCTTTTGTGTATAATGTGATTATAAGCAAGACGGTGTTTTAAGATAGCAAATGGAGAAAACCAAATGAAAAAACTGATCGTATTTATGCTGTCAATGATTCTCGTTGTTTCACTCTGTGCCTGTGCTGACCTGACTGTCCCAGAGCAGAAGTCTGAGAGTGATACTGTTTCGGAAACTGAGGTGTACGATGCTGCAAATGAGACGTATCATTACAAGCTGGACAGGCTGACAGTCCTCAGTCGCCACAACATCAGATCTCCCTTGTCAGGAAGCGGGTCTATGCTTGGGGATATAACTCCTCATGAATGGTTTGAATGGACAAGCAATCCCAGTGAGCTTTCTTTGCGAGGGGCAGTGCTGGAAACCCAGATGGGACAATACTTCCGTATGTGGCTGGAAGATGAAGGACTGTTTCCGGAAAACTACAGGCCGGAGGAAGGTGATGTACGGATTTATGCAAATTCGAAACAGCGTACTTTGGCTACAGCACGATACTTTTCTGCGGGGATGTTTCCTGTGGCGGATGTACAGATCGAGAGTCATGGGGAGTATGATACCATGGATCCGACATTCAACCCGATCCTTACATTCCTTACGGATGAATATGCAGAGGATATCGTAGAACAGATTGCTGAAAAGGGCGGCGAGGAAGGTCTGGAAGGAATCCATAAGGAACTCATCGATGCAATTACGCTGCTTATGGATGTGACAGACATGAATGAAAGCGAGGCATATAAGTCAGGTAAATTCGGTAATCTGCTTACAGACCCGACTGAAATAGTACTGGAAGAGGGGAAGGAGCCAGGAGTGACCGGACCGATCAAAACCGCAACTTCAGTAGCTGATGCCCTGAAGTTCCAGTATTATGAAGAGTCAGATGATAATGCAGCTGCTTTCGGTCATGACATTACCCGGGAAGACTGGCTTAAGATTCAAAGTATCGTAGATACTTATACTGAGATGCTTTTC
>JAILDF010000113.1 GCA_024689585.1 Oribacterium sp.
GGGGAGTCGGAGATTGTATTTGACAGCGTGGAGTATGACTGGAGTGAGAAGAAGACAAGCTTTTACCTGTATGATGACCTGGTTGGAGAGATAAGTACTGAATACTTTACCTTTACTGCGCCGGCTAAGAAGAAACTGTAAGCAATGGAGCCGAGCAAAATTAGCAATACAATGGGGGAGCTGTTTGATTTTTCGGCATTTGCGTGTGTGGGATAATAGGTCTATTTTCAAAGGTAATGGTTGGTATAGACCGCAGACTCGCAAAATGAATTGATTAAATTTTAAATATTTCAGTTCCTTTTCAGCATCCGGTGATATTATATGTCCATCAGATGAAATATATCTGAACCCTATAGAAGTTTTTTCATACTACTCTTTTTACCGGCAGCCCCCTAAACTGCCGGTAACCCTCTAAAAATCGATGATCAGATAACAGAACTCTATCATCTTCATAATAAACCAAGGCGGTTAAAATCCAGTACTTTCGGATTTTAACCGCTTTTTATGTATAGCATGCTAATAATATTATGAAAAATAGGTTGAATTATAGCTATATTAAATTGTATTCTATTAACATGAAATGGAGGTATTCACATGACAATAGATACCAATGAGGTTGCGCATGGTTATAGGCAGAGAAAAAGAGATAAAAAAGCTTCAAGAACTATATAGCAGTGATTAATGAGGTATATTAAGATAATGCAATTGTTCAAGAACCGGTTCGCCGGTTCTTTTTTTTGGTCGTGAATCGAAGGTCATCCATCTTAAACCGGGTCGCTCCGACGGAAAATCTAAAGCAGAATCTCTAAGCAGCTTTGATCTACAGAGCCCTCCGGCTGAACTGTTACCACTATCTATCGCAATTATATAATCATTTTCGGAACAGTGTTGACAAGTGCCTCTTCTGTGGTTTATATTCTCTAACAAGTCAAAAGGGAGTAGCTTCCACATTATTTATGTTGTGTCGCATATTTCGTCAGTACGAGCATTTGCCCCGGAATATGTTTTATTAGCGAGACTTTTACTGCAAACAGCAGTAGAAGTCTCTTTTTTGTGCTAATGATGAGTCTATGGTGCTTTTTAGTCTATGGAACTTTTTTCATTAGAACAAAAATGACTTCAGCAAATGACACTAAGAATACTGTGTGAGGCTCTGGACTGTTTTTATTTTCAGGAGGAGAAATGATTATAATCTATATTTTGTTTTTGGCCGTCGGCATGTTCGCACTTATCAAGGGAGCTGATATTTTCGTAAGCGGAAGCTCATCCATTGCCAAAATGTTCAATGTACCGTCACTGATAATAGGACTTACCATTGTAGCTCTCGGAACCAGCTTGCCCGAACTTGCAGTCAGTACATCTGCAGCCCTTCAGGGATCCAATGAGATAGCAATCAGCAATGTTGTTGGTTCAAACCTTTTTAATCTTCTTGCCATACTTGGCATATGTGCTGTAATGAAGCCTGTTTCTGTAGAAAATGATGCGGTTACGAGAGATATCCCTTTTTCCATCATCATTACTATCCTTGCACTTTTTATAAGCTGCTGGCCGATACTTATAAATGGTGGTTTTGTAAATATAGATGTATCTCAGAATGCCGGAACCGTAACAAGAACAGGTGGTTTTATTTTCGTGCTTCTGCTTGCCGCATATATTGTAAATCTGATAATAGCTGCAAAGAAAAGTAATGCTGAATCTGAAGAAGCTCCTTCTTATAGTCTTTTAAAGTCTATAGCCATGATTGTTTTCGGAATAGGAACAATCATTCTTGGAGGACAGATAGTTGTATATTGTGCTAAAGAAATAGCAAGAGCAGCCGGTATGTCTGAAACACTCATCGGATTAACGGTTATAGCTTTTGGCACTTCTCTTCCTGAACTTGTCACTTCTCTTGTTGCGATAAAGAAGCAGGAGGCAGCCATGGCAATCGGTAATACTATCGGGTCAAACATTTTCAATATTCTTTTCATACTGGGTGTCTCTGCAATTATTAAGCCTGTGAGTGTGAATATTGCTTCCTGCATTGATCTGATCATTCTAGTATTAGTGACTATCGTTGTTCTTGTTTTTGCAAAATCTGACAGAAAGATATCAAGAATTGAAGGCGGACTGATGATTCTGATGTATTCGGCAGATATGGTTTATGCAATTATCAGATGATGATTTTATTTTAAAACATTACTACTACTTATAAGGAATCCTTAATCCGGAATATTGTCAAGATGATTAACAAGATCTCCGTAAATGTCGGTTACTTCGTCGATGTCAATTTCCGGACACTTTTCCTTATTTGCGTCCGGAAACCTTCAGATATATTAAAGCATGATTTACTCATTGTCACTGATTCAGATAATATATATTATAGAATCATATATACGGGTTATATCCCACCATTGGTGCCTGTCACTTTGAACTTCATCAGCTTTCAATGATCCATTAACTGCATACCATAGATCACATATAAGGAAGGTTTTAAAATGGATATTACGACAAGATATGATTCAGGAACTATATATTTGTATATAACAGGAAAAATAAGCTCGACAACAGTGGGCGACCTGTCCCAGGTCATTGACCGCATACCGAAAGATACAGAAAAGGTAGTATTGGACTTTTCTAAGGTTGGATATATTTCATCCGTTGGACTAAGGGAAATACTTCGTCTGAAAAAACATATGAAGGACGGAAGTAATCTTACCGTTGTGGGATGCAATGAGGATGTTCTTGAAATATTCAAAGAGACCAGTTTTGACAAAATAATAAATATTGAGGAAGGTTCTTTGGAAGAATCTCCGGAAACCCTTTCGATTAAAGATTTGTTCCTGCTAAAAGTCAGTACTGCACCTCAGAAACCATTTGTAGTCACAGACCGGATCTATACCTATGAGGATATAAATCATTACGCCCATATAATGGCGGCAGATTTATTTAAAAATGGAGTACACAAGGGAACTCATATAGGCATATACAGTGGCAACAGTGTTAACTGGGTGATCTCGTTCCTTGCAGCACAGATGCTGGGCGCCATAGCCATGACCTTGAATTTTCAATATACCATCGATGACCTTATCCAGCTTTCCGACATCGGTGATATTACCCACCTTCTTATAGGTGATGTACAGAACACCGGAACCATAGATGAATTTAAAGAGGCTGTCATGGCTAATGACTCCAGGATACGTCAGGTCCTTGATATAGGTAAAAATGTCGATTTCAGCTTGCGGGATGCAGAGTTTGAACCTCTTCAGGATCAATTCAAAGGTAAACAGGAAGCAGAAGATAACTGCTGTATGCTGTTCACTTCAGGTTCTACCGGTAAACCCAAGGCTGTATTATTGTCTTCGGCAGGAATACTTCATTCGGCAAAATGTAATGTTGAATTCATGCATTTATCCGAGAATGATAGGATATGCATGAATGTTCCCCTTTTCCACACGACAGGTTTGATCCGGGGTTTCCTGGCTGCTCTTTATTCAGGAGCCAGCATTTACATCCCTGAAAATTTCGAAACCGGAACACTTCTTTCTTTTATAGAGAAGCAAAAGTGTACCATCATGAATGCGATACCGGGAACCATCATATCAATGGTAAATGATCCTTCATTTTCGGAGGACAAAGTGGCAAGCCTTCGATGCTCTATTCTTACAGGTGCTCCGGCAACAGAAACACAGATGCGTATGCTTATGGAAAAAATGCCGGGAAACCATTTTATCTCTTCCTATGGTATGAGTGAACTGTCACCGATAACTGCAACTCTTTATGGAGACAGTGTTGAACATATCTGCCGCAGTGTAGGAAAGGTTGCTGATGGAGTTACAGTCGAGATCCTGGATTTTCATACAGGCATGCCTCTCCCTCCTGGAGAAGATAACCGCGGTGAAATCGTTGTCCATGGCGACAGCGCAATGACAGCCTACTATAAATTGCCGGCTGCATCACAGGCTCTGGACGACAAAGGACGCATACGGACCGGTGACTTCGGATTCTTTGATTCTGATGGATATCTTCATATCTCAGGCAGAATGAAAGAGCTGATCCACTGTAACGGAAAAACTATAGAACCAAATGCGGTGGGTAGTGTGATAGCGGAATATGCACCTGTTTCTGATGTCAAAGTAGTAGGTATAGCCGATGAAAAGGACGGGGAAGTTGCCGTGGCATGTATCAGCCTCAAGAAAAATACTCATGATCAGCCTGAATACAATGAAGCAGAACTTGCTGCATTTTTAAAGAAACGTTTGTCCGATTACCAGATTCCAAGAAGATTTATGATATACGACAAGCTGCCCACTCTTGCTAACGGAAAAGTAGATGCTGTTACTTTGAAAAAAGACGCTCAGAAAGCTGCAGAAGTCTGAAAGAGCTAAAATGGCGGAGCCGAGGAGGATATAATGGAAAAAGAGTATAAAGGTACCAAAATATGTGCTGTACAGGGTGATATAACAAAAATAGATGGTTTAGATGTATTGGTTATAGGCGCTGACGAGAGCCTGTATCTGGATAGCGGTGTTTGTAAAGCCATTCATTCCATTGCCGGACCCGAACTTCTTCAGGAAGTCAAAAAACTGGGTGGTTGTAAAACCGGTGAAGCCAGGATAACCGGTGCCTTTAATGCCAATGCTGATTTTATCATTCACACCGCAGCTCCCAAATGGCAGGACGGTATGCACGATGAAGTAAAACTCCTTTCTTCATGCTATAAAAGCATATTATCATTAGCTGCCGAAAATAAAGCAAAAAACATCGGGCTTCCTTCTCTTGGTACCGGTGTCTATCATTTTCCTTTGGATTTGGCATCTGAAACTGCGATAAATACAGCAAAAAAATTTGTGGATGAAAATGTAGCAGCATTGGAAAGCATCACCTGGATTCTCTTCGACGAGCAGACCTTTAAAACCTATGAAGCTGCAATTACAGCCATGGTTTAAGTGTTATTAAAAGCCGGCGACACGTAAATATAATAAGGCTCATCCATATCGGTGGATGAGCCTTAATTATATTTTGATGCCGTAAACATATCCTCTTCAAGTTTTAATATATTTCTGGCGCCGTTAATAAAAACCTTTCCGGCATTGGTTGGGAGCAACCGGTTGTGTTCACGTGTAAAGAGCGGAATCCCCAGCATATCCTCAACATTTCTAACATGTCTTGAGAGAGCAGGCTGAGCAAGTAAAAAGCGTTCTGCAGCCTGAGTAAGTCCTTTTTCATCTGCTATGGCAACGATATATTCAAGGATACGGGTATCCAGATGGATATCCTCGGATCTTTTTTTCTTACGGTTTTTTTCATCCTTCTCCAACCGGCTTGGCCCCACAGGTGCAGACTTTTCAATCTCTTCAACCGTCTTAAGAAACCCCTTAAGTTCAAGAGAATCAATGGGCTCATTTCCCGGATCTGAAAGCCGGTGCTGTATGAGTAGACCGGCCAGATAACGCTCTGACTCCGTAAGAATGTGCCCTTTTGGGTAGCGGAGATGAGTAAGCTGGTACACCGGAGGATCAAGGGAAATATAACGAACTTCTTCACATGGTTTAACATGAATTCGCGATACAAGTCCGGCTCCCATCGACTGTCTGATAAGTGCGTCTATAAGAATAACGTCATCTGATTCGAAAACTACAAGTGGATCAAATCCGGCTTTTTGAAACAGCTTGTCGGCAATTCCCCGGACACTATGTCTTTCACCCTGAAGCACGAAAGGGGTATCTCTGAGTTCTGAAAGTGTAACTTCTTTTCTGGTAGAAAGAGGATGAGACGATGGAAGTGCGATCAGCAGTTCCTGTTTCGCAAAAGGAATGTCTTCCACAGAACTTGAGATATTACCTGCGCCTAAAGCAATATCCGCAATCCCGCGTTTAATAACTTCCGGTTGTTCGCTTGCAAAACGCTCAATAAGATCCAAAGAAATGTCAGGATACCTTCTGGAAAAGCGCTGGTAAACCTCACTGTAAATGATGGCGCCTCTGTTAGGTGCTGTGCAGAGACGTATCCTTTGACGGGCTGCTCCTGCAACAGTTTTCATGGAAAGTATTGTGCGGTTCTGTTCATCCAGGATTCGCTGTGCCTTTTCTAAAAAAACAGAACCTTGTTCAGTAGGAAGAAGCCGTCTATTCTCCTTTTTGAACAGACAGATACCATAAATCCTTTCCCATTCGGAAAGCTGTTTTGAAAGTGCCGGTTGGGAAATGCCAAGACTCCTTGCCGCCGTTGAAAGATTTCCGCATTGGTTTATTGTGATCAGATAACGTAGTTGTTTGGTATTCAAATGTCATTCCCTCCCGATTCATCTGAACACTAGAATACTATAACTAAAGTGTTATGAAAAGAATAAATTATTCATAATGGTGATATATACTACAGTACGTTAGAATCAACACATACAATTAAATCTCACAGGAAAACTTAAAAGTTTTCACTAAAACGACTGTAGGAGGTCATAATCCTCCGCAGAAATAGTAGGAGGAATATGATATGAAAAAAGGATGGATTTCCCTGGTGATGGCTTCATCTATGATGCTTGCACTTACAGCATGTGGCAGTACAAGTACAACACCTGCCACCACTGCGGCAGCAACAGAAGCAAAAGCAGAAACAGAGGCAAAGAAGGAAGAATCAAAGGCTGAAGCAACTGATGCCGCAGCTGAACAGGCAGAGGGTAGTGATGATATCGGTTTCTTAAAGGACGAAACACTTACTCTTGTAGTACCCGGAAAAGCAGGAGGAGGATCCGATCTTGCAATCCGATATTATGCACAGGCACTTACAGATGAATATGGTCTTAAGACTACAGTTACAAACTACGATTCAAATACTATCGGTCACCAGATGGTGAAGGATGCTAAACCTGATGGAACAACATTGACACTGGCAACCGGTGCGTTGAACATTCAATATATTACAGGAAACAGTGACATTGATCCTATTAATGATTTTACACTTATTGCAGCAATGCAGGATAACGGCTTCAGTACTCTCGCTGTTCCGGTTGATGCACCATATGACGATTTTGCCGGATTTGTTGAGTATGCGAAAGCACATCCCGGTGAGATTAATGTCGGCATGCCGGCTGCAGGTGCCAATACTTTCCTTTTCGGAAAGATCACAAGTGCTTTAGGACTGGAGCTTAACCCGGTAGAAATGGCATCCGAGTCCGACAGACTTACAAATCTTGCAGGTGGATTCATAGATATCGGAGTCGTAGGTGTTGGTCATGGTGTTGAATATGAGGAGGCAGGAAAGCTCAAGGTTATCGGAACTGTAGCTTCTGATGGTACAACCATTGCAAGCTACCCTGAGGTGCTTCCTGATAATTATAAGACTCTCCAGGAGCAGGGTTTTGAGGATTGCTACTTCAATGTTTATCACTATCTTCTCGGACCGGCCGGAATGGATGAGACAATGGTTAAAAATATGAACGCCGCAATGCAGAAGATTTATGAAACAACAAAGGATGACATCTCAAAGATCGGAAATATCCCCGGATGGCATGATCTTGAAGAATCTAAAAAGATAAGACAGGCAGAATACGAAAATCTTGTTGAGGTTGGAAAAGCTATAGGTCTTTATGTACAGGGCTAAGATGTAATATTTTCGGTAGTAAGACCCTCCGAAGAAATGCTTCGGAGGGATTTTTATGCTAAAGACCTTCTAAATCATAGTTTGAGGTAAGTCTCTGCAAACCTCAGGAATAGGAGACATTGTAATGAAAATGAAACGTGACTCGATCACCGGTCTTGTTGGACTCATATGGTCACTAATATGGCTTCTGCTGATCCGGATACAGACAAAACAACCTAAAAATCTATTGGAACCCGGACCAAGACTTTTGCCATATGTTGCTTTCACAGTGGTATTTATCAGTTCATTAATGCTTTTTTTAAAGGGTATAAGCGACTGGAAAAAAGATCCAACCCCGGATAAACCATATTTTCCTAAAGGCGGAAAACTAAAAGTTACAAAAAGCTACCTGATGCTGGTTTTAACAGGAATTCTAATGGCAGTTTTCGGTTTTGTTCCGGTAGCTCCTTTTGCGATTTTTGCTTTTATCCATGACCTTAAAGGTAACAGCTCTGTGAAACCGCTCCAGGCTGCATTAATTTCCGTAATTGTAACCATCGGACTTTATGCCATGTTCGTAATCGGCTTCCAGGTAAAGCTCCCGACCGGCATTTTGTTTAAATAAAGGAGGAATTCTATCATGGCATTGTATCTTTCACAGCTGATGGTATGTTTAAAGCCCATCAATCTCCTTCTTATATTCGGAATGGTATGTCTTGGTATCGTGTTTGGTGCTATACCCGGTCTATCTGCAACACTTGGAATAGCTCTGCTTCTGCCGGTAACATTCGGACTATCAACAGAAACATCGTTTATCTTGTTGTTGGCTATCTGGATCGGAGGTGTATCCGGTTCATTCATTTCTGCAGTTTTAATCGGTATACCCGGTTCTTCTTCATCTATCGCTACCTGCTTTGACGGATATCCCATGACGCTTAAAGGAGAGTCCCATAAAGCATTGGCGGTAGGTATCACTGCTTCATTTCTTGGTACATTCTTTTCAGTGATACTTGCAACAATCCTGTCACCTATTATCGCTGATTTTGCCCTGACTTTAGGGCCATGGGAATATTTTTCTCTTTGTTTCTGTGCAATCACTTTAGTAGCATCACTCTCTAAAGGAAACATTTGGAAAGGCTTGATGGCCGCCGGACTTGGTCTTATGTTGGGATGCATTGGTATGGATCCAATAAACGGTACTCAGCGGTTTACTTTCGGCAACACTAACCTTTCAGCCGGAATTTCTACCGTAGCACAGATGCTGGGAATGTTTGCCATGTGCCAGATCATCAGGGATTCGGCACGTGGTGAGGCCAAAATGCCTGATGCGGAAACAAGCAGAAAAAAAGGTTTTGGAATAACCTTAAAGGATTATTTTGACAATATCAGAACCTGCATCTTCTCATTTTTAGTAGGTCTTTGGATCGGATTCCTTCCGGGAATGGGTTCAGGAATCTCAAACATGGTTGCATATGGTTATGCAAAAAGCACAAATAAGTCAAAAATTCCATTTGGCGAAGGAAATCCTTCGGGTATCTGGGCTTCAGAAACGGCTAATAATGCTTCTCTCGGCGGTGCACTGATTCCTATGATGGCACTTGGAATCCCGGGTGACGGTATTACTGCAATGCTCATTTCTGCACTTACTATACATGGTCTTCAGGCCGGTCCGCTTTTCATGACCAGTCAGCCGGATCTGGCAATGCTTATTTTTGCATGTGTTCTGGTCTCAGCTATAGTTACATTCATAGTGCAGGTCATGACCAAGAACTGGTTTGCATATATTCTCAGGATTCCATACCATTTCCTTTATTCCGTAATCCTTATAATCGCCTATATCGGAGGTTACGGTATATCAAACACAATGTTTAATATCTATGTGATGTTAGCACTTTGCCTTCTTTCTCTGTTTATGTCGATCGGAGGTCTGCCTACCAGTCCATTGGTACTTGCATTTATTCTTTCTTCTAAGCTTGAGGGATATTTCCGAAGAGCGATAAGTATGGACAAGGGTAGTTATGAAAAGTTTTTTACGAGACCCCTGTCTTTAGTACTTCTCCTCCTTGCTGTATTCTGTGTGATCTGGCCCTATCTGTCAGATTACCTTAAGTCACGCCGGGCTGCCAAAGGAAGGGAATCGGAATCAGACGTGGCTATAACTAAAGCAAATACACAATATGGAGAAGTAGCAGATGATTGAAGCATATCAGAGCTTAATGCTTATAGAAAAGTATAAATATGCTACAGAGGAGAGCGAAAAATGAATCAATTCAATTTTGAAGACGAGATCCGTTTTACAAAAGCGGTTTTTTATAATTTCCGTCCAATTCCACTTCCAAAACCCTTTAGAGACGCTACCGGTGGAATGGGCACAAATATACCGGAACAGGGTTATCTGGAACTATATGATGATACCGGTGCTTGCGCTCACTATACGGTTTCCAGATCTTTTGTCCAGACTATGCTTCCACGTATACTGAACGGAGAAAAGAAAAGCTATAATGCATGGAGACATGAGCAGTACTGGAAGATCAGAAATGCAGGTTTCCAGAGTGGGGATGCTGTTAATGTCGGCACCCTGGACCTGATGATGCTGGATATCCTTGCACAGCGGGCAGGAAAGACAATTCATCGTTTCCTTGGTGCAGAAAAGGACTGGTGTGCTGCATATAAGGGTGGCGGCGGAATCATCAGAGATGATGATGAGCTTGTGGAAGAGATGTGCCGCTACGCGGAAGAAGGTACAGATACTGTCAAGTTCAAAGTGGGATCTTCGCATGGAGAACTTGGCGAGATCCTCGATATGGACAGGGATCTTCGCAGGATTGAAAAGGTGCAGAAAGCCCTCGCCGGAAGAGCACGGATCGCCGTTGACTGTAATCAGAAGTATACCGTTGAACAGGCAGCTGAATTCTGCCGTCTTGCCGAGCCCTTCGATCTGGAATGGGTAGAAGAGCCTATTCATAGCGCGGATTATAACGGAATAAAGAAACTAAAAGAAATGGGTGTCAAGCAGCGTCTTTCTGCCGGTGAGTCCATGCGTGTGTACTATGCTTATGAGACGTATGTGGAGAAGGGCATTGACATATTGCAGCCATCCTTAGGCCGAATGAGTCACATTGATGATCTCCTTAAGATTCGTGATCTCTGCCGTGAACATGGTCTTGAATTCCAGTCAGGAGGAAGAGGAGCATACAATGCATATTTTGGTGCGCTGTATGGAGATAATGAACGAATAGAATTTCATGCTCCCATTTCAGAGCCTGTTCATGAGCTTATGTTAAACGTGCCGGAGTTTAAGAACAGTCGATTCACTCTTCGCACAGACATCCCGGGTATTCCGGTTCGAATGAATATTGAGAAAATCGAGAAGCTCGGGTATCTTGAATCTGTATCATATCATAAACCACCTCGTGCATAAGATTATCCAAATTATGGTATCAGTTTAATCCTCAATATCTGTTTCAGAATCAGGTACCGCCTATCAGGTTATATCATTGAAAAATTCAACAACAGAAATATCATTACCCTATAGGTGCCAGTCACTGTGAACGATTGTTCACAGTGACTGGCACCTATTCCG
>JAILDF010000116.1 GCA_024689585.1 Oribacterium sp.
CAGAAAAGTATCTATGAAGATGCCGGAATAGAATTCAATATCAACTCGCCGAAACAGCTTGGTGAGATCCTGTTTGAAAGACTTGGACTAAAGGGTGGAAAGAAGACCAAATCCGGATACTCTACAGCTGCGGATGTGCTGGAAAAGCTTGCGGAAGAAAATCCGATAGTCAGAGATATACTTGAGTATCGTACACTCAGTAAGCTGAATTCGACATATGCCGAGGGCCTCCTGGGATTCATACGTGAGGATGGCAGAATACACGGAGAGTTTAACCAGATGGTTACAGCCACAGGACGTATTTCCTCCACAAACCCGAATCTTCAGAACATTCCCATCAGAACAGAGCTTGGAAGAAGGTTCAGAAAGGTATTTGTTCCGTCGCCGGGATGTGTTTTCATTGATGCCGACTATTCACAGGTGGAGCTTCGCATTCTGGCTTCACTTTCGGGAGATCCGAAGCTTATTGAGGCATACAAGGATGCCAGGGATATCCATGCGGTTACAGCATCCCAGGTATTTCATATACCGCTTTCGGAAGTCACAGAGCAGCAGAGGCGTAATGCCAAGGCCGTAAACTTCGGTATAGTTTACGGTATTTCCGCCTTCGGACTCAGTGAAGGTCTGTCCATCAGCCGGATGGAAGCAAAGGAATATATCGAAAGATACTTTGAAACATATCCGGATGTGAAAAAATATCTGGACGGTGAAGTGGAATTTGCCCGGAAGCATGGTTATATAAAGACTGTATTCGGAAGACGGAGACCGGTTCCGGATATCAATGCTTCCAACTTTATGAGAAGATCCTTCAGCGAAAGAGTTGCGATGAACAGCCCTATCCAGGGATCGGCAGCTGATATCATGAAGAAAGCCATGAACGAAGTTGACAGAGCACTTCGCGAAGGCGGCTACAAGTCAAGGATAGTTGTTCAGGTTCATGATGAGCTTTTGATAGAAGCGCCTATGGAAGAGAAGGATAAAGTGAAAGCGCTTCTGGTTGAAAAGATGCAGAATGCCGTAGAACTTAAAGTACTTCTGGTGGCTGATGCGAGCGAAGGATATAACTGGGACGAGGCTCATTGATATATACAGTGAGATAAACCGGTTCCGGTTCACATGGGTAGATAATGGGAACACGCAAGATTTATTAATTTCCGGTGAGAGGAACAGGTTTGGCTGATCAGCTCATTGAGACCAATGAAGTTGATATACGTTCCATGGGAGAAATGTCAAATAAGACGTTTCTCTCATGGAATTTAAATCTATAGACGATATATAGAAAGAAAAGATGGAATGGCTTTAATAGAAAAAACAGATATAATGCACCTGGGTTTTTTAAAAAAGGAGAGCTTTTCGGGTTCCTCCGAAGGCATGCGTTATCGCATCTCCAAGGTGGTTTATAAGGATCCCGATACTGAACTTTTGAAAAAAATCGAAGCAGGGGAAGCGGATTATCCGGTGGATAAAAAGACCGGAGAAAAAATCATGAATCCTACAAAGGAAAGGCTTCGTCTGGGTGTCTGGGTCTGGCCGGAACCCTTTTCCTTTGATAAGACGCCGGAGGATAAAAAGCTATATAAAGAGCTTGCTTTTGATGAAGCCGGAGTTATGGAAGGACTTGACTGGCTGAATGCACGGAAGAGTGAACAGGACTGGGCAGAGCTTAGAATATCATGGAAAGACCGGTCATAGCGGGTAGGGTTTAAGATGGTTTACAGAGACCGGCTTTCGGAAAGAAGCATTGCAGAATGAGGCAAAGAGACAGATGGTAATCGGAGTTATAGGAGGCGTCGGTGCAGGTAAGTCTACAGTACTTGACACCCTGGAAAAAGACTATGGGTTTGTGATCCTGAAGACGGATGACATAGCCAAGTCTTTTTATGTTGACGGAAATTCTGTTTTTGAAAAACTGAAAGAGCTTCTCGGTGAAGACATTCAAAAAGAGGACGGTACTGCGGATCTTAAGGCAATTGCAAAAAAGCTGTATGGAAGCGGGAAGGATCACATTCGAAAAAGGGTCGATGGAATAGTACATCCTGCTGTGTGGGAATACGTCCGAAAAGAAATCGGCTCCCGGGATGCGGATTTTGCGGTAGAGACAGCATTACCAAATGAAGCTTTTACAGATTTATGCGATGAGATCTGGGCAGTATATGCGGAAAGGTCAGTCAGAGTTAAGCGCCTTATGGAAACAAGGGGCTATACAGAAGAAAAGGCCCGTGATATGATTCTTTCGCAAATCGGGGATGATGAATATGGGAAGATCGCCACATTCAGGATCGACAATACGGGCTCCCCGGAAGAGACGGTTAAAATGATCGGGAATCACATGAGGGATTTTTTTGGTGAACACAATCCGGCTGTTCAGATGCTGTAATCCTTCCCGGAAGGGTGGATGCACCCCGGTGTTCCGGATTATGAAGTTATTGAAAGGTTTTGATTTTAATGAGGTTTACAAGCATTGCCAGCGGTTCAGGCGGGAACAGCACATACATAGGCACAGAGAGTACCCATATCCTCGTAGATGCAGGGGTGACCATGAAGGCCATAAACACAGGACTTCATGAACTGGATCTGGAGCTTAAGGATATAAATGCCATATTCCTTACCCATGAGCATATAGACCATGTCAGGGCAGTCGGAACCATTGCAAGAAAATACGGCATACCTATGTACGGAACCCTGGGAACTCTCAGGGAGGTAATGCTCAATAAGACATTGGGAGATGTTCATAAAGACAATCTTTTTCCAATCCTTCCCGACAGTACCATGGAAATAGGCGACCTCCGGATATGTCCCTTCAGCATATATCATGATGCTGCGGATCCGGTGGGCTACAGAGTGGAGACTATGGGTGAAGATAAACCGGATGCGGCTAAAAGGGTTGCGGTTGCTACGGATCTCGGGCATTATGACGACTACATAGCTGAGCATCTGAGAGTTCTGGATGGTATGGTGATCGAATCCAATCATGACGTTAAAATGCTCAGCACCGGACCGTATCCAATGTCTCTGAAGCGACGCATATTAAGTGACCATGGACATCTCAGCAATGACAATTGCGGACTTCTTCTGGATTCCATACTCTCAAGACGCGTGAAGCATGTTTTTCTGGGACACCTCAGTAAGGAGAACAACCTTCCGGTTTTGGCATTAAACACAGTCAGGCGGGAGATAGACAAGTCTGATTCCGAGCACAAATCCGGAGAGATAAACATTACCGTTGCCCACAGGGACCGGATTTCGGAAATCGTTGAGATTTAAGAAGCTTCATCCGGTGTGGTTTAACGATATATGTTTCCGACCTGCCCTGAGAAAAGGATTTCCATAATAAAGGCTTGTGTGCTTATAGGTACCATAACTCCGGGTGATTGCATTCAAAAATGAA
>JAILDF010000150.1 GCA_024689585.1 Oribacterium sp.
GATTTTCCCTGGGTCAATGATTTCTCGGAAGCAAGAAACTTTGCCCTTGGTCATTCGGAAAGAGATCATGGCGGAGAGATACACCTGGTTTTGGACGCAGACGAATATCTGAGAAATGATGAAATAAGTAATCCGAAAGCACTGAGGGATTTTATCGACATGATGTATGACCGTCAGGGCATGAGATGGCTGGGTCTTATAAAAAGAGAGGATTCGTATCCCAACGGGGATGAGATAGACAGAAGCATTACCCAGATACCCAGGATAATTCCTGCCGGGATGAGATATAAAGGAAGCATTCATGAACAGATCAATGCCAAGGTACTCAATAAGATGTCTCCTCTTTATGCGGAGCATGACGGATATCTTCAGGAAGGTAAAGGTCAGAGGAACCTTGAGTATCTGATCGAAGCTTTGAAGAAGGAACCAAATTATCCATACTACAATTATCAGATGGCAATAACCCTTCGCAATTTAGGAAGAGAAGAGGAAAGTCTTCCATACTTCAGGACTTTTTTCAGGTTTTCCGGAAAAAAGGAGATACGCCAGGCGCCGTACTGGACTGACGGAATCATGAGATATCTTTATACTCTTTATGATATGGATACCGAGGAGAGTCTGGAGGAAGCAAACGATATCATGGGAAAGGTCCAGTACGATTTCACAAGAAATCCTGATTTTTTCTTTTACTCAGGACTTTTCTATATGAAACTGGTACTGAAGAATACCGAGAAGTATCATCATTTGCTTCCTTATATAGAAAAAAGCTATCTTAAGTGTCTGAGCCTTGGGGAAGTTGAGAGGCCGGAAGGGGTTATAGGAACCGGTTCCTTTAAGGCAGCCTATAATCTGGGAACCTGGTATGAGGTGTCCGGACAGAAGGAAAAGGCGCTTTACTATTACAGACAAGCTTCGGAGCAGGGTTATAAAAAGGCAGAAGAACGCATAAAAGTTTTGTGACAAAAAAGGGGATGCTTAGATGGGTAAGATCAATGATTTTTTCGACAGGTTCAATCAAGACCATCCATTGAGTATATTTACCGGGATCCTTAATGGCAATGACAAGAGTCAGGCAGAACCTGTTGAGTATCAATACAGCAATAAGCCTTTATCACTTTACAATATTTCCGGAGAGGAGATAGTGGAACTTACTCCGGAAGCAAGAGTGAATATAAAGAAAAATGAAGGCAGTAATCAAATTATAGTAGAATCCGTCAATGGCCAGGGAGTGAGATCAGTCATAACAACCTGTGAAGCAGCGGATGATCCAAGTGACCTTATTGAGATCAATCAGATGCTGAACATCCTGGTTCAGAATATACAAAGAGCCAGAAGAAACGGCGTGGAGGGACTGACAGTTCCCATAAATGAGTATGAACTGGTAGCGTATATCCAAAACCGTCCGTCCATCGAGATTGATCTGGACCGCCTGGAGGAGGCCATCAATTATCGTCAGAGGGATGAAGTACTGTCAGATTTCATCGGTGATCTTCACCAGAATAAAAGGGTGGATATATATACTGCATGCAATAACATCTACAATGTTGAAGCTGCAAACATCCTGAAAAACGAGTATCAGAAATATAGCAACATCAAGTTTTATGAGTTGAAGGAAAACTATAATCATATGGTTTTCTGGAATGATGAAGTCATCCTTAATAATATCAAGAGATCACCTGAGGCGGTGATCATAGGCATAGGACTTGCAGGGGAAAAACCCATGCATGCAATTTCCGTCAGAAATGACAGGGAATCAAGCGTTATCAGGAAGGTATCATTTCTTACAGGCCATACCATGAATGTAAGAGAGGAGATGTTAAATGCCCAGTTCCTGAGACATGCTTCCGGTGTTGAAGAAGTGGCGAGAGCAAGGAATATGTCTGAGGAAATAAAGAATAAGATCATCCTGGAGCTTGCAGTAGCGGAGGCTAAATACAGATATGATGATGTGAGGATCCATGAGTTCCTGAGATCCATTCTCAACATTTATTATACAGAAACAAAAATGAAGCTTATAAGGGTGCCCTTCAATGACCCGAATCTCATCATGAATCTGATCCCGGATGCTTCATCGGGACTTCTTGCGGAGATTAAGGAGGAGCAGATCATATACTACGGTTTTGATTCTGCAGCAAAGATACTGGTGGATGAATACGGATGGATAGATATGGGCTATGGAAGAGCCGGTCATGATGCCTCAAGAATAAGCATGAGGATATATGAGAAGCAGGCTTCGGAAACCACCATCAGGGCGAGGTATATCTCTGAGATGAATCAGGTACTGGTGGCAAACGAAAACCGTTCCGCTACGGCTTCTTATAAATATGTTAAAGATGTGGTGCTTAAATACAGCGATATAGGAATGGATGCCGAAGCCCAGATCGGTCTTCTTCCGGAGATCCCGTCAATTAACGATCCGGGTTACAGGGTGTCCATAACAAACATCATAAAGGAAACATTGACAAAGGAATCACCTTTCAGATTGTTTGGAGAGGTAAGAAGGCGCGTAAAACCAAAGAAGAATGAAGCGCAAAACGAAAACATAATATCAGAAGTTCCATGAGTTGATTTTTAGATCATTTTTTTACACATTTGCAAAATTATAAAAATATAAATTTTTTGTAAATGCGTTTATAATTTTGAGAAAGCGTGCGATAATAAAGGTGAAAACCAAATCATAAAAAAGGCTTGGTGCTCAGGAAACTGAGTACCGGTTTGGACAAGGATGTTCTTACACGGGCCGACAATAGGAGGAATTTATGGTTATACAGCACAACATTTCAGCGATCAACTCTTACAGAAACATGTCCAAGAACACAACAGCTCTTGGGAAGAACTTAGAGAAGCTGTCATCCGGCTACAAGATCAATAAGGCCGGCGACGACGCTGCAGGTCTTGCTATTTCTGAGTCAATGAGAAATAAGATCAATGCACTTGATCAGGCAGAGGCT
>JAILDF010000109.1 GCA_024689585.1 Oribacterium sp.
CTCGACCGTGCATATATATGCATGGCGGGTCATAGAGAGGGGAACTAAATATGTATCAAGATGAATATGAGCGCTGGCTTGCTGCCGACCTCCAGGATGTTGATTTAAAGACTGAGCTTCAGGGAATCAAGGGTGATGATGAAGCTATCAAGGAGCGTTTTGCGGTTGCACTTAAGTTCGGAACCGCAGGTCTCAGAGGAACTCTCGGTGCCGGAACAAACCGCATGAATATCTGGGTTGTTCGTCAGGCTACACAGGGTGTTGCTGACTGGGTAAAGACTCAGGGCGGCACACAGACAGTTGCCATCAGTTACGACTCTCGTCTCAAGGGCTGGAATTTCGCACGTGAAGCAGCAGGCGTTCTGGCTGCCAATGGCATCAATGTTCGTATCTATGACGAGCTTATGCCGGTTCCCGCACTTTCCTTTGCTACACGTTATTACAAGTGCAATGCAGGTATCATGGTTACGGCATCTCACAACCCTGCCAAGTACAATGGCTACAAGGCATACGGCCCCGACGGCTGCCAGATGACAGATGATGCTGCAGCAATCGTTTATGACCGGATCCAGAAGACAGACGTTCTTACAGGTGCCAAGTACATCAGCTTCTCAGAGGGTGTTGAGAAGGGTCTCATCAAGTTCGTAGGCGATGATTGCAAGAAGGGTCTTTATGATGCCATCGAGTCACGCCAGGTTCGTCCGGGTGTTGCAAAGAACTCAGGACTCAAGCTGGTTTACACTCCTCTCAACGGAACCGGACTTGTTCCCGTTACCAAGGTTCTCAATGACATCGGCATCGACGACATTACCATCGTTCCCGAGCAGGAGTACCCGAACGGTTACTTCACAACCTGCTCATATCCTAACCCTGAGATCTTCGAGGCTATGGAAAAGGGTCTCGAGCTTTGCAAGAAGGAGGGTGCAGACCTTCTCCTCGCAACTGATCCCGATGCAGACCGTGTAGGTATCGCCATGAAGTGTCCGGACGGAACTTATGAGCTCGTTACCGGAAACGAGATGGGCGTACTTCTTCTTGATTACATCTGCGCAGGCCGCAAGGAGCAGGGCACTATGCCTGAGAAGCCTGTAGCAGTCAAGTCCATCGTTTCAACACCTCTTGCCAATGCTGTTGCCGAGCATTATGGCGTTGAGCTGAGAGAGGTTCTCACCGGTTTCAAGTGGATCGGCGACCAGATCGCGCGTCTTGAGGCAGCCGGCGAGGTTGAGCGTTTCATCTTCGGATTTGAGGAGTCCTATGGATATCTTTCAGGTTCATACGTAAGAGATAAGGATGCCGTTGTTGGTTCAATGCTTATCTGCGAGATGGCTGCTTACTACCGTTCCATCGGATCCTCCATCAAGCAGAGACTTGAGGAGATCTACAAGGAGTACGGTCGTTACCTCAACAAGGTTGATTCCTTCGAGTTCCCGGGACTCAGCGGAATGGACAAGATGGCTTCCATCATGGAAGGTCTTCGTAAGGAAGCTCCCGCAGAGTTCGCAGGCAAGAAGGTTGTTAAGGTTACCGATTACGAGAAGTCAGAGGAGACCGGACTTCCAAAGGCCAATGTTCTCATCTATGGTCTCGATGACGGTTCAACCATCGTTGTAAGACCTTCAGGAACCGAGCCAAAGATCAAGACCTACTTCACAACTCTCGGCAAGGACCTCCAGGCAGCAGAGGCAGAGAAGGACAAGCTGGCAGCAGCAGTAAAGCCTATACTTGAGTGATAAAGGAAAAAGCATATAATGTTATAAAAAGACTGTCGCTCCGGTGGCAGTCTTTTGTATTGTAAGGTGGTCAGACCATATTACAAAAGTGGCCGGAGCAAGTATTTTTTAAACAAATGATAAACAGCTTCTACAGTATCAGGATGATAAGTTAAAACTCGAAAATGATACTTTTATTAACAAAAAAGATGGAGATTGTTAATAGCTTATGTATGTTTATATCGAAAACCTATGGATATTTGAAGATTACACAATTCTTCAGTGGGCATTGTTTTTTATTCTCTACTGCATGCTGGGGTGGGTGTTTGAGTCGACCTACTGTTCTATAAAGGAGCAAAAGCTTCTGAACCGGGGCTTCTGTCATGGCCCCTGGCTTCCGATTTACGGGTCGGGAGCGATACTCATGCTTGTGTTTGCGGGACCTTTCAAAGGTGAGTACTGGAAAGCATTTCTGACGGGAATGCTGGTGGGGTCGGCGCTGGAGCTGGTGACAGGTTATCTGATGTTTCACATATTCCATATGAGATGGTGGGATTACAGTCAGAATCCACTCAACTTTCACGGATATATCTGCCTGTACACCTCTATCGCCTGGGGAGCCCTTGCAGTGGTTTTTATCGAATTTATTCATCCCCGGTTCTCTGCCATCTCTAAGGACTGGACCTACACCGGCTTTGTGGTTGCGGTCACCATGCTGTACACGCTGTTCATCGAAGATGTTATCTTCTCGGTAATCGGTGCCCTCGATCTCAAGAAACGTCTTGAAAATCTCGCGGCAAACAGTGAGGAGATTCAGGCACTTAAGCTCAATATCTCAGAGGCCAAAACTAAATTTATGGAGCTTCAGGAGCAGGCGAAGGCCAATGTTTCCGAAGTGAAATCCATCGCTGAAACCGAGGGTAATCTGGCAGCCGCAAAGGCAGTCAGACTAAAGCTTCACAGCCTTCATATGACAGAACGCCTTCGTGTGCTGGAGGACGGCGGAGATGAAAAGTCCGGCCGCATGAACTGGTGGGTTGCAAGCATGCTTAAAAACAACCCAACATTAAAGGGCGGCTCGGAAGGCTTTGAAAAGCTTCGTGAAGCAGCCAGAAGATACAAAGAAGGCTTTCAAAAAATAGAAGCCCGTATAGAAAAAGAATTTGAAAATCTCAGAGATGAGCATATCGATGAGATGGAGTGAATGATATTAAGAGTGCCGGTTCTCAACAATGGGAACCGGCACTCTTTTGTTACAGTAAAATATCATTTTACAGTTTTAATCAAGGTATTTTAGAATTCATGTATATTGATTAATTTGCACAACTATCGCTGTAGAGATATAATACAAGTAAACTCAATGTTTTTAAACCAAGGAGCAAGGTATGATCGTATTTCATGGTTCTGACCATATTATAAAGCATCCCATATTTCACGGCGGAAAAAGAACCAATGATTATGGGTATGGTTTTTATACAACAGAGAATTCAGATCTGGCTAAAGAATGGGCATGCTCAAAAGATACAGATGGATATGCTAACAGATATGATCTTGATCTTTCCGGATTATCTGTTTTGAATTTGAATTCGCCTGACTACAATATTTTAAACTGGCTTGCTATCCTTACTCATTACAGAAGTTATTGGCAAAACGGCAGTATTGCAGAGGAAGCAAAGGATTATTTGCAAAAAAACTTTTTTATAAATCCCGAAGCTTATGACATCATAATCGGTTATAGGGCGGATGATTCGTATTTTAGTTTTGCTCAGGATTTTGTAGCCGGAACTATTTCACTAAAAAAACTCACTGAAGCCATGAGATTGGGAAAGCTTGGGGAACAAATTGTTTTAAAAAATGAGAAAGCATTTTCGCAGATAGATTTTCTTGATGTTGAAATAGCGGAAGCAAGCATATGGTATGAGAAAAAAAGTGACAGGGACAGAGATGCACGCCGGGAATATCGAAATTATAAGGCATCTACTGATGGAATGTCTGAAATATATATGCTTGATATCATGAGGGAAGGAATGAAAAATGGAGATTCGCGCTTACGATGAGATGTATCTTTCAAGTGCACAGAACATCCTGGGCCATGCTGTTGATTTTGCGGTGATGACATTAGAAATTGAACCGAATGTTTTTGGAAAAGCATTGGCATTTTCCCGCAGTGCAAAACAATTTTCTTCAGGAAATCCCCGCTACGTTGCCGGGGTGAATGGATGTGAGTTTGCAAGAGAAGTACTGGATGAATACGGAATCACATATAAGGACGTTGATGATATCATGTATATGGATAAATCGCCGGAGTACTGGGCAGGCTGGGCAGTGGCTTTCTACCAGTGGTACATGGATGTTTCTTTTTCAGAGATATTCAATGTTGTAACACTGGATGAAATCATCGCCATGTACCCGGTTTATCACGAAATGGACATCATGCAATTCGTTGACCGGATGAATGAATTGATGAGGGATGCCTACACTCATACAAAACTGTATAAGCACCGTAAAAATAACGGTCTTTCACAGGAAGGCCTTTCCAGGGAATCAGGGGTTCCTCTCCGACAGATACAACTTTTTGAGCAAAGGCAAAGGGACATCAATAAAACATCATCCGCTACACTTTATAAATTATCCAAAGTTCTTCATTGTTCCATGGAGGATTTGATGGATCCGTCATATGCCTTCAATGAGCTAAAGAGATGTTGAATTGTATGGTTCTAAGTCGCCGGAACTGTCTCCGATAGATAAATGATGGTTGATTGGTTTAAGGTAATAAGTAAGGATTCTCTCTTGTTGACAGAATCCTGCTTTGTGTTAATCTTAGTAGTGTAGTAGAGAAGATTTCAGAGGTATGAGATATGGAAACAAGAGTTGCGGTTTTAAGTATCATAGTTGAAGATTATGAGGCGGCCAATCAGCTTAATGAACTGCTTCATGAGTATGGTCAGTATATCATCGGACGTATGGGAATACCTTATCGCGAGAAGGCAATCAATGTAATCTGCGTTGCTATGGATGCACCCGTAGATAAGATCAATGCCTTAACCGGTGCCCTCGGTCGTATCCCAGAGATTACTGCCAAGGTGATTTGCACAAGACAGTAAGGTTTTCGTAAGGGGGTCAGACCCCATTACGATTTTATTAAAATTGAATAAGCCCCTGACACCAAAACGGCTTCGGCTCTTGAGGTGAAAGTGACGTGAATGCTAAAGATTGGGAACTTCGGCCATTTAGTTCGCTTCGCGAATGCTAAAACTATATGACAGGTTCCCAAGGAATATGAAATAAAAGTCGGAGGGGAAGTGTACCCTCCGACTTTTTCTTTTACTATTGTACTTTTTTAGAGGGCGGTTAATACTGCTCTCTTTTTTTATAAGTCCACTACGCGAAATCAATCAGTGGCTTTTTACATATGTGTTTTGGAGGAAAAGTTGAGTTTACAGGAAAATATGAATTCGGTGGCGTCTGCCAACAGGCTGCATATAGGCTTTTTCGGATGCAGAAATGCCGGAAAATCAAGCCTTGTCAACCGTATCACCGGACAGGATCTGGCAGTGGTTTCTGAGGTCAAGGGAACCACCACCGACCCGGTCACAAAGTCGATGGAGCTGCTGCCATTGGGTCCGGTAGTCATCATTGACACTCCGGGCTTCGATGATGAAGGTATGCTGGGGGATCTCAGGGTGAAACGAACCAGACAGGTCATCAACCGGACGGATATCGCTGTGCTGGTTGTGGATGCAGAGACCGGAATGAGAGATGAGGACAGGCAACTTCTCGAAATGTTCAAAAATCATGAGATACCGCATCTGGTGGTTTTGAATAAAGCTGATATTTCA
>JAILDF010000222.1 GCA_024689585.1 Oribacterium sp.
GAGTTAAAATCGAGTTAAATTGAATTATAGAACTTGGGCAAAAAAATAAGGATCTACATCCCTGCAAACCCTCATAAATACTAGTCGAGGCGACAGGATTCGAACCTGCGACCTCTGCGTCCCGAACGCAGCGCTCTACCAAACTGAGCCACGCCTCGATGTGTGTCAGCGATATACCGACCAAGCTATTATATGTGAAAATGCAGGCTTTTGCAAGTAAAAAGACAAGGGATTGTTTTTGTTAAAAACTAATATTTCTAATTAAAAAAAAGAGGAATATTATAGTTTATAATGTTTAGCTGTCTTTTTTGCTAAAGAAAAGAGGACATGTTGTTATGCAGAACAAACCACTTGAGGAATATACGGAAGAGGACTTATTAAACCTTTTCAGGGTGACGGTTGATGCCATTGTTATGGTGGATACCGTTACAAATACATACCGTTCCATCGCCAGAAGAGGACTGTTTCTGGATCTTCTGGACGAGACGGGAGACTACAAGGACCTTATTGAGAAACTGTGGTTCCACATGAGTGAATCCCCCGAAGCCATCACAGATGATTATAAGGCGTTTATTAAGTATTACGGGCATTTTAACGGCAAGTACAGCAGAAGGATCAAGGTCTTTTCCGGGGAAGATGAAAAGCCCCGGGTCGTACAGATGACTGTATATCCCATCAAAGAGGACAATAAATATGTGTTCGCCATGGACGCGCTGGATGATGAGGAGTACTATGAGGACTTTATGACCACCAGGAAGGTCAAGACCATTCAGAACACCTATCTGTTCTCCATGTTTGTGGATCTTATAAACGACACCACCAGCAGCATAAGCGTGACCGAGATTTCGGATGATACCGTGAAATCCACTATAAGCTATTCCCAGTGGAGGCAGGTTACCGTGAACATGATCTGGCCGGACAGCCAGGAGCAGTTCAGGACCTTCACGGACCCTGAATATCTTAAGGAGAACCTTGCTCCCGGAGGCACTATTTCTTTTGACTGTATGATGAAGAACCTGGAGGGGACATTTATCTGGGTTAAGCTGATATTCACCAGGTCTCAGACCGTAAGTGAAGATGATTTCAAGTTTGTCTTCATGGTTCAGGATATCAATGACGATGTAAAAGAGCGTATGGATACCCTCAAGAAATACGAAGGACTGGTACTGACCGATCCTCTTACCGGCCTTTTGAATCATGGTGGCATAATGAGGGAAATCCAGAATGCCATAGAGGTTTTTAAGGTTGACGCTAAGCCGGTTTCTCTGATGATGATCGATCTGGATAATTTTAAGAGCGTCAACGATACATACGGACATTCTGTTGGAGATGCCACACTGAAGACTTTGGCGGAGGTGCTGAAGCAATACGTTGCAGACAAACAGGTTGCCATGGGACGCTGGGGCGGCGAGGAATTCGTGCTCATTTTAAAGGGCATGGCGGATGATGAGGCCTTTGTATTTGCGGAGGGCTTAAGGAAGACCATTGCAGAGGCTGATTTCGGCGAAGCCGGGCACATTACCGGATCCATCGGCATCAGCAGACTTGGCAGCAAGGATAATTTCGAAGATGCCTTTGACCGCATCGACAAAGCCATGTACTACTCCAAGGAAGCCGGCAAGAACAAGGTTACGATATTGTGAGATACTGAAAATGGTCCCTGGGGACTTAAGCCAAGGGACCATTTTTTATTGTGAAAAATGAGCCACTGACTCCGTCCCCAGGGACCAAAATGGGGCCAAACCACGACAGGGATCAATATAGACAAATAAAGCAGAAAGGGCATTCTCGACATCAGTATCTATTATCTTATTATCAGGACCAAACATCTTAGGTGTTATTTTTTTAAGTACGGATACAATCACAGGTATTTCACTCGTTGCAAAAGAATAGTTATCAGCACAACTCATAGCATGAATCATAAGCGCGCCGGTATTATAACTTGAAATTCTAATAGGGAAAAAATACTCTGGCTTTAACATTACTTTTTTCATTTTTTCTGTAAATTCATACGCCTTTTTTTCATCTAACTGCTTCAAAACCTGCCACTCAACATAAGTTGCTGTTCCTTCAATCTCTTCAACCTTAGTTTCGTAAGAAAACTCATATGGAAATGCTTCGCTATGCTTAATTTTCTGTTTACTGACAATATCCGTTTCTTTTTCTTCATTTACATCATATACCTTTACGGAAATGTATATTTCCTTCTTTATCTTGATACTCAAGTTCAGAAAACTGTGTCTTAAACAGATTAATGCCGTATGGATCCTTCTTTCTAGCATCGAGTATAAGTTTGTTTGTTTCTTCACCGATAACCGTATTATTCTCATCCACAACTCTCATCTTCTTTTCCGGATCAATCAACGTAGAACTCAATGGATCAT
>JAILDF010000231.1 GCA_024689585.1 Oribacterium sp.
TCACTTGCCTACCTTACATATGTTCCGGTAGATGATGTAAAGCTCGATAAGTCGCTGGTAGATACTTATCTCTGCGAAGGAAAAGAAGATTTTATCAAAGATGTTATCCAGCTTGTACATGATATGGGTAAGAGCATAACCATAGAAGGTGTTGAGCAAGAGTGGCAGTATGACAAGCTCCGTGAGTTTAATGCTGACACCATTCAGGGTTACTACTTCTCACCACCTCTGGATCCGGAAGAAGCTATTGATTTCAAGGCAGAGTGAAAATTTTTATTGAAGATAAAAAGAAATAATGTTTTATTAATATCAGAGAAATAAAAAATATTTCAAAGTAATAATAAAGCGATATAATAGGATGTGGATGTTATTTGACAGTCACATCCTATTTTTATTGCAAATAATCTTAATCATAGGAATCGTGTATAGCCAGGAATATCAGACAAATAGATGCGTTTCTTGAGAAGGCTGACACTATAAAGATTTACCGCAATATTTGAACTGTTAAAAATAATCCGAAAGGATTCTATAGAATGAAGGGAGATTTAACAATGAACAATTTCAAGTACTATGCACCAACAGAAGTGGTATTCGGAAAAGATGCAGAGAAGGAAACCGGTGAGACTGCAAAGAAATACGGAAAAAAGGCATTACTTGTTTTCGGAAAGAACAGTGTGAAGAAAAGCGGACTTCTGGACAGAGTTGAAAAATCCCTGACGGAAGCAGGAGTGGAATATAAAGAATATGGCGGAGCAAAGCCGAATCCCACACTTGCTCATGCGGAGGTAGGTGCTAAGGAAGCATTGGCCTATGGTGCTGATATGGTTATCGCTGTTGGAGGCGGAAGTGCTATAGATACGGCAAAGGCCATTGCACACGGTACCGCAAATCCCGAATACAAGCTCTGGGATATCTGGACAAAGAAGGTTCCCCTTGAGAAGTCATTACCTGTAGGTGCTGTGCTTACTATCGCTGCTGCGGGAAGTGAGATGAGTGATTCTGCGGTTCTCACCAATGAAGAGATCGGCAAAAAGGGAGGCATTAACACTGATTTCAACAGGTGCCGTTTTGCCATCATGAATCCGGCTCTGGGTGCAACCCTTCCGAAAAACCAGATTGCGGCAGGTGTTGTGGATATAATGATGCATACCATGGAGCGCTATTTCATTCCGGATATCAAGGCAGACCTCACAGATGAAATTGCGGAGGGTATCATCCGCACAGTGGTAAGCAACGGTGCAAAGGTGATGGAAGATCCATATGATTTTGATGCCATGGCTGAGGTATTCTGGGCATCCAGCCTTTCACATAACAATCTTACTGAGTGCGGAAGAGGCAAGGATTTCTCGGTACATAAGATCGGACATGCATTATCCGCCAAGTATGACGTTACACACGGTGCATCCCTTTCTGCGGTTTGGGGAACCTGGGCAAGAGAGCTCTATGAAGGCGCATTACCGAGATTTGCAAGATTTGCAAGAAAGGTCTGGGGCGTAACAGAGGCTGACGACCTGAAGGCTGCGAAGGAAGGCATCGAAAAGACAGAAGATTTCTTCAGATCCATAAACATGCCTGTAAGTCTCACAGAGCTTGGAGTTAAACCTACAGATCAGGATTTCAGAGACCTTGCCATGGATGCCACCATGAAGGACACCATGAAGCTTTCAAGGATTCGTCCGTTAGATGCTGAGGCAGTTGAAAAGATTTACAGGGCAGCAATGTGAGTGGAAGATCGCTGATTCTCAATGTGGTTGTCAGCTAAAACCTGAAAGGTTTTAAAAAGATTAAGGCTCAAAAACAGTGTTAATAGATGAGGAGGAGAAAATATACCAGCCGAATACTAAGGTCTGCGAGGACCTCGGTATTCGGCTGATTTTTTGCGTTTATATAGGTGAGCATCGGACTGCAAAAGTCATTACAGACCTCTGAGCATGGCATTAGGAACAAATTTTTTTATGATACCAAGGTATCTTTCCATTTCTTCTCCTGATGGTGCAGTTAGTTTTTTATCAGAAACGGTGTCTCTTTCTGTATACTGCTGAATGTAGTAGTGGGATGCACCTTTTATCATCTCGCCGATAGCTGTAAAGTCTTCGTCGGAATGCAGTTCATGTACAACTGTTGTTCTGAATTCATATGGGATGTCGGAAGTCATGATAATGG
>JAILDF010000129.1 GCA_024689585.1 Oribacterium sp.
AAATATACCGGGAAAAGCTTTCTGTCCCAGATCAGGTTCCTTACATCCTTTGGATCAAGTTCAGCTTTCTCGAGATACTTCTCCATGATCCGGTCATCGCACATGGCAATGTTTTCCTTCAGCTCCTCCGACATGGAATACTTTCCGGCCTCTGTGAAATCCACTGCGGCCGCTCCGAAATGCTTTTTGAGATCCTCAAGAAGTTTATCCTTGTCGGTTCCGGGCTGGTCCATTTTATTCACAAAGATAAAAACCGGAACGCCGTATCTTTGGAGAAGCTTCCACAGAGTCTCGGTATGTCCCTGGACTCCGTCGGCTCCGTTTACCACAAGTATGGCATAGTCAAGAACAGAAAGGGTCTTCTCCATTTCCGCCGAAAAATCCACATGCCCCGGTGTATCCAGAAGGGACACCGCTATATCCTGAAGGTCGAAGGTTGCCATCTTGGAAAAGATGGTGATGCCTCTTTCCTTTTCCATGTGGTCCGTATCCAGATAAGCATTACCGTTATCAACCCGGCCAAGGGCTCTGATCTTTCCGCACTCGTAAAGGATACTTTCGGACAATGTTGTCTTTCCGGCGTCTACATGAGCCAGAATTCCTATTACCAGATGTTTTTTTTGCTGTTTCTCCAAAAGCTGATCCTCCCTTGTGACCTGTTTCCATTATTATATTTCAAAAAAACAGGTGACGCCACTATCAACAATTCAGCCGATGGAGTGGACCAGGGGGACGGGGTTGGTGGCCCATTTTGATAAAATGGGCCACCAACCCCGTCCCCCTGGTCCACTCCACCGGCTGAGTTTCGTTATATATTCTTTTCAATCTGTTCCGTCCAGTTCTTTATTTCCCGGACTATCTCCGCAGGGGTCTTGCCCTTCTCATCGATGATGACATCCGCATACTTCTCGTAGAGCGGCGCCCTCTCATTGAATAAATCCCTGAGGGTGAATCCCTCCGGCATAGCGACTCCGCGATCCGTCACATCTCCGATCCTCTGCTCCATATCTTCATAGGAAATCTTGAGATACACTATCCTGCTTATTTCCTTAAGATGCTTCATGGCTTCCTCTTCATAGCAGATGGAGCCTCCGGGAGCGATGATGGTGTTTTGTACTTCTATGGAGGAGGCTATATCACCTTCCACCTTCAGAAATCCGTCCTGGCCTTCTTCCGCGATGATGTCTTTTAATTTCTTTCCGGTTTTTTCCTGGATCATAATGTCTACGTCCAGAAATCCCATGGCTGCAAGCTTTGCAAGCATTACTCCAATGGTGGATTTGCCGCAGGAGGGCATTCCGATCATGGTAATATTCATTGCTATATTCTCCTCTTTTTAGAGTTTTAAAGTTCAGCGGTGGACCATGGGGACGGAGTTGGTGGTTCATTTTGTGACAAAATGAACCACCAACTCCGTCCCCATGGTCCACCGCTGAACTTTACTGAAAAACCCTGCGCTCAGGGCACAGGGTCATAATTCATATAATCAAAGCTGCTCTGCAAATAATGTAAGCGCCGGTACCAGCTGTTTCTTTCTGGAAACAACTCCCGGAAGAACTACAGACCAGGAATCGTCTGACTTATCCGCCTTATTCTTGCCCTGTCTTCTTTCCGGTGTATAGCCGAAAGCATTCTCCACAAGCTGCCCTGCTCCCATGCCAACAGCAAGAAGATCTGTGCTCTTGTCAAGGATATTGGTGAGCATGATGAAACTCATGTCAAGCTTTTCGACCTTAAGGGCATTGAATGCGAATTCCTCAAGTCCGTCCTTTAACTGCTCAAGCTCTTCCTTATTAAGACTTGTGATCTGGCTTACTCCAAACTCAACCTTTCCGGCTGAGAAGTGCTTGAAATCCTGATAGAAGATCTCCTTGGTGGTCTTGCCCTTCAGGTTGGATCCTGCAGAGAACATGGAGAAGGCATATTTCTCAATGTCAACTCCGGCAATCTTTGCAAGCTCTCTTCCTGTCTGTTCGTCAAGCGGAGTGCAGGTAGGTGATCTGAAAAGGAGAGTATCCGAAATGATCGCCGACATGAGAAGACCTGCAGTCTGCTTATCGATTTCGATATTGTTCTCCTTATACATCTGAGTGATGATGGTTGAACAGCAGCCCAGAGGCTGGTTTCTGAAATAAACCGGTGTCATGGTCTGAACTGTTGCGATCTTGTGGTGGTCGATGATCTCCAGAATGTCTGCAGCCTCGATGCCTTCAACTGCCTGTCCCGGCTCATTATGGTCAACAAGGATAACCTGCTTTCCGTGATTTCCGAGGAGGTTTCTGCGGGATACCATACCGAGATAGTTTCCGTCCTTTGAAAGGATAGGGAAATCACGATGTCTCTTGGAAGCCATGATCTCTCTCAGCTCATCCACGAAATCATCTTCTGTAAATGTTATCAGATTGTCTGTGGTCATAAAGTAGCTTATGGGCATGGACTGGTTGATAAGTCTCGCTGCGGTATAGGCATCATAGCTTGTTACCATGATGATCATGCCGTTTGCTTCGGCCAGGCTCTTTATGGTGGGGGAAACATTGGCACCCTCACAGATGATGATACAGTCTGCTCCGTTGTCCATGGCTGAAAGCTGGTTCTCCGCACGGTTTCCGAGGATAACGATATCATGCTTTTCTATATAGTAAGACATCATCTCGGGGTTTGCTGCTGCGATGATAACCTTGCCCTTTTCACAGCATCTCGAAACATCACCGGTTACAGTGGTTGCTTCCAGGGTGTCTTCTATATTGGAAAACTTTGTGTGGGCTTTTGAGATAATGTGGCTGTCGTAGACATTGAAATAAGATTTCGCGATGTCTCCGATGGTTATGACACCCTCAAGGGAATTTCTGGAGGTAACTACCGGAAGTGTTACGACATTCCCCTCGTTCATCATGGTCCAGGCTTTTTTCAGGGACATATCCCTGGTTACACCGGGGGTCTTTCGGTACTCGATATCAGTTACCTGTGTTTTAACGGTTGTTATGAGTCTCGGCTTCTCAACCTTGAAATGATCAAGGACAAACTGGGTCTCTCTTGAAGGTTCACCTGCTCTGCAGGGGATATATTTCTCTGTTTTTGTGATCTTGTTCTTTAATCTTGCATAGGCAATGGCCGCACAGATGGAATCCGTATCCGGGTTTCTGTGGCCGGTAACCAGAACTTCACGTTCTGTATTATGTGGAATATTGCTCTTTCCCTTAGTCATGTACCCTCCCGATTTATTGATTTATTATGATTCAAAGTGAATTTTGTTATCTTTTTCATATGTAAATCATAAATATAATGTTGTATACAGGATTTTTTAATAATTGTTCATAAATTATTCATAATTCAATACTATATTTCTAGGCATAAACATGAAGTTTGTTTTTATGTTTCTTTGAACATTGGTTGATTTTCCAAATTAGATTTTTCATAATTACCCCGGTTAGGCGAGAGCCTGCCGGGGTCTCCTCATTTAAGAGCTCAGCACGCTGTTTTCATCAGCATACTTTCTCATTTATAAACCCTGTATCCTTATAAGAAAGCACCGATTATACCGGCACCTTCTAAAAATGTTTTTATCAAACCATCGCCAAAAAGGCAATGGTTTGACATAAACTTATGTGATTGTACTTAACATTAGCCAAAGACAGGCACGGGAGCATCCGGGAAGGTTTCCGACGCCGAAGGAACCGGGAAAACTGACGCTGCGGTTGTCTCTTCAAGGTGTTCAAGTGATTCCTGAAGCTCCTTGATCTTTCTTTCCGTCTGCTCCTCAGAGTTTTCTCCCTCAACATATTCATCATAGGTCGGAAGCTTTCTCGCTCTCTTTATAGCATTCTGCAGCTCTTTTGCATACATGGAAGCTTCTTCATAAGTATTGCAATACTGAAGTCTCATAATGGTTTCGGTTATGAGCTTCTCCGTATATTCATCTCTGTACTCAAGCTCTTCAAGTTCTGTAAGGGCGCTGAGGAATGACTCTTTATTGATGCGCTCCTCTTCCTCGGCTCTTCCGCTCTCAGCCTCACTTTCGGCTCTCTTCTGCTCTCTGCTGGATTCTTCTTCACTTTGCTGAAGTGCACGTTCTATAACCTGCTCCCAGCTTTCCTCTATCTCATCAAAGTACGGCTTTCTGGTTTCCAGTCTCTTCAGGAGATCTGCCCGTTTTTCATTATCATCGAGAGAATCCACCAGAGGCTTCACATCTTCATAGTATTTACGGGCTGTGAGGACATCATCAACTGTATTGGCCACAAGCTTCTCGTAATTTTCTACCAATGTCTCTGCCTCTTCATAGATCCTCAGCTGTTCCTTTTCGTGAAGAGCCTGCTGTGCTCTCACTTCCGCTGTTGTGGAAACATAATCAGTAATTCCATTTTCATTTACTTTCAGATCTACGGTTGCGGGCTGTGTCCAGTCTGCAGGTTCAAGTCCCTCGTGAAGAACATTCATGGCATTTTGCCAGATTCGTCCCGCGTAGGTGGATCCGTATACTCCCGGCATGGCCCTCGGAGTGTCGTAACCTACCCAGACTGCCATAGTGTAGTATCTCGTGTATCCGCAGAACCAGGTATCCTTTGATTCATTGGTGGTACCGGTCTTTCCTGCAGCGATCTGACCGTTGGCAAGATTAAGTCCGTAGCCTGTTCCGAAAGGCTGTTCAATGGTACCCTTCAGCATATCGGTCATCATCCACGCAGTATCTTCTCTGAATACCTTTGTTCCTGTTGATTTATAATCCTTTGTCAGGTCTCCTTCTTTTTCATGGACTATCTTGAGAATACAGGTGTTGTCATTGTACTGACCCATATTTGCAAGAGTGCTGTAGCCCTTGGCCATATCCACGATTCTTACACCATAGGTGAAGCCACCGATGGAAACCGCCTTTGTTGTGCCATCTATCCAGCTCATCTGCATGAAGTGCATCTTTGAAAGATAGCTTATGCCAAATTTTGTTCCGATGTCTTCAAGTATCTGCCATGCAACGGTATTTAAGGATCTGTTCAGGGCTTCCCTCAGGGTGAGCACACCTCTGTAGCTTCCGCCGGAGTTGGAAGGTCCGTTCTCTATCCTGTGATCATCTATAAGAGTAGCCGGACTGTATTCTCCGGAATCAAGGGCAGGTGCATAATCAAGAAGCGGCTTGATGGCAGATCCCGGCTGACGGGCACTGAGATAAGCTCTGTTAAACTTATCCTCTGTTCCTCTGCCTCCCACTACAGCCACCACATAGCCGGTTCTGTTGTCAACAACTGCTGCTGCACCCTGAAGTGCATACTTTCCGTTGTTCTGGAGTTCCGTAAAGCTTGAAAGTTTTTCATCAAGCTCAGTCTGAACCTTTCCCTGGATATCGGGATTCAGGGAAGTATAGATATCATAGCCGCCGGATCTTATGAGATTTGTGTAATACTCATAGGACTCACCGTATTTCTTTTCGTATTCCTGCTGCTCCTCTTCGCTGTCCCACATATACTCGAAGCTGAAGTGGTTGATATCCATAAGAGTAAGAGCCGCACAATGAAGCGCATAGGAAGTGAGGTAATCCTCATCCGTCTGCTTTTGTTTATCTGCTGTAACATCCAGGTCAGATGCTACAAACGCTTTATACTCTTCAGCGGTAATGTACCCCTGCTCTCTCATGGATTTAAGCACCTGGTTTCTCTTCTCGAGACAGGCTTCGGGATGTCCTATAGGCTCATAAATTGAAGGAGCATTGGAGATTCCTGCCAATGTTGCCGCCTCCACTATATTCAGATCCTTTGCGGCTTTTCCGAAATAGTAGCGGCTTGCAGCCTCAACACCATAGCAGCTGTTTCCATAGAAGTTTGTGTTGCAGTAAAACTCCATGATATCGGCCTTGGTGTACATCTTTTCCAGTTCCCGGGCAAGAAGTATCTCCACAAACTTTCTGGTGAAGGTTCTTTCGGAAGTGAGGTAGGTATTTTTAACCACCTGCTGGGTGATGGTGGAACCACCCTGGGTGATGACGCCCTTATTACGAACCAGCTCTATTCCGGCTCTCAGGACAGCACTCCAGTCTACACCATGATGTATCTTGAAATTCTTATCCTCATGGGCAACATAGGCATTCTGAAGATTTATGGAAATGTCATTGATCTCCACATATTCGAAATGGCCTGCATTAACTATACCCAGAAGCTTTCCGTTGGTGTCAAACACCTGGGTATCCGAAAGCCGGGTCATGTCTGTAACATCCACAGAGGCCAGCTTGTCATAGGCGGTGACTTTAAGTGATTCATACTCAGGGAGAATCACCAAAAAATACGCAGAAAGGCCTGCTATCGCCAAAATGGCGAGCAGACCTACAAACATGCGCTTAAATATTTTTCTTATAAGATGTCTTCTGCGAGGTTTCCGTCTCTTTACGGGAGCGGAAACCTCAGACTTTTTTTCAATATTTTGCTCGTTATTATTCATTTGACTAATTTACTTAGCGTAATCTACAGCTCTTGACTCACGAATGATATTAACCTTGATGACACCCGGATACTGCATCTGATCCTGGATCTGCTTAGCCATATCGTGTGCCATGATGGTCATATCATCATCGGATACCTGATCGGGAACAACCATAATGCGGACTTCTCTTCCGGCCTGAACCGCAAAGGACTTCTCAACACCCTTGTATGAATTGGTGATATCCTCAAGCTCCTTGAGTCTGTTGGTATAGGTCTCAAGCGACTTACGTCTGGCACCCGGTCTTGCCGCAGAAATAGCATCGGCAGCAGCAACTACGCAGGCAATGAGTGATGTAGGCTCTGTACCGCCGTGGTGTGATGCCACAGTGTTAATGACGATTTCCGGCTCATGATGCTTCTTGCAAAGCTCCACACCAAGCTGAACGTGGGTACCTTCCACATCGTGGTCAATGGCTTTTCCGATATCATGAAGAAGACCGGCTCTCTTTGCCATACGTACATCTAGGCCAAGCTCCTCAGCAAGGAGTCCTGAAATCTGGGCAACTTCCACTGAATGTCTGAGAGCATTCTGGCCGTAAGAGGTTCTGAACTTCATACGTCCGAGAAGCTTAACCAGTTCGGGATGGATGCCATGAACACCAACTTCAAGTATTGCGGCATCTCCTTCCTCACGGATAGTCTCATCAACTTCCTTCTGGGCTTTTTCAACTACCTCTTCAATTCTTGCAGGATGGATACGTCCATCAACTATAAGCTTCTCAAGGGCTATCCTTGCCACTTCACGACGGATAGGATCAAATCCGGAAAGAACAACCGCTTCCGGTGTATCATCTACGATAAGCTCAACACCTGTAAGCTGTTCCAGTGTTCGGATATTTCTTCCTTCACGTCCAATGATACGGCCCTTCATTTCATCATTCGGAAGCTGTACTACGGATACCGTTGACTCGGTAACCTGGTCAGCAGCGCATCTCTGTATCGCATCAACGATATAATTGCGTGCGTTTTTCTCGGCATCTTCTTTTGCCTGATTGTCCATCTCACGGATCATCATGGCATAATCATGCTTTGTATCTTCCTCAAGTGATTTCAAAAGTTCTGTCTTGGCCTGGTCTCTTGTGAGTCCTGAAATTCTCTCAAGCTCGGTAACCTTCTGGTTATGAAGTTCTTCAACTTCTGTTTCTCTTTTGCTGATCTTGTCCTGACGCTTCTGAAGCTCCTGCTCTTTCTGCTCAAGACTTGCAGCTTTCTTCTCGGAAGCTTCATCTCTCTTCAGCATTCTGTGCTCGAGGTCGGATACCTCTTTACGTCTGTCCTTGATTTCCTTATCAAGGTCGTTCTTTGCCTTTAATGCCTCTTCTTTTGTTTCGAGAAGGGCTTCTCTCTTTTTATTCTCGGCTGTTCTTATAGCATCATCTATAATCTCTCTGGACTTCTGTTCAGCGGATCCGACGGTTTTTTCGTAGTCGGATTTTGCTTTGTTCTGTCCGGCAGCGAACATAGCTATGCCTACAATGGCAGCAACAGCCAAAAGAATAGCAATTCCTAATGGGGACACTTTGTGTACCTCCTTCACTATTTTGTTGTTAATGTACAAACAGATATGTGAAAAAGCAAAAACTTTATGTCGGTTTTTACTCTGTCAAATTCCATTTATATATAAAATTATATTGGTTTCAATATAAACATTAACTTAACTATTACATTTTATATAAAATAGTAATCACTGTCAAATAGACAATTATAAAACCATGGCCCTCACGGACAGAACCGGAGGGTATCCATTTTGAAGTGAGTTTTTTCGGTAAAAAAATCAAAGCAGGCCACTACGAGCTGGTGGCCTGCTTTGATTTTTCTCTGCCTGATTTAGCGATCAAAATGGATACCCTCCGGCTCTGTCCTGGTTTTGATCCTATTTTTTCTTTTTTTCTGTTTCTTTTGAGTTTTCGACACATTCCAGTGTTCTGTAGAGGAGGCGGTAGAGGGTGCCGGCTTCTTCTTTTGTGAGTTTTATGCAGCTGCCCATTTCTTTAGGAACTTCAAGAGCTTCTTCTCTAAGCTGAACTCCCTTTTCTGTGATGGTGACATCAAGAGATCTTTCGTCTTCGGGGCAGCGTTCTCTTTTTATGAGACCTTTTGCTTCAAGGCGTTTAAGAAGGGGAGTCAGGGTGCCGGAGTCAAGGTAAAGGCATTCGCCCAGTTCTTTAACATTGACTCTTTTTTTCTCCCACAGAACCATCATAGCTATATACTGAGTGTATGTAAGATCGATCTTCTCCAAAAAGGGTGTATATCTTCTGACCAGTTCTTTCGCGCATACGTAAAGAGGGAAACAAAGCTGGTTCTCAATTTTCAGAGATTCATATTTATCTGACATTTTAACCTCCGGATAAATGATTCATTTAGCACTCTGCCATGATGGCCTGTCTAACAGTTTCCTTATTGTAGCACAAAACCAATAAATTTTTTAAACGTCTTTTCTTCAGAGAATTGCGGCTACCTTTTCTTCAACCAGAGCCATATCCATGGTAGGCTCGAAACGATCCACCACATTACCCTCTCTGTCGATCAGGAACTTTGTGAAATTCCACTTTATATCCGGTGTGCTTTCATAATCAGGATGCTGCTTTCCAATAAAATCCTTCATGAATTCCGCCGTTTTTCCTTCCCCAAGTCCCTTGAAGCCCTGCTGTGACTTGAGATACTTAAAGAGCTCTGTCTCATTTTCGCCGTTTACATCGATTTTTGCAAACATTGGGAACTTTACACCAAATCTGCTTGAGCAGAACTTTGCTATCTCCTGCTCGGTTCCCGGTGCCTGATGTCCAAACTGATCGCAGGGGAAGTCCAGTATAACCAGTCCCTTATCCTTATACTTATCATACATAGACTGAAGTTGCTCATAATGTGGTGTAAATCCACACTCAGTAGCTGTATTAACAATAAGCATTACCTTGCCCTTGTACTCCTCAAGTGTTGTTTCATTCTTTTCTTTATCAAGAACCTTGATTTCAAAAATATTAGCCATAATTATCTCCTTTCAGATATTTATAAAGAATCAGGATTAACAATGAATAAAAAATTACATTGCATCAATATATCCGCATGCTGCCAATGCTGCCACCGCACCATCTGAAGCTGCGGTTGTAAGCTGTCTCACGGTTTTGGTCCGGCAATCTCCGGCTGTAAAGATGCCTTCAGTGCCGGTTTTCAGGTCTTCGCCGGCTTTTATATAACCTTTTTCGTCAAGGGAAGCCACATTTTCAAATGCTGTATTGTCGGGAGCCTGACCTATGGCTACGAACAGCCCTGAAACTTCTATGGTTCTTGTATCACCTGTATTTTTATTTGTCACTTCAAGTGATACGAGACCTGATGCATCTTCATTAAGCTTTGTGATGGTGCTGTCCAGAACGAACTCTACGTTATCTTTTGCTTTTAAACGTTCAACTTCCTTCTGATCCGCGCGGAACTTATCTCTTCTGTGGATCACATATACCTTCTCACAGTAATTGGAAAGGAACTGTGCATCCTCAAGGGCGGTGTTTCCGCCGCCGTTTACAGCTACCACTTTATTTCTATAGAACATTCCGTCGCAGGTTGCGCAGTATGAAACACCTTTTCCCACAAGTTCCTGCTCATTGGGAAGTCCCAGAGGACGATTCTTTGCTCCTGTGGCGAGGATTACAGCTTTACACTCATATTCATTTTGTGAAGTAATGACCTTTTTGACATTACCTTCGGTTATTATCCCTGTTACCCTTTCAAATCTGATGTCTGCACCCAGATCCTTTGCCTGATTGTAAAGTCCTGTTGCAAAATCAAATCCTGAAATATGTGCTATTCCCGGATAGTTTTCGATGTCCGGAGTATTGAT
>JAILDF010000124.1 GCA_024689585.1 Oribacterium sp.
TCGCCAAGGTCTACAAATGCACCGTAATCCTTGAGGGTCTTAACAGTACCTTCTGTCACGAGACCAACCTGAATCTTTGCAGCCTTTTCTTCCTTAGCCTTCTCCTGCTCTTCCCGGAGAACATCTCTTGCAGAAAGAACAAGCTTGTTGTTCTCAGGCTCAGCTGTGATAACACGAACATTAAGCTTCTTTCCTATCCAGTCCTTCAGCTCTTCTTCCTTGATGAAGTTAAGTGAAAGCTTTGAAGCAGGGATGAACGCCCTGAGACCGTCAACTGTTGCGGTAACACCGCTCTTGACTGCTTCAGCGATCTCAACCTGAATGGTCTTCTTGTTCTCGAAGTCATCAAGAATCTTCTCCCACTTGCTCATGTCAACGCGCTTTGCATTGGCATGCTTCTTGAATGATGCCTCAAGCTCATCCTTGAAGTCATCCATGGATGGGATCTTCTCCTCAGCAGCCTTCTTTACTGTCTCTACAGCTTCCGTAGCTTTTTCCTTTATTTCAGCTGCGGCAGCAACTGCAAGATCCTTTACGTCTTCAGCGGTTACTGCAAGGTCGACAGCAACATTCTCTGCTGCCTTCTGTGCTTCTGTTTTAACATTTTCGTTCTTGATTTCTTCTGCCATGATAGATGGTACCTCTTTTTTCATAATAATCCCGGGACGCGCCCTATTGCCTTATATCATAGCACAAAAAAGGAAGTTTTAACATAATGATTTACTCCAGAAAAATCAAGGGATGCGCGACGGCCCACGAGATTGAAAAGACATCCGGCTCTGTATGTTCGTCCCAGATGCACTGGCGTGCGTCTGTGCCGTACATACAGAGCCGGATGTCTTTTCAACCCGCAAGCCTAGCCGCACATCCCCTGCATTTTCTTCACTTAAACCACTACATAAATAATGGTGATTCTTCCATTGAGTATTTTGATAGCAATACGCAAGCCTTGTCACCCATCCTCTGATTTTTCTTCACTTAAACCACTACATGAATAATGGTGTTATTTTTGATTTATTGTGACGAGAAAGCAGGTAAAGGAGCTTGATCGCCGGATTATAGCAACCGGTGGCAGTTAAGCTGCCACGGTCATATCCTCTATAGGTCGTTTTTGTGCCGCAGCACTCTCGTAGATGCGGGCGCAAATGCGGTAGCGGCGGAAGGTGTTCAGGGCTTTCTTTTCGTCGCAGTAGACTTTCCAGAAGCCACAGGTCAGGCAGTCTCTGCCTTCATGGCGGATGAACTCTTCTACGTCTTTGACCGGGAACCCCAGAAAAAGTCCGATTTCGTGAGGAAAGCAGTCGTAATCGGAAAGGCGCTTCATAAGATACTTTACCTTTTTCTCCAGGGCAGTGTCCGTCAATGCCTCTGCATCGGGATAACCGAAATCCTTCAGAATTTTTATCGCTCCGGAGTTTGAGAGATCTTTTCCAAGCTGAGTTTTCCGATAGACGTATATAAGGGAATTATTCTTTTTGCTTCTGACCCTCTCTATGAATACGCCAAGACTGTTGAGCTTTTCGTTTAGCTCAGAGATCTGCTCTTCCAAAACACTGACCGGCATATCAGATATGTTGAAGATCGATCCGGTCTTTAATCCCGCAAGTGTCTGGGAGCAGTTTTTCAATATTTTTTCACTGAGTTCGTCTGCCATAGATCCTCCGTAATTTTATTTTTTATACTCTACCTTTATCCCCCGAAGTATATATTGTTACAAAATACATGTACCCCTCTATAAACGCATGTTTTTTGACGTTCGGATATCCATCTAATCAGTTCTTATTTAATATGGGAGGTCGATGCATCGCCTCCCACGTATCATTGACCTATATCAGATAGCAGCCAGCTTCTTGCCGAGTTCCTCACATGATGCCTTTGCAGCCTCATCAGGTGCTTCGTTTGCGATTACGCCTTCTCCGCCAACCACTGTTGCGCCGGCATTCTGCATACGCTCGACCCAGGTGCGCATCCACTCACCATCGCCCCAGCCGTAAGAGCCGAAAAGACCGATCTGCTTTCCGTTTGCAAATGCTTCGACCTGTGCTACAAATGGCTCCATTTCACTTTCCTCAAGCTCCTCAGCACCCATTGCAGGGCATCCGAGAGCAAAGCCTGCCATATCCTTAAGCACGTCTGCAGAAACATCAGATACAGATACAACCTCCGCTGTCTTTCCTGCAGCTTCAATACCCTTTCCAACAGCCTCAGCCATTTCCTGAGTGTTTCCTGACTGTGTCCAGTAAACCACATAAACCTTATCCATTTTTTAGAACCTCCTTGATTCAGCCTGTTTAGCCAAAATTATTTCTTTAGTTAGGCTTGCCTAACCATACTCAATTATAGGTTAGGCAAGCCTAACTGTCAACATCAAAGTTAGATTTGGCTAACACCATCAAGGTTAGACTCAGCTATCTTATTCCGGAATTTTTATTCTTTATTTCTTACTAAGGCTCTTCACCCTCTCATCTATTAACGCTGTTTTTAGAGCCTTAATATCTGACACACAGATGAACATCTAACCGGCTATTTTTCTATTGTTCAAACAGGGAATAATTGATAAAATCAAGTAGTTGTTAAATATCTTTGGAGAATTGCTTTGAAAAATTTTCGAGATATTGCTGAGTACCCTCGTAAATCTTATCCGGGTGCTTTGTTTGACTTTTTGTATATCGAATGAGAGGAATAATTTATGGCAAATCCTATAGTTACTATCACAATGGATGACGGTAAGGACATAAAGATCGAGCTTTATCCCGATATCGCACCGATCACCGTAGAAAATTTTGTAAAGCTTGTTAAGGATGGTTTTTATGACGGTCTTACCTTCCACAGAATCATTCCGGGATTTATGATCCAGGGCGGAGATCCAGAGGGAACCGGCATGGGCGGTCCTGGCTGGTCAATCAAGGGTGAGTTTTCATCAAACGGAGTTAAGAACGATCTGAAGCACACCCGCGGAGTCATCTCCATGGCACGCTCCATGAACCCGAATTCAGCAGGTTCCCAGTTCTTCATCATGCACAAGGATTCACCTCATCTTGACGG
>JAILDF010000311.1 GCA_024689585.1 Oribacterium sp.
GTCTTATGTACAGAAACAACCTGGTAACCATCGGTGAAAAGAGCTATTTCTTTGATGCAGAAGGCAGGATGGTAACAGGCTGGGTTATGATCAAGGACGGATATGAAAATGAGCAGTACTATTATTTCTATCCTCAGAAGAGTGCAAGTGACAATAACTACGGCCAGATGGCAAGAGGCACCACTGTACTTGGAAGCTACCAGTTAGCCGACGACGGACATTGGATTCACTAATTTATATTAATGTACTAATGGCAGGCCATTTACGGTCTGCCATTGTATTTTATGCCTATTTTTAATATACTAAACACGCTGAAAACTATATTTTTTGAAATGGTTGACTGCTATCAGTCAACAAGTCTGGGTGAATAAATTGAAAATCATTGAAGCGATCAATCTGGTCTATAACTACATACGAACCGATGAAAATGATAAGGTTGTGGAAAGCACCAGAGCCCTTGACGGGGTTAATGTTTCCATTGATGAAGGAGATTTTGTGTGTGTTCTGGGCCACAACGGTTCCGGCAAGTCAACATTGGCAAAACTCATCAATGGACTGAATCTGCCGTCTGAGGGTACACTTTTAGTCAGCTCTAAAGATACAAAAAATGAACAGGATCTTTGGGATATCAGAAAAGAGACCGGAATGGTTTTCCAGAATCCCGATAACCAGATCATCGCCTCGGTGGTGGAAGAGGACGTAGGTTTCGGACCTGAAAATATCGGAATTCCTACAGAGGAAATCTGGAACAGGGTAAATACTGCCCTTGAGGCCGTGGGAATGACAGCCTACAGGATGAAATCCCCCAACAGACTCAGCGGCGGCCAGAAGCAAAGAGTGGCGATCGCGGGAACCATGGCAATGATTCCGAAAACCATAGTGCTTGATGAGCCCACAGCCATGCTTGACCCCACAGGACGTGCGGAAGTAATCAGAACCATAAAGGAGCTCAACAAAACCCAGGGAGTAACCATCATACTGATCACACACTATATGGAAGAGACCGTTGACGCCGACAGAATCATCGTTATGGACCAGGGCAAAATCGTAATGGACGGCACCCCAAAAGAGGTGTTTAAAAACGTTGAAGAGCTCAAAGCGATCCGCATGGACGTGCCGGAGGTCACTGAGCTTGCCTGGAAATTACAGAAGGCAGGTATGCCCATACCGGATTCGGTCCTCACCAGAGAAGAGCTGGTCAGCTGTCTTCAGAAGTGCCTGCCGAAGCAGGTGGATTTTGAGCCCAACTTTGTAAAACGTAAACCCCTTCATATAGATATAACAGACCCTGTAATCAGAGTCAGCCACCTGGATCACGTGTATCAAAAGGGGACGGCTATGGAGAGCTATGCCCTTAAGGATGTGTCATTTGACGTCCAGAGAGGATCAATAGTTGGATTTATCGGCCACACAGGTTCCGGCAAGTCAACATTAACACAGCACCTCAACGGGCTTTTGAAGGCCACAGAGGGAGTCATCGAGGTAAACTTCAGGGACAATGCTGACTTGATCAAAACAGGCAAAAATTCTAAAAATGTATATAAAGGCTCCGAGCCTGTTTCCAATGTGAAAAACACCTCCGAAAATTCAGGTTATGAAGGGAAGAAGGATGGGGCTAATGCTGACACCCTAAAGGGAACCTCTATCAATGACTCGAATGAATCAGACCAGGGTACAGGATTTATCAACATCTATGACGCCAACTTCAATATGAAGCAGCTCAGATTCAAGATAGGACTTGTATTCCAGTACCCCGAGTACCAGCTTTTTGAGGTTGATGTTATAACTGACGTTATGTTCGGACCCAAAAACCAGGGACTCAGCGAGGATGAAGCCAGAAAGAGAGCGGAGGAAGCTCTCAAGATGGTCGGTCTGGACAGCAAATTCTGGAAAAAATCGCCCTTTGAACTGAGTGGTGGACAGAAGAGAAGAGTTGCCATAGCCGGAGTTCTGGCCATGCATCCGGAAGTACTGATACTGGATGAGCCTACTGCGGGACTCGACCCGGCCGGAAGAGACGATCTTTTCAAGCAGATCAGAGAGCTTCACGACAAGGTGGGCATGACTATCATATTGGTTTCCCACTCTATGGATGATGTGGCGAGATACACTGACCAGGTTATCGTTCTGGATCACGGTGAGGTTAAAATGGCGGGAACGCCGGAGGAAATCTTCAAGAGATATAAGGAACTGGAAGGCATGGGACTGGGCGCTCCGCAGATGACTTATCTCATTCATGATTTAAAGGACGTAGGCATTCGCTTTGAAGATCGTCCGGATACTGTGTCGGAAATGGCAGATTGTATCATTGATCTCTGGAAACGATATAATGAATCGGTTAAATCGAATAAAAACGATGCTTCCGGAAAGGAGGCAGACAGATGATCAGAGAAATAACTTTGGGACAATATTATCCTGTTGACTCTGTTATCCATAGACTTGATCCTCGAGTCAAGCTGCTGGGAACACTGGTATTCCTGATTGCTCTTTTTGTAGTTGACAGCTGGACAATGTATGCGGTGGCAGCTGTGGTGCTGGGAATACTCATTAAACTAAGCAATGTCCCCTTCAAGTTTATGACAAAGGGACTTAAGAACATCCTGATCCTGCTTCTCATTTCCGTGAGCTTCAACCTGTTTCTGACACCGGGAGAGCCGCTGTTCCAGCTTGGGATACTGAAAATTTCAAAGGAAGGTCTGACCATCGCCCTGAAAATGGGTATAAGACTGATCCTCCTTGTTATGGGTTCATCACTTATGACCCTCACAACAACGCCCAATCAGCTGACAGACGGAATGGAAAAGGGCCTCCGGGGCTTCAAGAAGATAGGCGTACCTGTGCATGAGATTTCAATGATGATGTCCATTGCACTCAGATTCATTCCTATTCTTATAGAAGAAACCGACAAGATCATGAAGGCTCAGCAGGCAAGAGGTGCGGATTTCGAATCGGGAAACATCATTCAGCGTGCAAAAGCCATGGTTCCTATTCTGGTACCGCTTTTCATCGGTGCCTTCAGAAGAGCCAATGATCTCGCCATGGCCATGGAAGCAAGATGCTACCGCGGCGGCGAGGGCAGAACCAAGATGAAACCTCTGAAATATGAAGCAAGAGACAGAATTGCGTACTTCCTGATGTTTTTGTATTTTGCGGGAGCGGTTGGATCGAGATTTGTAACACTCATATGAAACGACGAATCAAATTAACAATTGCATATGACGGAACTAATTATAAAGGTTGGCAGATCCAGAATCCCACGAAGGAAAAGCCCGAAGGTGACAAGCCTACTATTCAGGGGATGCTCACTTGGGGTATTGGGAATTTGCTGAAGCGGAGTTCAGGCACAGACACTTCTCTTGCCTCCGATAAGCACTCCCAAGGGGATGTAAATTCACTGAAGGACGACAGCATTCAGCTTACAGGCGCAAGCCGCACGGACAGCGGAGTGCATGCCATGGGTAATGTTGCCGTATTTGACACAGACTCCACCATCCCAACGGAGAACTTTCCCTCAGCTATCAACAGTTTTCTGCCGGAAGACATAAGAGTGGTTAAAGCAGAGGAAGTGCCGGCGGAGTTTAATCCGAGGTTTGAGCCTCACGAAAAGGTTTACGAATACAAAGTGGACAACTCTCCGATACCTTCGCCCATAGGAAGACTCTATGCCTATAACTTTACCTATGCCTTAGACATTGAAAAAATGCGGCAGGCTGCGGAGTATCTCTGCGGAGTCCATGACTTCACAAGCTTTGTGAATCCTGACAGCCAGGTCTTTGAACATGGTGGAGATGCGGTAAGA
>JAILDF010000008.1 GCA_024689585.1 Oribacterium sp.
AATCAGCAATGTTATGAACGCAGGTGTTCACACAACAAGAGACATCGGCGGAAATGCAAGTACAACCGAGTATACAGACGCGTTGGTCAGCGAGATCAAAAAGCTGATCGCTATGGCAGCCTGAGTTTTCAGATTTTTTCATTCGAAGAAGGGGGTACAGAACTCCCGAGACTCCAACTTAATACAACGAATAAGCCGGGCAGGTGGATTTTTTCCTCCTGCTCGATTATTTTTATTTGCGATAAGGTCTTCACGCGGGCGTTAAATTGGCCCAAAAGGACATGTGACCGCAAACGTGAACTCGAGTCGCATGGGCGTTTGTTTTTAAATCCCTTAATAATATGTGGCTCACTAAAAATTCCGGCAGGTATTTGTGTTTTTACGACTTCTCAACATATAATGTATATAATTAACATATCAGACTTAAGGGAAATGCATATTTATGAATAACAGAGCAGTTCATAAGAATAATATTTTTTTTACGGACATAGTGCAAAGATTTTGTCTCATCCTTGCGCTTTTCTTCATTATCGTTATCCTGTATGTTGATTACAGAAGTTACCAGACTTACAGCAGTGTGCTCATCAGGCAGCAGGAAACCGAGCTTCTTTCCATAGCCCGTATCGTAGGTGACAATCTCAATAATTTCCTGAATCAGGAAAGAGACAAAATAGATGTAACTTTTTCAAAAGAATATGACGAGCTTTCTGAAGTACATGAAAGAAATAAATACCTTCTTGATGACAGTTTTCCATTGTACAAGGGATATGTTCTTATGGATAAGAACTACAAAATAGTGGATATGGTTATGCCTGGAGGAAAGGATACATATCGTGAGGATCGGCTCATCCTGGGAGCAAAAAAGTACAGTCTTGAAAAAAACTACAGAGCGGAAATTGTCGGAAAAACATATGATCCAAAGGACGGCGAATTTGCTCTATACATAAAAAAATCCATACGTGTTTCCGGCAATCCCTATACCGCTGTTTATGCTTTGGATTTAAATGAAATCTACAACAGGATCATTAAACCTGTGCGTATAAATGGTGGAGGATATATTTACATAAAAGATACAGATAACACCATAATCATGCATCCTGTAAATGAGGAGATAGGAACCAACGGTTTTCAGTCCATATATGAGAACACTACGGGTGACCCCAATGCTTTTGATGATATGTTCCGATGGAACAATTATCAGAAAAGGGAGGCTGAAGGCTTTGATGTCATTAACATTTATACGAGAGAAAATGAAATCATAAATCCTGAAATAGTAATAGGAGCTTTTACTAAACTGTATATCCAGAATGAAGAGTGGACGGTGACTGCCATTCTTCCCATGGAGGTTCTTTCCCAGCCTTTAAATCAGTTTATTTCTATTTTTCTTGTTATCACACTTCTCATGTTCATGATAGCCATAATAGGAACCGCAGTGGTCATGAACATCCTGAGGCAGAACAGAGAGATAAGCTATCTTCGGGAAATAAACAGCGGAATGGAGATGATCCAGAAGCAAAGCGATGAGATCCGCAACTATCAAAGGATACAGTCTCTCGGTATGATGTCCAGTCATATAGCCCATGAGTTCAATAATTTCCTTACGCCGGTAATGGTTTATGTGGATCTTCTTGAGTCGGACCCTGACATTTCGGAAGAAAACCACGAGCTCTTGAGGCAAATGTCTACATCTCTTGACCAGGCAAAGCAGTTATCTACGGACCTGCTCAGCTTTGCGAGACAGGATACCGGTGCGAAGCTTAATTTTATGGATCTTAGGGATGAAACAGAAAAAGCTGTGAATATGGTGAAACGTCTGACTCCACACAAGATCAAATTTGAGAGTGAGATCACAGACGAAGACATTCATCTCTACGGAAGAAACGGAAGCATTGAACATATATTGCTTAATCTCAGTAAAAATGCCTTTGATGCCATGGAGAATTCCGAGGAGAGAATTCTCAAAGTGACTCTGAAAAAAGAAGCAGATGAAGCTGTGCTCACGGTGTCGGATACAGGCTGCGGAATCCCAAATGAGATAATAGAGAGGATTTACGAGCCATTCTATACAACCAAGGGCAGCAGGCAAGGCACCGGACTTGGACTTTCGGTGGTGAGGAATACAGTTACGTCAATGGGCGGAAGGATGAATGTTAAGAGCAGCAGTAAAGGCACAACCTTCACCATTCATTTTCCAATAAAAGAAAACGTACAGGCAAGATCCCTGAGCAGGTTATCGACCATAAGGCGTATAGCGATCATTTATGACAAACGTATGGATCTGAAAAGGATTGAAGAGATATTCAGGGGAAGTAAATATCTGATTGAATATTTTGATCATCCGGCAGCTGTAATATCGATCATACAGAGAAATATGGATTATTTCGGTATGGTCATATCGTCTTATCACACACCTATAATGAACGGAGTGGAAACCCTGAACATCATAAGGAGTCTTAATCCGGAAATAAGACTCATACTCACAAGTGAAGAAAAGATGATCGAGTTTGAATGGTATCTCAACAATGGTTATTTTGACCGTCATGTGACTTTTGAAGACTTCTATAAAGAGCTGAGTCAGCTCATATCATCAGACCCGTTAAACCTTCCCGGAGCAACAGGGGAGTAATACCGGCAGAAAATAGTTGATACAAGCGGTCGGGTATCCATTTAAAACCGTTAAGCTGATTTTTCCGAAGAAGCGCCTCGGTTTTAAATGGATGTCCGACCGCTTGTCGGTTAGTTTTATGACAAAACTGTCATTGTTAAATGTGCCCAAAATATTGCCTTCAAATGCAATGAAAAATATAATGTGCCCATAGGTTAAAGAACGAAAGGAGAAGTTCTATTATGAAAAAATCATTTTTAGGTACTGTCGCAATTCTTGCGGCTATGTCAATGGCAGTTCTTACAGGTTGTGGTTCATCTACAGCACCTGAGACTAAGGCTGCAGGCGGAGATGCCAAGACAGAGACTGCTGCAGCCGGTGATGCTGCGGCTGCCGATGCTGCTGCAAGCGACTGGACCTGGGAGCGCAACATTGAAATCGTTTGCCCTTGGGGAACAGGTGGTGGAGCTGATACTACACTCAGAGCATTCGCTACAGCTCTTGAGAGTGAGATCGGTGTTAAGGTTGTTGTAAACAACAAGTCAGGAGCAGGCGGAGTTACAGGTGTTCAGTTCGCATCTTCACAGCCGGCAGACGGATATACATATCTCCTCTGCACACAGTCACCTATGCTCGCTCAGATCACAGGCGCTACAGATTTCGATGTTTACGGTTCAATCAAGCCTCTTTGCCAGCTCGTACATGACGTTAACGTATTCGTAGCAGGTAAGGATGAGCCATACAACAACATGGAAGAGCTTAAGGAGTACCTTAAGGCAAATCCCGGTTCTGTAAAGTGTGGTGTTATGACTATCACAGGTCTTGATGCAGCCTGCGTACAGGGTGCATTTGACGGTGAGGTTGAGCCTGTTGCTTATACAGAGGGTTCACAGCTCAATGCTGATATCGTAGGCGGACACATCAATCTCGGATGTGAGGGTCCTGCTGAGGTTTCTGCTATGGTAGAGTCAGGCGACATGAAGGTTATCGGAGCTTGTACAGACCAGCACCTTACACTTGCAGGTTGGGAGAATGTCCAGACAACTGCTGACATCAACAACGAGACAACTTATGGTCCTGCACGTGGTATCTTCTACATCCCTGGAACACCTGATGCAGCTGTAAAGGCATTTGAGGCAGCTGCTGAGAAGGCTGTTGCTTCTGATTCTTTCCAGGAGTTCTGCAAGCAGCAGGGTCTTGATCAGAGACAGGGCTGGCTCAACACAGCTGATTACACAGCTGAGTGGGATTCAGACTATGAGAACCTCAATGCTCTCTTTGGTGCTAAGTAATTCAGAAATATTAGAGTAAAGAGTTAGGTTTGGTCGGGGGAACAAGTTATTGTTTCCCCGATTTTCAAAAAGGGGGATTTATTTTGGATATCATTTTTTCAGTAGTTTTAATCATTGCCGGTATAGGGCTTTTTGCAATGATCGGTGCAGATCCCGCAGCGGCAGCGTCACCAACAGAGCTTGGTGCAGCATTCTGGCCTCAGATCATTCTCGCCATCATGATAGTTCTTTCAGTAGTAAATATCGTTACTTCACTTAAGAAGATGAAGGCAGATGGAAAGACTGTTACATCAGACATCGATGTTGCAGGTTTCTTTAAGAGCAAGCTTTTTATCGGTATGATAGCAGTTGCGATCCTTGCACTGGTTCTTCCTACCATCGGATTTGTTCCAGCATGTATTCTGTTCCTTATCGGTTACGGAATCCTGCTTAAGGCAGATAATATCCCTAAGCTTGCAATTATTTCAGTTCTTATCACCATCGTTATTTATATTCTTTTCCAGGGTGCTCTTGACATCATGCTTCCAAGAGGAACAGGTTTCTTCCGTGAACTTGCACTTACATTTGAAAAGATATTACCGTTCTAAGGAGGAGATAAGAGTATGTTTGATTTAATTGTAACAGGATTTTCTATAGTATTTGCGCCTGCTACCTTCCTCTTTATCGTAGGTGGTACCATCATCGGCGTTATCTTCGGAGCAATGCCGGGCGTTTCAGCATCCATGGCGGTTGCTCTTGCACTGCCATTTGCATATGCGATGAAGCCAATCGTTGCTATCGCATTCCTTGTATCTGTTTACTGCGCATCTATCACCGGCGGCGGAATCACAGCAATTCTCTTCAAGATTCCGGGAACTCCTTCATCTGCGCCTACAACCTTCGACGGTTACCCCATGGCTCAGAGAGGTGAGGCAGGTAAGGCTCTGGGATATTCACTTATCGCATCTGCCTTCGGCGGACTTGTAGCAGCCTTCGCCATGGCTCTTATTTCTCCGCAGCTTGCAGCAGTAGCTCTTAAGTTCGGACCTTCAGAGCTTTTCGCAGTATCTTTCCTCGGACTTTCAGTTCTTTCATGTCTTGACAGTGACAATATCGTTAAGACTCTTATTTCAGGATGTATCGGACTTTTACTTGCATGTATCGGTATGGATCCTATGCTTGGTATCGCCCGTTTCACTTTCGGAAGCTCAACACTCCTTGGAGGTATCGAGATGATCCCTGTTATGATCGGTCTCTTTGCCGTAACTGAGGTTCTTAAGCAGACAAACAAGCAGAAGAAGATCGATGTGGAGAAGGATTCTACCACAAAGGACGGAGATACATCCGCAAAGCTCCCTTCATTCAAGGAGCTTTGGGATACAAAATGGACAATGATCCGTGCTTCAATACTTGGTACAGTAGTAGGTATCCTTCCGGGTGCCGGCGCAACCATTGCTTCCTTCCTTTCATATGCAATTGAGAAGAAGGTTTCAAAGCATCCTGAACTTCTGGGTACAGGTATTCCTGACGGTATCGTAGCTTCCGAGGCAGCCAACAACGGTGCTACCGGTGGTGCCATGGTCCCTCTTCTTTCACTTGGTATCCCTGGCGGTAATGCAGCTGCCATCATGATGACAGCCCTCGTTATCCAGGGCGTGCAGGTAGGACCGCTTCTTATCAAGCAGCAGCCTGAGTACCTTGCGTCAGTATTTGCATCAATGTTCGTTACCAATATCGTAATGGTAATTGTTTCCATGGGTATTGCGAGGGTATTCGCAAAGATCCTTTCCGTTCCGTATTCAATTCTTGGACCGGTTATCGTTATCCTTGCAACCATCGGTGCATATGCCACAAACAACAACACAGGTGACGTTGTTCTCATGGTAGGTGCAGGTATCATCGGATATCTGTTCTCAAAGCTTAAATACAACTCAGCAGCACTTGTTCTGGGTCTCGTACTTGGACAGATGTGTGAGTCTAACTTCCGTAGGGCATATACACTTACGAATGGAAGTATCATTGCTATATTCTCAAAGCCTATCACATTCGTAATTGTAGCAGCTTGTGTGATCATGCTTGTATATCCCTTTGTTAAGCCTCTTGTTTCAAAGAAGAAGGCAGCATAATTTCATAATAGAAACTATAAATAATCGGAGCTTCTGCTGAATGCGGAAGCTCCTTTTTTCCGTAATGTGAAAAATCCTGATCATGTGATATGATGTTAAAATACAAGCGGTATGCATGGCATTCCATACCGGGAGTAATCTGGGATTTATGCAGCGCATTGCACTTGTTTTATCAGTGGATAAACTAAATTCCTTTGAAAATCCGGTTATATCACCGGATTTATTTAGCAAACACTTATTACAGGAGCATTATATGGCTAATGAAAACATACTGGTGGTAGATGATGAGATTTCAATACGTATGGCGATACGTACCGCATTGAAGCGGGAGGGGATGCGTGTGACAGAAGCTCACGACGGAAGCATTGCCCTGCAGCTTCTGAAGGAGCAGAAATTCAGTCTTATCATCCTGGACGTGATGATGGAAAACGTGGGAGGTTATGAAGTGCTTCGGCAAATGAGAGGGGCCAATGACATGACCCCGGTTCTCATGCTGTCCGGAAAATCAGATGAAACCGACCAGATGACGGGTCTTCTGTACGGTGCCGACAGCTATATCACAAAACCATTCCATACGGCCCTTCTCATCCAAAATGTGAAAGCTCTTATCCGAAGATCCCAGGTTTACGCCCAGGTAAATGTCAACCAGTTAAAAGCAGGACCCTTCAGCGTCGATACCCTGAAGATGGAATGCCTGAAAGACGGAGAACCTCTTGACTTCACCGGCCGCGAAACCGCCCTTTTCCGCTTCTTTATGGAACATCCCGGCGAAGTCTTCACCAAAGAACAACTCTACCGCCAGATCTGGGACGACAGCGGCGCAGTGGTAGACGAAAACACCGTCACGGTATATGTGAAACGCATACGAAGCAAAATAGAAGCAGATCCGAAAAACCCTATATATCTTAAAACAGTTCGTGGAGTAGGATATAGATTTGATCAGTCAGATACTTGATATAAATACAATCAAGGCAGACCAGAGGGGCATCCCTGATACACTGCAGGCGACTCGGTGTATCAGGGATGCCCCTCTGGTCTGTCTGTCCGGATTGAGATTACGTGAAGTCCCTAACAATCTTTATATACTCCGTCGCATGGTACGGCAGATAACTGTTCTTTCTATACGCCGCAACAAAATTGATTGGCGTACTAGGGTCACCCACAGAAAAATACTTCAGGGGCTTGTCAAGCTTCATGTGCTTAAGGTGAGTCTCTGTGATGAAGCAGACACCGTAATTCCTTGAGGCAAGCTCCGCCTCGGCTCGGATATTACTGGTCTCCAAAATGATATTCGGAGTTATATGGTGCTGTCTGAAAAGCCTGTCTACTATAGTTCTTGTACGCTGATTGGGATTCTGCATTATTACACCCTGACCCTTTTCCTCAAGAAGCTTCAGATCCAGGTGTGGATACCGACATCCCTCCATGGGATAAGCCAGTTCACACAGAGGATTATCCGGAGACATCACCAGAACCATCTCCTCGCGGCTTATTATCTCGGTCTCAATGTTAGGATTGTCATCGGGCTGATTATATAAAGCAAGGTCAATGTCACCGTTCAGAATCAATTCGTTAAGAC
>JAILDF010000062.1 GCA_024689585.1 Oribacterium sp.
CAGAGAGATAACTATAGATGAATTTGAAACCTGGCCAAGGGAGAGCTATACCCTTATAGATGTCCGGGAGGAACAGGATTTCATAACAGGAAAGATGCCTGACGCCATGAGAGTGGATCTTGTGGAAATAGCGGATAAGAAACATGCCATTCCTAAGGACAAAAAGGTTGTTCTTTACTGTAAGTATGGCGAACTTTCTCTTGCAGCTGCTGACAATCTTTCGGAGCAGGGCTATGAAGCCTACAGCCTTCAGGGAGGTTACGGTAAGTGGGTGCTCCGTCAGATACAGAGAGATCTTGACTCAGACCAGAGAAGGGAAGATATCGAGAAATCTCTCAGAAAGAAGTTTAAACGAAACATTTACGGCATGTTTGTGAAAGCCATCTGCGATTACAACCTGGTGGAAGAGGGAGACAAGATTGCTGTCTGCATTTCCGGCGGCAAGGATTCGATGCTTATGGCTAAGCTTTTTCAGGAGCTTAAGCGTCACAACAAGCTTCCTTTTGAGGTTGTGTACCTTTGCATGGATCCCGGCTACAACGAGGCGAACCGTAAGATCATAGAGAGAAATGCTGAGCTAATGGGCATTCCTCTCACTATTTTTGAAACAAACATATTTGATTCGGTTTACAACATTCCAAAGTCACCCTGCTATGTCTGTGCCCGCATGAGAAGGGGATATCTTTATAAAGAAGCCCGGAAGCTGGGCTGCAACAAGATAGCTCTCGGACATCACTTTGATGACGTGATTGAAACCATTCTCATGGGAATGCTTTACGCCGGGCAGTATGAGGCCATGATGCCGAAGCTTCACTCCACCAATTTCCCGGGGATGGAGCTCATCAGGCCTTTATACCTCGTGCATGAGGCGGAAATAAAGCATTGGCGGGACTACAATCACCTTAACTTTATACAGTGTGCCTGCCATTTCACAGCCACCTGCTCCACCTGTCACACCGACGGACAGACCAGCTCAAAGCGGCTTGAAACCAAGCATCTCATAGAAAAACTTAAGGAGACTAATCCGTACGTTGAACGAAACATCTTCAGCGCCATGGAGAACATAAGTCTGAACAAGATCCTTGGCTTCAAGCGTCAGCATGTGAAGCACAGCTTCCTTGAGTGGTATGATAATGAAAACGATCTGAAGATCGGAGTTCTCACTGAAGACGAGATTCATCTGGAGGATGAGAAGCGAAAGGCTCAGGAGCTTCAGAAGGAGAAGGCCCGCATTGATTCCATGCCGAAATCCGAACAGGCCAGAAAGAACGCGGAAGAGAACAGGAAAAACGCTAACTTCCGAAAGTGAAATTTAATCCACCGGTAAATCCACCGGGGACGGTTCTCGCTGGCGAGAACCGTCCCCGGTGGATTACTTAGTATCATGAACAGTCGATACAACGGATAATAAATCGTGTCCGGATAATACCGGTATAGAATCTTGTGGACAAATAAAGTGGTCATAGAAAATGAATAAACCTGTTATTACAAAAGAAAAAGAACTAAGAGATATTCATTCAACTCACCCGATGTTGGAGCACTGCGAACTCTGCCCGAGAAAGTGCGGAGCGGAAAGAAACACCGGAAAAACCGGTGTCTGCGGAGTTTCATCAGATATATATGTTGCGAGAGCGGCACTTCATTTCTGGGAGGAGCCTTGCATCTCAGGAACCAAAGGCTCAGGCACGGTATTCTTTTCGGGCTGTACGCTTAAATGCGTCTTCTGCCAGAACTATGAGCTGAGCCATGGTGAGAACGGCAAAAGAGTAAGCATTGGTCGCCTTTCGGAAATCTTTCTGGAGCTTGAAGAAAAAGGCGCCAACAACATTAATCTGGTAACTCCGGATCATTACATTCCGGAAATCAGGGAAGCCATGATTTCCGCAAGAGATCAGGGGCTTAAAATCCCTTACGTGATAAACTGCTCCGGTTACGAGACAAAGGAGCTTATCAATATGCTGGACGGTCTCGCCGATATTTACCTTGACGATTTCAAGTATATGGACTCTGAAAAAGCAAAGAAGTTTTCCGGCGCCGGGGATTATCCTGAAAGAGCGAAAGAAAGCCTTGCCGAGATGGTGAGACAGTGCCCGGAACCGGCATTTGACGATAGCGGAATCATGCAAAAAGGCGTAATAGTCCGACACCTCCTGATGCCCGGAATGGTAAAAAACGGAAAGGCTGTAGTGGACTACGTTTACGACACCTACGGTGACAATGTTTACCTTAGCCTCATGCACCAGTTCACTCCCTTCGAACGCCTGGAAAAATATCCCGAGATAAACAGAAAAGTAACCCACCGTGAATATGAACGTCTCATAAATTATGCCATGGAAAAAGGCGTGACCCGCGCCTTCATACAGGATGGAAGCGTTGCAAAGGATAGCTTCATCCCTGACTGGAACGGGGAAGGAGTGTGACAGATATGCCGTAAAACCACCGGGGACGGTTCTCACCGGCGAGAACCGTCCCCAGCGGTTTTAGCTGGGTTTTAATGACCTTCGATTCCGGCTATTATGGTTCGACTATACCGATGCATATTGTCATACAATCTTGTGATAAGCTCTTGTAATTGCCGACAAAGTGATTTAGAATGATTTTTAGTAAAACGGTTAACTTTTTTTGCAATTAAGGAGAAATATAATGAGAATCGCGTTAATCAATGAGAACTCTCAAGCAGGAAAAAATGCCATGATCTACAGCTCTCTCAAGAAAGTAGCAGACGAGAAGGGCTACACAGTAGACAACTATGGTATGTACAGTGCTGAAGACAAAGCACAGCTCACCTATGTTCAGAACGGAATCCTTGCAGCTGTACTTCTCAACAGCGGTGCGGCAGATTTTGTCGTAACAGGCTGCGGAACAGGCGAGGGCGCAATGCTTGCACTTAACTCATTCCCGGGCGTTATCTGCGGACATGTAGAGGATCCGCTGGATGCATTTACATTTGCACAGATCAACGATGGTAATGCTGTTGCCCTTCCTTTCGCACTTAAGTTCGGCTGGGGCGGAGACCTGAACCTCGTTTACATTTTTGAGAAGCTCTTCTCACAGCCCTTTGGAGGCGGATACCCACCAGAGAGACGTGAGCCCGAGCAGAGAAACAAGAAGATCCTTGACGAAGTTCGCAGGCACACCCTGAGACAGGACCTCGTAGAAGTTTTGAAGGAACTTGATCCTGAGCTTGTAAAGGGCGCATTCCAGGGTGAGAAATTCAAGGAACTCTTCTTCGCAAACTGCAAGGATGAGAAAATCGCAGACTACATCAAGACACTTGTGAACTGAGTTCAAAAAAAAGTTCAGCTTAACGTAAAAGCAGGTCAGAGCCGGATGTCCTCCGGCTCTGACTTTTGTTTTTTTAAGGTAACAGTTCAGTCGGTGGACCACCAACCCCGTCCCACTGGTCCACCGACTGAACTGTTACTTTTTAAGTGAAATATATTTGTAAGTCCTGCTTCATTGCATAGGTCTGTTCAGACTTGTATAATTAAATTGTTTTATTTTGCGTAAAGCATACAGATATACAAATTTAAGATGCTCAGGCATTTCAGGCAGGAAATAAATGACAAATTACACCAGATACAATATAGATAAAACACTGGACGCGCTGGATGATACCAAAGGTAAGATAGGAAACCGTATCACTCACTTCTTTCAGATGAGTCTTCTTATCGGAGCAGTATTCGGCAGTATCATCGCCGCAGCCTTCGGCTTTGGTATGTTCAGAGGCGTTCTGGATTCTGCACCGGATCTTAAGACCATTCATGTGGGCCCCACAGCCTATGCCTCCAAGGTTTATGACACGGAGGGCAATGTTACCGCAACCCTTGTACAGGAGGGTTCTAACCGTGAGAGGGTAAAGTATGAGCAGCTTCCCCAGGATCTGATCAATGCTTTCGTTGCCATAGAGGACGAGCGTTTCTGGGAACATAACGGAATAGACATTAAATCCATACTCCGTGCCGTAAGAGGTGTTGTTTCCGACGATTCCTCAGCCGGCGGCGGATCAACCATTACCCAGCAGCTTATCAAGAATAATGTTTTCGGCGGCGGTCTCAATGAGGGTGCCTTTGAAAAGTATGTCCGTAAGTTCCAGGAGCAGTATCTGGCCCTCGAGCTTGAGAATCAGCCTAACATGACGAAGGAAGAGCTTAAGCAAAGCATTATCACCGAGTACCTGAACACCATAAACCTTGGTGCAAACACTCTCGGAGTCAAGGTTGCTGCAAGGCGTTACTTTAATAAGGAGGTTAATACTCTGACCCTTTCCGAATGTGCCGTTATAGCCGCCATCACGAAGAATCCTTCGGGCCTTAACCCCATCACGCATCCAAAGGCCAATGCCGCAAGACGTGCCCAGGTCCTCTCCAACATGCTTGAGCAGGGCTATATTACAGAGGCTCAGTATAATGAGGCAAAGGCGGATGATGTTTATGCCCGCATAAAGGACGTAGACACTCAGAAATCCTCACAGGTAGAGGAGCCATATTCATATTTTGTTGATGAGCTTACAGAGCAGGTTGTTCAGGAGTTGCAGGACAGATTGGGCTACACAAAGGAAGAGGCCACAGATCTTCTGTATTCCGGAGGATTAAGCATTTATTCCACTCAGGATCCGAGGCTTCAGAAGATAGTTGATGAGGAGGTCAATGATCCCGAAAACTATGATACCGCAAAATATTCCATCACCTGGCGATACACTGTAAAACATGAAGACGGTACGATAGTCAACTATTCGGAAAGAGACCTTCTTCATTATATAAAAGAAGTAAGAGGCATTTCTTTTAACGGTCTGTTTAAGTCTGAGGAGTCCGCAAAGAATTATATAAGTGAATATAAGGCGGAGCTTTTGACGGATACTGATGTGGAGATGGGTGAACGCTTTTTCACAACTCTGGAGCCTCAGGTATCCTTTGTTCTGATGGATCCTCACACAGGTCAGGTGAAGGCTGTAAACGGAGGACGCGGAGAAAAGCTGTTCTCATTGTCACTTAACAGAGCCACCAACACCTTGAGACAGCCGGGATCCACCTTCAAGGTTATATCCAGCTTTGCTCCGGCCATAGATCTTTACGGCGCCACACTTGCCACAAGTTTTTATGACGGTGAATATACATTAGGCGCAAAAACCTTTAAAAACTGGTACAGCAAGGGTTTTCTGGGTTATCAGACCATAAGGGACGGAATCATTTACTCTCTCAATATCGTTGCGGTACGCTGCCTCATGGAGCAGCTGGACCCTCATAAGGGCCGTCAGTATGCCGAGAGTCTGGGAATCACCTCTCTTGTTGACGAAGATGAGAATCCGGCACTTGCTCTGGGCGGTATTACAAACGGTGTAACAAACCTCGAACTGACCCAGGCTTATGCGACCATAGCAAATGGAGGAAAGTTCAACAAAGCAAAGTTTTTCACCAGGATCATAGATCAGAACGGTAATGTCATCATAGATACAACTCTGGATGAACCGGTGCAGGCCATGAAAGCCACTACGGCCTTCCTTTTGACAGATGCCATGAGCCAGTCAATGCTTCCGAACAGAGCATTTTCCGGTTCCATAAATGTAAACTCTACCTCTACAAGAGCTCATTTTGACGGAATGAGTCTTGCGGGAAAATCAGGTACCACCACAAAGGATGTGGACATCTGGTTTGTAGGATTCTCACCTTATTTTATAGGTGGTGTCTGGGGAGGCTGTGACGAAAACCAGCCCCTCATTGACAATGCAAGCGGTGAGTACAACGGAGGCTCCGGTTTCCATAAGGACATCTGGCGAAAGATCATGGAGAGAGTTCACGAAGGACTGCCGGATATCGGTTTTGAGCAGCCGGATGGCATCGTTCAGGAAAAGGTATGCCGTAAGTCAGGAATGCTTCCTTCCCGGGGCTGTTACAATGATTTCCGCGGCAGTGCCGTGATAACAGAGTACTTTGCCGAGGGCACAGTGCCAAAGGATAATTGCGAGCTTCATACCAGAGGAGGCAGCATTAAGATTCCTGATGATGAGGATCGTGGTACTGATGATGGTTACGGCGGAAGATCCAGTACATCAACCCCTCAGCTGCCGATCACGTTTGAAATTCCGGTAACTGTGGAAACACAGGCTGAGACCAGAGAGTTTGGACCGAGCGGTGGACCAAGTGGTGGTTCAGGCGGTGGTTCCTCCGGTGGCATAGAAGCCCCGGTAGTAATAGTAGACTGATGCGGGGGCTGCATTGATTTGTGAGGGATGAGCTCCCCGGATCAAATCCCTGAGCCCCTGTGAAGCGGGTATTACAGAAACATTGACAAAAGATTTATACACCTGAATTTATGAAATATATCAAAGATTACGCAACAGGCGAATATGAGGAGAAGAAGTCCCGCTTTATAGGCGAGGTGTTTCCCATTAAGTCTGAGGAAGAAGCCCAGGAACATATCAATGCTGTAAGAAAGAAATATTATGATGCAAGACATCATTGCTATGCTTACGTCATTGGCGACAATTATGAGATCATGAAACAGTCGGATGACGGCGAGCCTTCACAGACAGCAGGCATGCCTATCCTTAATGTCCTGAAGGGACAGGACATACATGATGCGCTGATGATAGTGACCCGTTATTTCGGCGGAACACTTCTCGGTACCGGTGGACTGGTCAGAAGCTACACCAATGCCGCAAAGGCTGCCATTGACAGCGCTGTGGTCCTTTCGGCAGTGGAAGGTTACAGGGCAGAAGCTGAGATTCCATATACATTGGTAGGAAAAATTAAATATTTCACGGAGACCACCGGCATTACCGAAGCGGAGGCTGAGTATGGGAATAATGTTAAAATGACCTGGCTTGTGCCTGAACTTAAGCTTGTCCCGTTTCAAAATCACATACAGGAGATATCCGGAGGCAGTATAACACTTGCAATCGAGAAATCCCGGTGGTATAATGCCTAAGATTTTTTTGTAATGAGAAGTAAATACTTCCTTAATGTAATATCTGAGGTAATAGAATGAAGCAGAAGAGAGAAAATATTCGTAACGTCGCTATCATCGCCCACGTCGATCACGGTAAAACGACTCTGGTAGATGAACTTTTAAAGCAGTCAGGTGTATTCCGTGACAACCAGGATGTAGGTATCCGTGTAATGGATTCCAACCCTCTTGAGCGTGAGAGAGGTATCACCATCCTTTCCAAGAACACAGCGGTTACGTATAAGGATACCAAGATCAATATCATTGATACTCCGGGCCACGCAGATTTCGGTGGTGAGGTTGAGCGTATCTTAAAGATGGTTGATGGCGCAATTCTCCTTGTTGATGCATTTGAAGGACCTATGCCTCAGACAAGATTTGTACTTCAGAAGGCTCTGGATCTCAGACTTCCAGTACTTTGTGTTATCAACAAGATCGATAAGCCACAGGCACGTCCTACAGAGGTAGAGGATGAAGTTCTGGAGCTTATGATGGATCTCAATGCTTCCGACGAGCAGCTTGACTGTCCGTTCCTTTACGCTTCCTCAAAGGAAGGTTTCGCAAAGGCTAAGCTTGATGACGAAGAGAAGGATATGGAGCCTCTTTTCCAGGCTATCATTGATTATATTCCTGCTCCTGAGGGAGATGCGGAAGCTGATACTCAGATGCTGGTTTCTACTATTGACTACAATGAGTTCGTCGGACGTATCGGTATCGGTAAGATCGAGAATGGTTCACTTAAGCTCAATCAGGAAGCGTTTGTAGTTAACCACCATGATCATGACAAGAAGACAAAGGTAAGAATCACAAAGCTTTATACCTTTGACGGACTTAAGAGAGTTGATGTTCAGGAAGCTTCCTGCGGTGAGATAGTTGCTATTTCCGGAATTGAAGATCTTCATGTAGGAGATACTGTTGTAACCGGTGAGGCTGAGGCTATTCCTTTCCAGAAGATCACTGAGCCGACTATTTCCATGGATTTCATCGTTAATGACTCTCCTCTTGCAGGTCAGGAAGGAAAGTTCGTTACATCAAGACATATCAGAGACCGTCTCATGCGTGAGCTTCAGACAGACGTTTCACTTCGCGTAGAGGATACAGACTCTGCAGATACATTGAAGGTATCAGGACGTGGAGAGCTTCATCTTTCTGTTCTTATCGAGACTATGCGTCGTGAGGGCTTCGAGTTTGCCGTTTCAAAGGCAGAGGTTATCTTCAAGACCAATGAGCAGGGCAAGAAGATGGAGCCTATGGAGATCGCATACATCGATGTTCCCGATGACTGCACCGGTACTGTTATCCAGAAGCTTACACAGCGTAAGGGTGTTCTCAACGGTATGAGCCCTCTTGCAACAGGCTACACACGTCTTGAGTTCGATATTCCTTCAAGAGGTCTTATCGGTTACAGAGGCGAGTTCATGACAGATACAAAGGGTAATGGTATCCTCAACACTGAGTTTGACGGTTACGGCGAGTTCAGAGGTGAGCTTTCATATCGCCACCAGGGTTCACTTATCGCATTCGAGAACGGTGAGGCTGTAACTTACGGTCTTTTCCAGGCTCAGGCAAGAGGAACTCTTTTCATAGGACCAGGCGAGAAGGTATATTCAGGTATGGTCATCGGTCAGTCACCCAAGTCCGAGGATATCGAGCTTAATGTCTGCAAGACTAAGCACCTTACCAATACCCGTACATCATCTTCCGACGAAGCTCTCAAGCTTACACCGAAGAAGATAATGTCTCTTGAGCAGTGCATCGACTTCATCGATACAGACGAGCTTCTCGAAGTAACTCCTGAGAACCTCCGTATCCGTAAGAAGATTCTTGATCCTACCCTCAGAAAGAGAGCAGGTATCGCTCGTAAGAACAGCTGATCCTCATTCGTATGATTGGGACGCCGCCTTGCGAAACCTATTTTGGAAAGAGTGGGGCACTGATTTCCGTAATGAATCGAATTTAAACGACATCCTGTCTTTGTATCTCTGAAATAAATAAAAATTATGGCAAGCGGCAGATTTTCTGTCGCTTGTTTTTATTTAGTGTTGTATAATAGGCTGAGTTTAGTGTTTAAAACCCTAAAAATCGGAGGTTATTATGGCCATATTTAAAGGAGCAGGAGTAGCTCTCATTACTCCATTTCATGAGGATGGTTCAGTAAATTACGATAAACTGGCAGAGCTCATCGAAGAGCAGGTTGAAGGCGGCACAGATGCCATCATCGCATGCGGTACCACAGGTGAGGCTTCTACAATGTCAGAAAAAGAGCATATGGACGTTGTACGTTTCATTATAGAAAAAGTTGCTCATCGTATTCCGGTTATTGCAGGCACCGGCAGTAATTGTACAGCAACAGCCATAGAGCTTTCAAAGCAGGCTGAAAAGGATGGAGCTGATGGAGTTCTTCTGGTTACACCTTATTACAACAAGGCTACACAGAACGGTCTTATCAAGCACTTTACAGCTATCGCTGACAGCATCAGCATTCCCTGTATCCTTTACAACATTCCTTCAAGAACGGGTGTTACCATACAGCCGGAGACCATGGCTTATCTTTACAACAATGTAAAGAATATAGTTGGTGTTAAGGATGCAACAGGAAACATTGAGATGAGTACAAAGCTCATGACTCTTGTGGACGAGGATTTTTCACTTTATTCAGGTGATGACGATGAGGTTGTTCCTCTTCTTGCGCTTGGCGGTTCAGGAGTTATTTCCGTACTTTCCAATGTTGCACCTAGAGAAACTCATGAAATCTGTCAGAAGTGGTTTGACGGAGATGTTAAGGGCTCACTTGATGCCCAGCTTAAGGCATTCTCTCTTATCAAGGCTCTTTTTGCAGAGGTTAATCCTATTCCTGTAAAGGCTGCCATGAACCTTCAGGGAAAGAAGGTCGGTTCTCTGAGACTTCCTCTTACAGAGGCATCAGATGCAACCAAGGAGCTTCTCAAGAAAGAGATGGAGAAATACGGTATCCTTTGATTTTATTGGAATATGAAATTTTTACAGCAGTGATCCTAAGCTAGATTCGGTCACTGCTGTTTTGCAACAGTCAGCCGGTGGACCATGGGGACGGAGTTAGTGGTCCATTTTATCACAAAATGTGCCACTAACTCCGTCCCCATGGTCCACCGGCTTAACTGATACGCTGTTTTTGAAAATAGTATTTGATAGTGGAGAAATATCCGGCTGTCAGGTGTCTTGCAAATTCAATATCTGAATACATGTCAATATGTTTTTGGATATAGCTGAAAGGAGAAAAAATGACTAAAGTTTTAGTTTTTGGTGCCATGGGCGTTATGGGTAGAAATGTTGCAAATTGTGCAAAGGCTATGGATGATATAGAGGTAGTAGCCGGTGTGGATCGTGAGGATCGTCTCGACGATCCGTCTTTTGGCTTCCCTGTATACAGCAGCTTTGATAAGGTAAAAGAGGAATTTGATGTGATCATAGATTTCTCAGTGGCACCTGCCATTAACGGACTCCTTGACTATGTAGAAAAGACCGGAAAACCCTGCGTTCAGTGCACAACAGGTCTTTCAGAGGAGCAGCTTGCCCGTGTAAAGGAAATCTCAAATAAGGCTCCAATACTTAGAAGCGCCAATATGTCCATCGGTGTAAACCTTCTTCTTTCACTTGTAAAGGAAGCTGCCAGGAAGCTTTATGAGAAAGGCTTTGACATCGATATAGTAGAGCAGCATCACAGAAGAAAGGCAGATGCTCCTTCAGGTACAGCCATTGCCCTTGCCGATGCTGTAAATGAGGCTCTTGATAACAAACTGGATTATGTTTATGACCGTTCAGGTCGCCGTGAGGCCCGCCCTCATGACGAAATCGGTGTAAGTGCCGTTCGTGGCGGAACCATCGCCGGCGTTCATGACATAATTTTTGCCGGTGAAGACGAAGTCATCACCTTCAATCACACAGCTTATTCCAGAAACATTTTCGCAAACGGCGCTCTCAACGCCGCTAAGTTCCTTAACGGAAAGGCTGCAGGACTTTATTCCATGCAGGATGTTCTGGCATAAATAAAAACATAGTGGTTTCGGATTACATCCGAAGCTGCTTTTTTAATTGAACATGTTAATATGGATTCGACAGCCGGAAAAAAATAGTATATATTTTTAAATGTTGCGGGTTTATTTATAATCCGAATCATCATTCATTTATGATTTATTAAAAGGAGATCAAGATGGCAGAACACAATCGTTACACCAGCCCACTGACAGGTCGTTACGCTTCAGAGGAGATGCAGTACATTTTCTCACAGGACAACAAGTTCCGTACATGGAGAAAGCTCTGGATAGCTCTCGCTGAAACTGAGCATGAGCTGGGTCTTAACATTACCAGGGAGCAGATTGATGAACTTAAGGCACATCAGGATGACATCAACTACGAAGTTGCCGAAGCCCGTGAGAAAGAGGTTCGTCACGACGTAATGAGCCACGTTTATGCTTACGGCGTTCAGTGTCCGACAGCAAAGGGTATCATCCACCTCGGTGCAACTTCCTGCTATGTAGGTGACAACACCGACATCATAATCATGCGTCAGGGTCTTGAGCTTGTTCGAAAGAAGCTTATCAACTGCATTAACGAGCTCAGCAAGTTCGCCATCAAGCACAAGGATCTCCCGACTCTTGCATATACACATTTCCAACCGGCACAGCCAACCACAGTCGGCAAACGTTCTACTCTCTGGATCAATGATCTCGTTATGGATCTTCAGGATCTGGATTATGTTCTCGATTCTCTCAAATTACTCGGTTCAAAGGGAACAACAGGAACTCAGGCATCTTTCCTTGAACTCTTTGACGGAGATCACGCAAAGTGTCGTGAGCTTGATCAGAAGATAGCTGAGAAGATGGGCTTCAAGTCCTGCTATCCGGTTTCAGGCCAGACATACAGCCGTAAGGTGGATTTTCGCGTTTTAAGTATTCTCGCAGGCATTGCACAGTCAGCCCACAAGTTCACTAACGATATCCGTATGCTCCAGCATATGAAGGAGATAGAAGAGCCTTTCGAGAAGCACCAGATCGGTTCCAGTGCCATGGCATACAAGCGTAATCCAATGCGTTCGGAGCGTATCGCATCTCTTGCTGATTATGTTATGTCAGACGTTATGAATCCAATGCTTGTGTCCAGCACACAGTGGTTTGAGCGTACACTTGATGACTCTGCAAACAAGCGTCTTTCAGTACCTGAGGGTTTCCTTGCCATCGATGGAATCCTTGATCTTTACCTTAATGTTGTGGATGGTCTTGTAGTTTATCCAAAGGTTATCCGCAAGCACCTTATGGCGGAGCTTCCTTTTATGGCTACCGAGAACATTATGATGGATGCTGTTAAGGCAGGTGGAGATCGTCAGGAGCTTCATGAGAAGATCAGACAGCTCAGCATGGAGGCAGGAAAGACAGTCAAGGAAGAAGGAAAGGATAACAATCTTCTTGAACTCATCGCTGCAGACCCAAGCTTCCATCTTTCTCTCGAAGACCTTGAGGCAAGCATGCAGCCCGAGCGTTATGTGGGCCGCTCACCAAAGCAGACAGAAGATTATATTAACGAAGTTGTAAATCCTATACTTGAAGAGAACAAAGAGGTTCTGGGACTTACAGCCGAGATCAAGGTATAAAACCAACATAAAGTGACAATTCATAAATAAATCAGCCGCAGATAAGATTTGGCTTAAGCCATCTTGTCTGCGGCTGAAATTTTTTTCGCAAAAATCATAACAAAAAATTAAATATCTAAATTCGGGATAAAATTTCTTTATAAATTGTATAATACAAATGATGTAAAATTTATTGTATTACAATTTGCCAAATGAGTTTTTATTCATATGGCAGGAATCAGTAATTGCAGATTTTCAACCAGGGGGGTGGATTTGTGTTTCGTATTACAGACAGAACAGATGCAGAAGCCGAGACTTTACAGCATAGTCGCGATGTATTCAGCCAGGCGTTGAAGCTGGGAAAAGAATTTTATCATGTAACCGGAGCTTCCTTTGGAGATTATGATATCTCTTATGTCAAAAATAATGATCTGGTTCCGGAGAAGTACCGAAAGATCAAAAAGGGGACAGATATTTATCCATCATATTTAACCTACGATTCCGGAAATGTGGATAGCCTTGAACTGTCACTCCTTAAGGAACACAGAATCATAGAATTTGAGGAGTTTAATGAGTATTCCATTGTTCTGGGGCAGCTTGCATTATCACATACAGATGCAGAGGTTTATTATCATGATGAGAGGATTTATGGCTTTATAGAGCCTTCAGAACGTCTCCATGTGAGTGAGACTTTTGACAGGACGGCTGAGGACGATCCTGAGCACCACATTTTACATGTTGTAGACGAGTTTGTCAGTGGAACTTTGGAGGGAAGCTTTCATACCATAAGCACTATGCCGCTTTTCCATTCAGTGTTTTTCTGGCAGGATCTGGCAGGACATATCAAAGGTAAAGTCAGATATGTTGAAGTAGCTATTGCCGATAATGTAGGCATCGGTGGTGTTCTGTCCTACTATACTATGGCAAAGAAATTGTTCGCCACTAAAGGGTGGGGTACATTTTTAAGGAAGAACGGTTCACGTTACCCTGATGAAATGATTCATCACTATTTTAATGTTTCTGAATGTCCCGATGATGCAGATGCATCAAATACGGTCTTTATTGATAATTTCACATCGATTTCAATGACCTACCTATGCTCTAAGTGCTCGTCTGATATAGATACATCAATACTGTCAGATGTGTTCAGAAGCGAGCTTGAAGAATATGCCGAAACTGTACTCGGTGGTCACAAGGTACTGGGTATTCTTATCAGAGGCACCGATTACATTGCATCCGGCATGACGGGTGCAAGACAGATGGCTACCGTTGAGGACATGCTTCCTACCATACAGGAGTGGATCCGTGAGGATGGTTATGACAGGATATTCCTTGCTACAGAGGACCAGGATGTACTTGAAAAAATGAAGAAGGAATTTGGGTCAATGGTCATCGCTGTTTCTCAGGTGCGTCACCGTGTTTCTGATTTTGTTAATGTTAAGCTGCTCAGTGATCTTGAAAAAACTGAAGATGATTACACGTCGGTTCTTGAGGACAATACATCAAACTATTTCTATGCGCTGTATCTTTTATCCAGATGCCAGAGTCTTATGGTTTCGGGACAGTGTCACGGTTGGACAGTTGCAAATTCATTTAATGGAGGTCATTATTTACGTTCTTATAAGTTCCAAGTCGGGCTTGAAAAACATTGAAAGGAGATTTGAAACATGGAAGTATCATATGAAGGTAAAAAAGTTGTAATCAGACTTCCGGAAAAAATATATACCGAGAATGCTCAGGAAGTTGAAAAAGAAATAGTATCCGTTGAATTACCGGAGGACTATGAAAAGGTTGTATTTGACGCAAAAGATGTCAGGTACATATCCTCTCTTGGTCTCAGGATAATATTGAAATATATAAAGAAAGTAAATAATAAGGTGATCATTGACAATGTTTCAGATGATGAAGTCTTTAATGTTTTTGTAGAGACCGGCTTTTCAACGATGATAACTGTAAGAAGGAAACCGGATTTTGTAGATGTGACAGGGCTTCAGGTTTTGGGCAAAGGTGCCATAGGAAAGGTTTATAAGCTTAATGATGAGCAGGTGTTGAAGGTATACAGCGATGGAAGATCCCGAGAGATTCTGGAGGAGGAGTTTAAAACATTCCGGGAAGTTTTTGCCATAGGCATACCTACCATGATTCCGTTCCGCATCGTTGAAACAAATGAAGGTTATGGATTTGTTTTTGAGTTTGTTATGTCAGACCTTCTTGCCAACAGGATATCAGAGAATCCGGAAAAGATATCTGACTATGCACGGGATATGGCAGATTTGATGAAATACCTTGGAAACACAAAACTTGACACCGGAGTGATGAACAGCGTTTCCAAAGTCATAGAAAGAGATTTTGATGGTATAGAATGCCTTGTTTCGGAGAATGATGCAGAGTTCATAAGAAGTATTATTCGTGCAGTGCCTGAAAAAAACACCTGTGTTCATGGGGATCTTCATGCCGGAAATATTATGCTCATGGATGAAAAGATGCTGCTCATCGATATGGATGACTTTGGATATGGACATCCGGTGTGGGATATGGCACAGCTCACTGCTGTTTATCAGGAGCTTATTAATGAAGAAGATGTATTTAGGAAGATGTTTTCACTTCCTGATGAACTGCCCTATGATGCTTTTGTGAAGAATATCTGTCATATGCCTTCAGAGATTGCATCCGGACTTTTCGACAGGATTAAGACAGCGTATTTTGCAGGACTATCGGAAGAGAATAAAAATAAATGTCTTGAACTTGCAAAGATATATTGTGACATCATAGCCATTCGTTATGATTACAGGACAATCCATGGCATAGAGCTAAGTGAGGATTTAATGAGAGCTAAAAAGGAAGTTGCCGAGTATTATCTTAATGATATGAAAAAGCATGAAATAGCAGAACTTCCTGAACTGTTTTCAGCGTGGGATGAAATATAAAGAAGATAGGTGTTTTTTATGGATGAAATAAATCAAAGAGAGATGATCAATACATCAGAAGAAGGCAAACGTGAGAAAGCCAAAGTCTGGTTTGACAGAATTTTTAAAGGCTGCAGTGGAGATACTCTGCCGGTCAAAGATGGTAGTGGAAATGAGGGTGGTTATGCCTCTAAAAGATTAAGTGGAGTAACCGATTTTGCTTCTGTGAAAAAATACTGTAAAGAGCATTCGGTTTCTGAGAATGCTTTCTTCAGTGCGGCTTTCGGTATTGCTTTATGCTCTTATACGGCATCTGAGCAGGCTATATTCATAACTGCTTGTGATGTATCGGGAGAAACCCGCACTGAAGTATGTAAAACCATATCCGGAAAAACAGTGCCGGTATGTTTCTCTTATGATGATAAGCTCAGTGTGGAAGAGTTTGTTAAGGGTTGTGACAGTTTTCTAACCGGTGCTTTGGAGAATGAAATATATGATTTTCTTGATTTGGGAGAATCCTATGATGTAAAGGGTCAGATTCTTTTTGCTTTCAGAGGTGAGAATTCCGATTCTGATTCTTCTGAAGGTGCAGGGAAGCCCGATACAACTGAAAAACAGGTGTCAAATACCTATACTATGTCTTTTTCTGAAGATGTTTTAAATATCAATAGGGCTGAACCGGAAAAGAACAAATCTCTTCTCGGAATTTCTGCAGCTTTATGTGATGGAAAAGCAGTTTATGAAGGTTGTTACGACTCCTCACAATACAGTGAGTATACAGTAAATTGTTTAATGCATCTTCTTGACCATGTTGCAGGAGAGATGCTTTGTAAGGAAAAGCTTTCTGACATTACCCTTGTAACAGAAAAAGATAAAGACACCATAGCATCTCTTTATGATTCCTTATATCCCGTGGTTGAAAGACCTGCATACCGTCTTCTTCAGGACACTGCAGAAAAGTATCCTGAGAGAGTGGCTATGGTTGCCATAGATCGTAGTCTCACTTATAAGGAACTTAACGGTGAGGCAAATGCTCTTGGACACTACCTGCAAAACCTTGGCGCAAAGCCTGACACCATAATTGCGGTTCTTGCTGAAAGGAACAGTTATGCCTATGTCATGAGACAAGGTGCCCTTAAGAGCGGCGGTGCTTTTATGCCCATAGACCCGGAGTATCCGGAAGACAGAATTGGCTATATCCTTGAGGATTCCAAGGCAAAGCTTCTTGTAACGACAGGTGAGGTTCTGGATAAGAGAAAGGAACTCTTTGATAAGCTTGCTGCATCAGGCATTACCGTCATCAATGTTTACGATGCCGTAAAGGAGGGTGACAGATCGGATATTAATGTTTCTGTGTCACCGGAGTCTCTTGCATACGTTATCTACACCTCTGGTTCCACAGGAAAGCCCAAGGGTGTTATGCTCATGAACAAAAACATTGTGAATTTTGTTGATGACAACGAAAAGAATCATGAGACGATTGGCTATACAAGAAGAGGCCATGTGAGTCTTGCCATAGCAGCACTTACCTTTGATGTTTCCATAATGGAGGAATTTATTCCGTTAGCCAACGGCCTGACTTCAGTTCTTGCAACCCGTGAAGAGATTATGAATCCTCAGGCATTGGCAGAGCTTATGATCAAAAACGGTGTTGATCTCATGAGCTGCACTCCAAGCTATCTCATGAATCTTCTTGATATGGGAAAGCTTGCGGAGGATTTCCAAAAAGCAATAAAGAACGTTAAAAGTATCGACTTAGGTGCCGAGGCATTCCCGGCAGCGCTTTATGATAAACTGAGTGCCGTAAATCCTGACATTCACATCATGAACGGCTACGGTCCCACTGAGGCCACCATCAGCTGTACCATGCAGGTCATCAGAAGTTCTCAGGATATCACCATAGGCATACCAAATGCCAATGTCTCCATCTGCACCATGGACAGAAATCAGAAGCTCCAGCCGCTGGGCGCTCTTGGTGAAATGGTGATCATGGGTGAGGGCGTAGGCCGCGGCTATATCGGCCGTGTTGATCTCAATGAAAAGTGCTTCATAAACGTGCTTGGAAAGCGGGCATACAGAAGCGGAGATCTTGTGCGCATACGTAAGGACGGAAACATTGAATTCCATGGACGTATGGATAATCAGGTGAAGCTTAGAGGATTAAGAGTCGAGCTTGGAGAGATAGAGAGTGTTATCAATTCCTATCCTAAAGTGCGTTCAAGTATCGTTGTAGTTATAAAGCAGAAAACAGATTATCTTGCGGCCTATTTCACAGCGGATGAGACCGTAGACATAGATTCTTTGAGAAAACATCTGGCATCAAAGCTTACAGAGTACATGGTACCTCAGGTATTCATACAGCTCGATCAGATGCCGCTCACCGCAAACGGAAAGATAGATAAGAAGGCATTGCCTGAGCCCGGAACAGACAATGAAGATAATTATGAAGCACCTTCCACAGATATGGAGAAGCTGCTTTGTGAGAAGTATGCGCTTTGCATAGGGCTTGAGAAAGTCGGCGTTAATGACGACTTCTTTGAGATCGGCGGAAGTTCAATCACATCCATAAGACTTATCGTGGAGTGCAATCATCCCGGTGTCAATAATGCTACGATTTATAAATACCGTACGCCGAAGGCATTGGCAGCTTACTGCGAAGGTATTGCTGACAATGATGCCATCGCGAAGGAAAATGAAGCTGCCATGAAGGAGGCATTGCCACTTACACCCGGCATGAAGCTTTACCTTGACATGCAGCTGGAAGCTCCGGATTCCGTATATTGTAATGATGCTATGTTGTATAGACTTAAAGAGGACATAGATTTGGAGGCATTTACAGCAGCTCTCAATAAGTCGCTGAAGCAGCATCCTGCATTCTCAACAAAGATGATCCGTGATGCTGCAGCAGGAGAGTACAGGCAGGTTTATGACGAAAGTATCTTTAAAGAGGTTTCTGTCGAGGAAATGACTTCTTCTGAATTTGAAGACGCAAAGGATAAGCTTGTACAGCCTTTTAAGATACTTGACAGCCCGCTTTGGAGATCCCGCGTAATATGCACAGAAAAAGATTCATATTTATACATTGAGGTGCATCACATCATAAGTGACGGTTTCTCCTTCAGGGTTTTGTTTGATCAGATCTATGAGTGTTACAGTGATGCCGGCGCGGTACTGGAACCTGATTATTACTATTATCTTATGAAGAGGGCAAATGATTCCTCAGCGGAAGAGTATAAGGAAGCCGAAGAGTACAGTAAAACACTGTATGAGAAGCTTGGAGGGTTAAAGGAATCGGGGCTTTCACTGAAACCGGATCATGAAGCTGACAGTTTAAAAGGTGCAGTGAACATGAAACCGCTGCCCTTCGATAGGACTAAGGTTGGCAGTAATGTTTTGTTCATCGCTGCCTGCGCTCTTTCGGTATGTCGCTACAATGATACAGACCGTACGCTGATAAGGTTTGTCAGTGAAGCAAGGAATGATATTCACAAGCTCAATTCCTTTGGTCCTTTTGCAGGGTTTTACCCCATTGTGTTTGTGAAGGAAAAGGATTCGACGCCGGAGAGTCTTATGGCAGACGTCGAAGAACAGGTAAGGTTTATCGATTCCCATACTGCATATCCGTATTTTAAGGATCGTTTTAAAGACACAAACAAACTTGTCCGGTTTATATACCAGAAAGATATTGATGATATCGGAAGCTTTGCTGAATTAATTGAAGAAGAGACAGAGCTGGATACGAATAACGATGAGGGAACGGACAGTATGTTCGGTATAAGTGTCGTTGATATCTCGAAAATGGAAAATCTGATTTTTGTTGAGAGATATTCAAAGGCACATTACGATCAGGAAAGCGTGGAAAAAATGTATGGCTATTTCTGTGAAGC
>JAILDF010000134.1 GCA_024689585.1 Oribacterium sp.
ACCGTGTCCGTCAGCAACCTGTGCGCCTTCGGCTGAGAACTTGAGAGCAAGACCTGCGGAAAATCCGTTTACGATGACCATACCGAGATTCATTCCGATATTTCTGAAGGTGTTGATGACATTTCTCTGATCGGCATCCTCAGTCATTACGCCTGCAAGCGCACCGTAAGGAATGTTTACAAGTGTGTAGATCATACCTGCGATAATGTAGGTTGCCGCTGCCCAGATAACACCTGCTGTGCTATGTCCTCCGAAAGGGTTTACGAATGTGAGCACACTGAAAAGTGCAAGGAACGGAGCACCGAAGGCGATGTACGGTCTGAATCTTCCGAATTTTGAACGTGTTCTCTCTGCGATAGCGCCCATCATAGGATCATTAACTGCATCCCATATTCTTGCAAGCATCATGATCACCGTTACCGCCAGTGGTGCGAGACCTACTATATCTGTATAGTAGATCGTCAGATACGAACCTACATAGGTCCATACAAATTGTGATGCCAGGTCTCCGAGACCATAGCAAACCATGCCTAAGCGTGAGGCTTTCTTTTTCTTCTCCATAGCTGATACCCCTATCAATATTTTTTCTCCCAGTAAGAACTTTTTTGCCAAAAATGTTTCTTAAGATGATTGTATTTTAGGAGACTTTTAACAATGATTCTTTTCATATATTTAGAATCTCTTGCTATGAATTGCACAAAAGTCACAAAACAAAGAAAGGATGCAACAGATTCATATCATCTGTTGCATCCTTTCTTTGTCACTTTAAACCCCGGCATAGTCGCGCATCCCGGAGACCTGGCATGCAGCGTCAGCATTTCGCGGCGAAAAAGACTTACATCACTTTTGTCCTGAAAATATGTATAATGCTTATCTCGTGGGGCTCCAGCTTCAATTCCAGCTCCATTATATCCCCTTCTCTTGAAAGAGAATAAATACTCTGGCTCAGATTCGGAAGACATATAGCCTCAAGATATTTGATATCCTGTCTGGTAAGTCTGGTGTTGAACTGGAGTTTACTCCACTCACCAAGTATGCTTCCGCTGCTGTTGTTCATGCTTCTTCTCTTTACGCAGTACTCGCCCGGTGCTCCGATATTTTTGAGCTTTATCAGGAGATTAAGCTCCTTCTCATCCTCAAAAATCATAGGTCGGTTCTCAAGTATATCCACATCCTCGTCCTGCATAAGATAATTTTCCCTGAACCACGAAAAATTATGACATACTATGTAAATGTCTCCGTTTTCCTTTCTGCTGATTATAAACTTATCAGTCCGGTCAATAACATATTCACCCAGCTGATTCATGAAATCTATGGCATAGTAGGCAGGCTTACGTATGGTATCTTTTGTAAGGAGTCCGATACCTCCATTGGCGATTCCCACTGTATCCATATAGCTGCTTATCCAGTCGGAGGCACACATAACATTGATGGTATCAACCTTATCGTAGATATTTATAAGCTTCCGCACCATATATGCTGCCCTGAAGCAGCTGTCATTCAGTGCATTTCTGTTGGAGATTGAATTGTTCCATTCCGTTATATAGGTTTTTGCGTAATCCATTCCGGAGGATTTCATGAAGGCCTTGATTTTTTCAACCTGACTCTCCTCACAATCACTGTTTTTGGAAATGATCATTAATCTATTGATTATATTGTCCCCTGTCAATGCTTCATCCGAAGCCCCTGTCCCGGACACTGACGGAGAAAGACTCTCAGGCGGTGCCTCATAAGGGAACAGAAGGAATGAAACAAAATCCGGCTTAATGTTATTCTCAAGACATTTTGCAAAAAAGTCTCTGAGATATGTCTCATCATAGGTGATAACACTTCCTATGCCGCCAACCTCAGCACCGGGAATTTTTGAACGGATAGTTTCGTAAAAATATTTAAAGGCATTGAAGAAATCATAATCTCCTTTATATATGCCCTGTTCCGGATGGCTCGACTCATGCCAGTTGTCCCTTGGAAGCTCGAAGATCCAGGTGGAGACAACCCCAAGTCCGTACCTTGATACGATATGTGTAAGAAAATCCTCCAGCAGACTTTCCCAGGCTTCCCTCGAAACAAAATCGATGTATTCCTCATTATAGAAAATCGGTTTATTTTCCGCGCTCAGTGCCACCTCGGGTCTTCTGCCGAAATCAAGGTACGGCTGCAAATGATGCTGCACAAAGAAATCAAGCACCTGGTCAACAGTGTCGTAATTATAAACGCCGATGCTCCTGCCATCAAAAAGCATCATTTTCCGGCTGAAAACATTCCACACCCTGAAATACCTGAAGTGCAGATGCTCATTAATGAACAGCGTGTGATACTGCATATTCGCCTTGGTAAGGTCACTCATGGCGCCGACATTCATTATCCTGTTCCAGGTTTTTTCGTATTTTACCCAGGGTTTCTCCTTAAGGTCTGCCAGTGCAGTAAAGCTTTTCTCTCCTCTTACCTTTTTATAGCCCTTCTCCTTAAGCTCTTCACGGATATCTTCTTCAGTGGTTTCCTCAATCACCTCTTCGGGAGTGCTTTCCTCCTGAAATTTCTTCCTGTAGTCAGTAGGTGCAATACCCATGACCTTTCTGAAGGAACGGTTAAAGGAGGCAGAATTGGCAAAGCCGCAGGTAAGGGCAATCTGGGTAACGGTCTGCCTTGTGGATCTCAAAAGCTGCAGCGATGACTGCACACGAAGCTGCATTACATAATCGGCAAAATAGACGCCGGTATGCTTTTTGAATATTCTCGAAAGGGTAGATGCCGAAACAAACATACTGTCCGCAAGCTCATTCAGATTGATATCTCTGTCAAGATTGGAAAGTATATACTGCATCATCTCCCTCATGCGGGCATCTGCCTCGGTTTCCTCATCCGCCAGATCATTGACCTCCAGCTGATAATTTTCCACGAGACAATCCAAAAGCTTAAGGAGGAGGCTCGCATTATATGCGGAGCTTTTATGTGCATTCTCGGTATATTCCGCCGTAAGTTCAAACAGAATATCCCTCAGATCCCTGTAGGAATGGCTCATATCAACTACAGAGTTGCAATAAAACATCATCCTGCTGTTTTTAAGAATATCCGACATTAGCTGCATGGGATAAATGGCAATTCCGTACAGGGCATCTGTACACTCAACGATCTCATACTCGGTTCCGGGATTGATGAGTATGATGTCTTCCTCTGTCATTCTGAAATCCTCATCCCTGTAACGTACAGTCATTTTTCCTTCCAGGAGGAAGAGGATAGTCATTTCCACCTGTCTTGATGCTTCATTCTTAACAGCTCTTTTTACTGTATAGCTTAAATTCTTTGTTTCCATATATGATTAAGAAAGTACTCCTTGAACAAAAATCACTTCAATGTTATTTCGATGATAGCATATTTTGAAAAAAAGTCCTGTGATTTTTATAAAACCGTGCCGCAGTGATCTCTATAAAACCGTGCGGAAGCAAAAAAGAAACAAATCGGAAGCGAAGAACTGAGAGTCTTATCATCAGCACAAAAGATATGCTTTTCGGAAGCACTAAAAAAACGGGGATGAAATCTCATCCCCGCCTGTATGACATATACCGGACTTAAGCCTTGTAATCATCAAAATCATATTTAATTATACCGAAAGGTGTCTCCTGCTCACGGATGGCGATGGACTTGGACATTGCCCTGATCTCATCGGCAGTAACAGAACGTCCGAGCTCGTTAGAAAGAACAACACCTTCTGAAAGGAATGCAGTCTGCATTGCGATATAAGGTGAGTCGATTCTTGTCTCATCGGTAAGCTCTCCGCGAAGGTAT
>JAILDF010000110.1 GCA_024689585.1 Oribacterium sp.
TAAGAAAATCTTCTTCCATTTCCTTGATGTAGTAAATCATGGTATTTTCTCCTTTTGAAAAATCAGCTCCATTCCCTTGAAATTGTTCTGACTACGAGAATGGTTTTATCACGTTCATTAAACATTAGTAAAAAGTATTTTCCTCACCGATGCATGTATGAAATGATTTTACCACAAAAGGCAAGAAACTTGCATCAAGTAAATAAAAAATGAAAACTGTCTTCAGATTATACTATCTGGTGGCATTCAGAGCCGTCAGCTACCCCAACAAGTAAAGCCGTCAGCTCTGTTCACTTAGAGCCGACGGCCATTACTAATATTGGTGTTTTTAATCAGCTGCACCATATTTCGCCTTAAGATTGGCGTAATTACAGCACTATTTTTGAAATGTAAACAGTGATATTATTTAAAAACGGGTATATTAATTCCTGATCCTGTTTATATGGACAGCGAGATAAAGCTTCTCCTGCCCTGTCATGGTTTTTCCGGTTTCCTTGTAGATGTAGTCCTGTACGGCATCCACACAGGCGAATTCCGACTCGCAGGCTGCGGCGATGTTTTCATACAGAAGGCTTGAAACATTTTCGGGAAGCTGGTTGTCAGACATTAACCTCTGAACAAACAGACGGACATGAGTAAGATAACGGGAATAACTTATGTCCTCCTCGTTATAAACCATGTGATAATAGTACTTTACAATATCTAAAACACCCTCGGTGATCCTGGCAATCCTCCGGTTTTTCTCATTATAGGGATGATTAACCTGAGCATTGATGAAATGGTAGGCAATGTTTCCGGCTTCATCCTCCGGCAGGATTACTCCGGTTGCGTGCTCGACTATCATAAGAGCGCATCTTCCGACGTCATATTCATTGGGATTAAAATACTTCATATCCTGTGAATAAAAATTCTCAAACAGAATTCCGTCTTTACAGCGTCTGACAGCATATGCAATGTGATCTGTCAGTGAGAGATAAATGTGATCCATCAGTTCCATATGATGTGTTTTCTTGGCATAATCGATCACACTCTTACTGATCTCAAAATACACGCTGTCAGTATCTGCCGCAAGCTTGATGATATTTCTTGAAATAGATCTGTCCTTCAGTACAAAGACCTTCTCCACTTCATCCTGATTCAATTCATAGCCTGCAGCCTTATGAAATCCAATTCCCTTTCCCATAAGGATATTTTCATTACCATCATCATCGATGGCCAGTATAAGAGAATTGTTGAGCACTTTTACTATTCTCATAGTTCTGTTGTTCCTCTATCGCTCTGCTCCGTTACTGGATATAACCTTCTTATACCAGTAGAAGCTGTCTTTTGGTATACGCGAAAGATCCTTTAAGTCCATGTCTTCACGATTGATGTAAACGAAACCATAACGTTTTCTGAAGCCCTGATGAGAGCTTAATAGATCCACAACTGACCATGGGCAGTAACCCCTCAAATCAACTCCGTCTTCAATGGCAAGTGCCATGGCATCAAGATGACCTTTCAGATAGTCAATGCGGTAATCGTCATGAATATGCCCGTCCTCTGTCAGCTTATCGGGAGTGCCAAGTCCGTTCTCAGTTATTATAAGCGGTAAATGGTATTTTGCATAATAATTATTCAGAACAATTCTCAGTCCCATGGGATCTATCTGAGCGCCGTATTCGCTTGCTTCGAGATGTGTATTCTTCTCATCACGGCAGTAACCGTACTGGTCGAAATCCACCTCGTTACCGCGATATACTCTCATTCCCACAGGATGCTCTTCATCCGCCGGAAGATAGCTTGCACAGAGGGTTCTGTAATAATTAAGTGCAATGAAATCCATCTTTGCGCTCTTAAGGAGTTCCTCATCACCCTCTTTCATTTCAGGGACAATGTTTCTCTCTTTAAGATATCGCATATAGTATCCTGGGTACCTTCCGTAATAATGCATATCAAGGCAGTACTCTGTCTTAAAGAAATCATTCATCTTTGCAGCCCAGACATCCTCAGGCTTGTTTGTAAGAGGATATGTGCAGGTGGATGAAACCGCAGGACCAGCCTTTCCGCCCTCCACAAGCTCATGGCAGGCATTAACCGCAAGGGCATGCGCCAGGAACATGTGATAGTCCATCTGTGCGCGGATCTTGTCAGCCTTCCAAGAATCCGGTTCATTGATATTCATTCTTTCATCAACACGGATCATCAGGTTCTGCTCATTATGGACCAGCCAATGCTTAACCCTGTCACCAAACTCCTTATAGCAGACCTTAGCATAACGCTCAAATGCATAAGCGCAAGCCCTTGATTCCCAGCCATTGTACTTTTCAACGAGAGCATAAGGAAGATCAAAGTGATACAGGGTTATAAGGGGCATGATATCATTTGCCAGAAGCTCGTTAATGACATTGTTATAAAAATCTATACCCTTCTGATTTATCTCTCCGTCACCATCGGGAATGATTCTCGCCCAGGAAATAGAGAAACGGTAAACCTTAAGTCCCATCTCCTTCATAAGAGCAATGTCTTCTTTCCAGTGATGATAGAAATCACTTGCCACCTTACTGTCAGCCTGTTTGTCGGAACGCTTAAAGGAATTGAAGTCGGCAACGGTCATTCCCTTTCCGTCCTCATCCCATCCGCCTTCAATCTGGAAAGCAGACGAAGCTGCTCCCCAGAGGAAATTTTCGGGAAAAGAGTTATTCATTAACTTAGTCCTCCTCTATAAACGTGAGTTTTTTACCGTTTATCTCTGACATTCAGATGCAGATCGGATTGGTTCATTTCTTAATGTAAAATGCATCCTGTCCTACGGAAATCTGACCCTTAACAGCCGGAGATACTCCTGCATAATTATCTGTATTTGAAACGATAGCCATAACTGTAGGGTCATATCCCTTTGATCTGATCTTTTCAATGTCAAATGCAACGATCTTGTCACCCTTCTTAAGGTGGCTGCCCTGCTCTTTAAACTTCTCGAAGCCTTCACCGTTAAGTTCTACAGTGTTAATGCCTATGTGGATAAGAAGCTCAACTCCGCTTTCAAGTCTGAGTCCGATAGCATGTAATGTAGGATAAAGAACTGTAAGCTCACAATCTTCCGGAGCTACGATCTCACCCTTTGAAGGAACGATTGCGATACCCTTTCCGAGAGCCTCTGATGAAAATACATCATCATCAGATTCGGTAACATTCATTGCAGTTCCTTCTACAGGAGCAGAAACCTTGATATCTGCTGAAGCTTCTGTGACTTCAACGAAATCCTTATTCTCATCTTTTGTTACTGCAGGAGCCTTTGGTGCTGTCTCCTCAAAACCAACTACATATGTAAGAGCTGCTGCACCGAAGAATGCAACTGCGATACCGATAAGATAAGACATGAACTGAGCGAAGCTTGTTCCCTCGCCATAATATGTTGTGATGGTAAGGATACCATTGTTTGCGAAACCTGTATTAACTGCATGTCCGATACCCATTACGGCACCACCGAGAGCACCGGCGATAACTGCACATACCATAGGCTTCTTAAGTCTTAAGTTTACACCGTAGATAGCAGGCTCGGTAACACCTACAAGCCATGCAGAAAGAGAGCCTGCAGCAGCAACCTGCTTTGTCTCAGGATTCTTTGATTTAAGCATTACACCGAGAGCTGCACCTGCCTGTGCGAAGTTAGCAGCACCTGCAAAACACATAAGTGTGTTTGTACCGCTGATTGCAACGTCGTTGAGACCGATGGGAAGGAGCGCTCTGTGAGCACCGAAGATAACGCATACACCCCAGAGACCGCCGACAACGATACCACCGAGAAGCGGGCTGAAGGAATAAAGTGCGCTGTATAACCACTGAATTACGTAACCTACATAGATTCCCACAGGTCCGAGAACTACAAGGGCTACAGGAACCATTACGATGAGGCAGATCCCCGGAACAAGGATGATCTGAAGGATCTCAGGAATAACCTTTTTCAGCCATTTCTCAAGGAAGCTGAGTGCAATAACGCAAAGGATGATAGGCACAACAGATTCAACGTAACTGAAGACCTTTGTTGACTCACCTATGGTGAAGGCCTTTTTGATGACCGGAAGTCCGAAGATGGTGGTGTTTGTAAGTACACCGGACTCATCAACCTTTGTCATGATGCCTTCAATTGTAGGGTGGCAAAGGAATCCTCCAAGCACCATTGCTATAACCTGGTTACATTTTAATGCCTTTGCCGCTGTGTAAGCAAGAAATATAGGCATGAAGTAGAAAATAACGTTTGATGCACATGTAAGAATTGTATACGTATCTGTAGATGTGAAGCCTGCAAACTGAGGCAGCTTTGAGCAGGCTGATAAAAGACCCTTTATAAGACCTGATGCTGCGATTGCAGGTACGATAGGTGTGAATATTTCGGAAATCTTCTGAAGAATGAGATTTCCCATGTTTACATTTTCCTGAGACTCAGTTTCACCCTCAAGCTCTCCTACCATCTTGATGGCTTCATTGAAGATCTTTTCAACCTTTTGTCCGCAGACAACCTGGAACTGTCCTCCGGCAACCACAACCTGGATAACTCCCTCAAGCTGTTCAACAATTTCCTTATTCGCTTTACTGTTGTCCTTGAGAACAAAACGAAGTCGTGTGAAACAATGTGTAAGGTTTTTCACATTGTCTTTTCCGCCGACATTTTCAATTATATCGGCTGCAATTCTCTTGTAATCCATAATAGCCTCCTTGTATTTAGCGTGTTCAGGTAAGGCATTTAAACGCAAAAAAAGACCGAATCAATAAACCCGAAGAGACTTCGGATTGATTAACTCGATCTTGCCTGCTTTACCAGTAACACGTCGTTTCTGTTTTCTGGATGGAATGTTAACATAATAAATATTCCTTTGCAATAGGTATTTTTAATTTTTTTAAAAAGCTTATATCGGACCATAGGGACGGAGTTGGTGGTTCATTTTGTTACAAAATGAACCACTAACTCCGTCCCCATGGTCCGCTTATCAAACAGATTTCTGTTCTTCAAGGGAATTGTTTGCATCTATTACTATGTTTTTGCCGCGATGTTTTCCTTCATAGAGTTTTGCATCGGCATCACGGATAACAGCTTCTATATCATCTCTTCCTGAGGAAAGAGCCAGACCAAAGGTCATGGTGACACCGATATTCTTTCCATCGTAAATAAATGGATATGAAGCTATGTCTCGCCTTAACCTATCCAAAAATGAAAACTCATCCGGTATGGTTTCCGATTGTTCTTCTGCAAACATGTATTCTTCTCCACCCCAGCGGCTGCATTTAACTCCTTTTGAAGATAAAATATATCCAACAGTTCTTAGAATATAGTCACCACAATCATGCCCATAGTTATCGTTTATCTTTTTGAAATCATCTATGTCGCTGATGGCAATCCAATAGGTTTTAGCATTATTTCTCAGTGTTTCAAATTTTTTTGAAAGATAATATCTGTTTGGCAAACCGGTCAGTTGATCATGGGATAGCTGATATTCGAGCTTTTCCTGGGATGTATGGGCTATTATGACCATTAGCTGCAATATAAAAATACTGACTACAAAGACTATGATTCCCCACAGGAGCGATAACCGTAATTCAGCTATCTCGGGCAAAGCATAAGGAGCAGGGTGATAATGCAGGTATACACATGACCAGAGGTACAGGAACATACCAACTATGCTTAAAGGAAGTACGGGCAAAAACTTAAGCTTCAGTATACGCCCGGTATATTCCGCATAAAAAGTCAGTACGTTCATACCGATCAATGTAACCTGGAATCCGCTTTCCCAGCCTGTAAGAATCACAGCCAGGGTCATGTGCGCCGCAACTTCCGTATAAACAGCATAGGTATAAAAAGGAAGCCAGCCTTTATGTACAACGAAAAGCATTGACAGATAAAAAGCTATGCTGAATATATTGAATCTTGCCATAGGGACGACGTTGCATTGTAAAAATACATTGAACATCAAAATATGTATAAGTAAAAAACATATTGCCATCCCTACGGCCAGGATTTTTACTCTTTTCATATTCAGATACATAAAAACCGCCTCCATTAACTTATCAAAATCCGTGTTTGAAACTATATAGG
>JAILDF010000132.1 GCA_024689585.1 Oribacterium sp.
GCAACCATCTTTCCTACACGGTATCCTGAAATCGGATAATTGAAACTGTCTGTTGAATTGGTTCCAACATCAATCATCTCGATACCTTTACCCTCGAGATACTCCTTAATTTCCTTCTTCATATCTACCGATGAGTGATCATTTCCAATTACTAATTTCATATCCAATCTCCATTCTATAAATCAATAAATTATTTTACTCTTCCTTCAAAAAGTATAACACAGGATATCTGCTTTCTCTATAACACTGTCCTTTGGATCAATCAAGGAAAAGCTCAGCCGGGGCTTGAGCTTTTCCCACCATTCAATCCAACAACGCCTTCGCATGAAGATACCCGGTATCCACTATCATATCTTCATAATTCTCCGCCGTCACAACCGCAGGAATCAGCTCTACGGCAAGTACCACAACCATACCGTTCTGGTACATTTCCGAATCCGTGATCTCCATCTCCGTTTCGTGATATATGTCATCCACAAGCTCTGTTATACTGAAAGCATACTGCTTAGGATCGTAAAACACAGACATTGACTGCTTTCCCTGAAGTATCCTGTCCAGCGCCTCTTCACTTGAGCCGTCTCCGGTTATGACCGGCATGCTTCCTCCATATGTGCCGTCCATAACGGCCTCAGCCATCGCTCTGGATACGCCTCCCGCAAGCACATCGTCAGTACATATAACGGCATCAAGATTTCCGGAGGTATAAACCTCGGCAAGAAGCTCCTTCATACGTTCATAGGCCTCAGACTCACTGTTGTCCAATGTACTCACCTGCTCAAGCTCCATTTGCCCGGAAGGTATAACAAGGGCTCCGGAATCGATATACGGGAATAATGCTTCCATCAGACCCGGGAACCTGAAGTACAGGGTCTCATCCGACATGTCTCCCGTGAAAATTTCCGCAGTCTTTGGCTCCTCAGCTGTTGCATGCTTGAGATCCAGCGCATCAACGATGTAATTACCCATGGTTTCACCCACGTGATAGTCATCGCAGCCGAAAAGGAAATTTACACCGTCTGTGCCCATAGGTACATGATCTATGGCGATAACATAGATACCCGAGTTTTTCACCTGTGTAAGCTCCGCTGCAAGGGCTTCCGACGAAACATCCCCGGGGGCCACGAATATGATCCCCGCTCCTTCTTTTACCAGCTCTTCTATATCCTCGATCTGCTTTTTAACCAGCTTATCCTTATGGAATCCCTCCACTGAAGGGCCTTCCTCCAGAGGCTGCTCCACAGCATATTTAAAGTCTGCATTATATCCGGAAGCGTGAAACACCTTATCAATCTGCTTTTCCATAAGCATCCACTTTTCACATTGCTGATCCGGGAAGGAGAAGCCTATAAGCTCTCCATTTCCTCCGATGATATCGAGGTTTTCAATGTCATTGGGCGGCGCCACATTCTCTTCGATCAGATATTTTGAGGCTGTGGTTTCTTCTTCTGATTCATCTCCTGTAGGAGTGTTCTCATCTGCCGCTGTACTACTGCTTTCCGAGACCTCCTGTGTCTCATTGATCCCGGATCTGATCCTCCTGCCCAGGAAAATGCAGAAAAGCAGAAAAACAACGAAAATGATACTGCCCATGGCAAACTGTACCATCATCTTATGTTCTGTAAGCCTTAATTTTTTATGGGATTTTTCATGCTCATCATGGAGATTCTGATTAACATTCCTCTCATTCATCCTGATGGATTTATGATGAAGACTCTCCCACTGGTACTCCGGATCTACCTGGACCCTTTTCCTTTTGGGCTTTTTAACAGTATTTTTATGATCATTCTTGAGATTTTCTTTTTTAGTTTCGTTAACCTTATCCAATGATCTCCCCCATTATCCATTGGGAACGGTTTTTATCTTATCCAATCCTGTCCCCGTCTGATTATACCCTCGTTTCATTATACTAGAAAAGGACCGGTATAAAACCGGTCCTCATAAATCTTTAAAGATTTTTTAATCTGAAGTGTAAATGTCGAGCTCCATTCATATCCGAATTGCTGCTATGAAAGCAGCATCCGACTATGAATGAACCGTGAGTACTTCAATTCTTTGGTTATCGTCTTAGTTCTTTGACTTCTCGGAACCATCCTCAACCATGTTCTTTGCACCTGCCTTCTTGGCAAGCTGCCAAACAAGAGATTCACCCTGGGCGATCTCAAGGTCAACGCCGGTTTTGTTAGGCTCGCTGTCCTTAAATGCATAGTCCTTACCCGGAAGGATAGCATTCAGAATGATACCTACAAGTGAACCTGTTGCGATACCTGAGAAGTTGATTGTTATAGCACCAAGCGGGATGATGATGGCGCCGGCACTGGAGTAGTTGACACCGATTGCAAGAACCATGATAAGTGCTGCGATGATGACATTTCTTGTCTTTGAAAAATCAACCTTAGTTTCAACGATGTTTCTGATTCCGACAGCAGAGATCATACCGTAGAGAACCAGTGAGATACCACCGACTGTAGCCGCCGGCATTACCTCGATAAGAGCTGCAAACTTAGGACAGAAGCTAAGGATGATGGCAATGCATGCAGCCAGGCGGATAACCATAGGATCATAAACCTTTGTAAGTGTAAGCACACCTGTGTTCTCGCCGTAGGTTGTATTGGCAGGTGCTCCGAAAAGAGAAGCAAGAGCTGTTGCCAGACCGTCACCGGTAAGTGTTCTGTGGAGACCCGGCTCCTTGATGAAGTTCTCTCCTACTGTTGAAGAGATAGCTGAGATATCACCGATATGCTCCATCATGGTTGCGAATGCTATCGGCACGATGGTTATCACTGAAGTTATAAGCAGTGAGCTGTCCATGGTTCCGTCAGTGAAAAGTGAGAATACTGTACGGCTGTAGTTTAAAGGAAGACCAAACCATGCAGCTTCCGATACAGGTGAGAAATCGATAACTCCTGCAACTGCCGCAACAAGATATGAACCTATAACACCGAGAAGGATAGGGATGATCTTCACCATTCCCCGGCCCCAGATATTACAGATAACAACTATGAAGATAGCTACCAGGGCGATGGGCCAGTTGGAAGCACAGTTCTCGATAGCTGACTTTGAAAGATTGAGACCGATTGCGATGATGATAGGACCGGTTACTACTGGCGGGAAATATTTCATTACCTTTGACTCACCGAATGCCTTGAAAGCAGTGGCAAGTACAAGATAAACAAGACCGGCACATGCTACACCGAAGCAGGCATATCTCAGGAGATCCGGCTCACCGTTAGGAGCAATTGCTGCATATCCTGCAAGGAATGCGAATGATGATCCCAAAAATGCAGGTACCTTTTTCTTACTTATAATGTGGAACAAAAGTGTACCGAGACCTGCCCAGAGCAATGTTGCGGACACGCTGAGTCCTGTGAGCAGTGGTACCAGAACAGTGGATCCAAACATCGCAAACATGTGCTGGAATCCCAGGATCAACACCTTTCCTGTTCCAAGCTTTCTGGCATCATAGATACCTTCTTCGCCGATCTTGATTTTTTCGTTACTCATTTATTAACCCCTTCCTTGGCTGTCAGGA
>JAILDF010000135.1 GCA_024689585.1 Oribacterium sp.
ACGATGATAAGTATTTGTCACACTATTTCCCTCATTTATTAACGCTGTTTTTGAAGCCTTAATATCTGACACATAGACGTCAATCTAACCGGCTCTATAAGCGCATGAATTTTGCCGTTTATTTCTGGCATTAAGCTGCAGACCTAATTGGCTCCTCAATACAATGCCACCGGAGACGGTTCTCGCCGTCGAGAACCGACCCCGGTGGATATATGTTTGTGCAAACTCAAACCACCCTGAAGGGTTGTGGCTTCGACCGGATTGGTTGATGTGAAACAATGGGATCAGACCTGTCACAGCCTGATCCCTTTCCAACTGTTATAGTGCCAAAGTATGTCACGGATTTTTATCACTTAGGTCCGGTTGTTGAACCTGCGTTTAAGTTTACATTTGAACTACTGTTAACAGATGTACCAACATTGGTAGTTGATGTGCTAATCTCCGACGGAGCAACTGTTGCCGAAACAACATTTCCGGAAGATGACGATGATGAAGGAGATGTTGCGGTAACAGCACTTGTGCTTGAAGAAGGTGTCGTAGTTACCGAAGTATCTGAATCAGGTCCTTCACCTACCGTACCGCTTGCAGGAGTTGTGGAAGCAGCATTGGTTGTGCCGGTATTTCCTGTTGTTGTCACTGTTGTGGTTGTGGTAGTTGTTGTAGTTGTACTGGTTCCGTTGCTGCCGGAAACTGTACTGCTGCTTGTCTCAGAGGCTGCTCCTCCCGGTGTTGTTACTGAACTTGAGCTGTCGGAAGATCCTGTTGATGCATGTGTAACCGAAACTCCGTTAACAGAGCTTGTGCATACACCATCGCTGTTAAACTTGTACTCAGTGCCGTCAATGGTGAGAGTCTTGCTCTTCTGCATCTTGCCATCCTTGAAGTAATAGTAAGAGCCTTCATACTCAAGCCATCCCACAACCATCTTGCCGTTCTGGGCAAAATAGTACTTCGCACCATCGATCTCCTTGAATCCCTGAGCCATCTTACCGTTCTCGGTATCAAGATAATACTTATTGCCGGAGGCATCTTTTTTCCAGCCTGTCTGCATAACGCCCTGAGCATTGAGATAGTAGTATGAGCCGTTGTTGGAATACCATCCGGTCTGCATAACACCATTGGACTCAAAACGATACCACTTGCCGTCGATCTTCGCCCATGAATCCATAATGAGGGTTCCGTCTCCCGGCTGGAAATAGTACCACTTATCGTTAAGCTCTATCCAGCCTGTAGTCATGGTTCCGTTAGACTTCAGATAATACCATTTGGTTTCCGAACCTTCTGTAAGCTTGAGCCATCCGGTCTGCATAACACCGTCTGACTGAAGATAATACCACTTGTTGTCTATCTGTCTCCATCCGGTTGCCATGAGACCGTTGCTTCTGAAATAGTGCCAGTTATCATTGATCTTCTTCCAGCCCGTTACCATGTATCCATCGTTTCCGATGTAGTAGTAGCCGGATGAAGTATGTATCCATTTATTGCTGATCTTTTCGTTGGTTGACTCGTCTACGTAATAGTATTTTCCGTCCTTCTGACCCCAGCCGGCAAATGCCACAGGCGCAAAAGCACTGCATCCGATCAAGAGACTAAGTCCTGCCACTCCCAGTTTTGATTTTATATTCTTAATCATAAGGCACCCCCAAAAATCATCTAAAGAAATTTTATCACGCATTCAAGCGTAAGTCTTTTTCTATTACATTAAAATTTTTCCAGGTTTCGTAAGATTTTGTAGGAGTCCTTGAAATACCTGTACATCTTGAGGGTGTAATCTCCGAAACTTTCTCCCAAAGCCATCTTGTAAATCCCCCAAAGAGCCCACAGAAGACCGCCGAGGCCCATATAGGCGATCACTATGGCGTAAGCATCGTCAGGTGTAAGTCCCTTCAGGGCAATGCCTCCACGGGACTCAAAAATCTTCTGTACTGCCGGCTCTGTCAGTGCCCCTGCCGACACGGAGGTTTCCAACGGACCTTTGTCTTTCCCGCCAGCCTGTAGTTTTATATCCAGAGCTATGGATTCGGGCTCCGGCGCCGCGGCATACACCCTGACGAGCTCTTTCGCCTTATCGAAGCTCATGTAAGAATAGATCGCCGACATTGCAAGATCCAGCAGAGGATCAGCCATTCCCGCATACTCCCAGTCAATCATCTTGAGACCTTCATCAGTAAAAATGAAATTGTCCTTTACGGAATCAACATGTGCGATGGTCTTCGGTCTGTTCAAAGAATCGATCCAGCCAAGCACCTCCTCCGCCTTCATCCTGACAGCCGGATAGTCCTCGTAGGGAACCTCAGCTCCGGCCTCCTTTATGTCCTTTTCATAATTGCCCAGCTCTCTCTTAAGGTCAAAATCATGGCCAAGCTTTATGCCGGAATTATGAAGCTTTTTGAGCACCGACATGCACTGTGAAAGCTCCTCAATATTATCAAAATCCGCATTTCGCGCCCCATGGTAATATCTCGATATCTTATATCCGCTTTCCGCATCAAAATATACAAGCTCTTCAGTTATATCAAGTCCTGCGACAGCCTTATAAACTTCTCCCTCCTGCCGGCGGTTGATGAGCTTCTCCGTTCCGGGTCCGGGGATACGACATATAAAGGCTTTGTTCCTGTACTTTTCAGCGATTTCCTCCGAATCCGAAACATTAAAATACCAGGACTTGTTGGTCATGCCTGCCTTAAGGCACTTAATGTTTATAATCTCCGACTCAGGGATTCCGAATATTTCCGAAACCAGCTGCATGGCCTTTGAACCGGAATTGTTAACATACTTCTCGTCAAAGCGGCGGAGCTCCTCCAGGTTTTCAAATTCGTAAACCACACCCTCCGGCTGCTTGTTTATATAGATATCCGGAAGGTTCTTCATATTCCTGATAAGTACATCTTCCCAGTAGAACTGCTCCGTTCCCGGCATCCTGTAATATGCCTCGATAAGCGGAAGAAATGCTTCCGAAAACTCCTTTGTCAGATAAACCGGACCGTACATGCACCACTTGTCGCAGCCGCCTATACGCACGTCCTTTATGACACCGTTCTTTCCGGTCTCCATAGCCCACTCACGGGTCTCCCCCTTCATAAAGGTTGCCGCATACCAGGTATCCGCCTCGAAGCTGTGATAAACATTGTCCCTCATCCAGTTATCGGAAGACAGAATATAGCAGTTTTTTCCCTTAAGGACATCCTTCGCATGATACAAAGTCGCAAGGGTATTTTTATCACTGTATTCAGGATTATAAATAAGCTTTACATCGTACTTATCGATGAGATAATCAAACTTCTCCTTGAGGTATCCTACCATGATGGTGATGTCTCTGACCCCCACCTCATGAAGCTGTCTTATCTGTCTCTCGATCATGCGTTCCCCGAATACCTCCAAAAGTCCCTTTGGAGTCTCATAAGTAAGAGGCACAAACCTTGATCCGAATCCCGAAGCAAGTATCAGCGCCCTTTCCACCCGGTACTTCTCCAGCATCCTTCTTCCCTTTTCGGTTATCTCGTAAGAAACGTTTCTTCCACGCCCTTCCGAACTCTCCACCTTTGAAAGCAGTCCCTCTTCAACCGTTTCCGCTATAAGCTTGTTGGTCTTCCCCAGCGACACCTCCAGCTGCTGCGCGATATCCCTCTGGGTACTCTCCCTGTTCTCAAAAAGTGTCCTTAAAATGATGATCGATTCTCTGCTCGCCTTACTCATATCTCTTCCTTCGGCCCCTCACCTAATGTTTTGTTCAATTCAGCGATATATTCGCTACTTTTGAACATAATACCATCAGCTCTTCCTATTTTCAAGCATTCATTTTACATATCCAATCTGCATTAAAGCATTATAGTTATTTGTCCAATAATAAGAGATGACTCTATATACCCATTACGGAATATGAGTCAATGAAGAGTCTGATCCACTATGACTCATATCTCAAAAAATTTGTTATAGGTCATTGAGTTAAACTGCTTCTACATGACCCATTTCAAAAAAACGAATTATGAGTCAAGAAATGATCAGTCTTATCATGACTTTGTATCCTAAAAATTGAATTATGAGTCAAGGAACAATCAGTCTTACCATGACCTATTTCCCAGAAATCGAATTATGGACCAAGGAACAGTCGGTTTTACCATGACCTATTTTCCAGAAATCGAATTATGGACCAAGGAACAGTCAGTTTTACCATGACCTATTTCCCAGAAATCGAATTATGGACCAAGGAACAGTCAG
>JAILDF010000140.1 GCA_024689585.1 Oribacterium sp.
GGTACCAGAATGGGAACCATGGCTTTTGCACGCTGGATGATGTTTCCGGATTCGAAATCCGCTCCTCTGGCCTGCTGAGCCTTCATGATCTTGTCGGTTTCTTCTATAAGAATAGGGATGAATCTGAGGGCAATGGACATCATCATTGAAATCTCATGCACAGGCACGCCTATCTTCTTGAAGCCCCTGAGGCCCTTTTCCATTCCGTCTGTCAGCTGGTTTGGGGTTGTTGTAAGGGTCATAAGTGATGAACCCATAACAAGGAGTATCAATCTTATACCCATTTTCAGGGCGATGGTCAGACCTTCCTTTGAAATCTTCAGTATTCCGAGCTTGAAAATCGGTTCTCCCGGTGTCAGAAACAGGTTGAAGCTCACGGAAATAAGAAGCAGGATCAGGATGTTCTTAAGTCCCTTTGTCATGAACTTGAAGGGAACGTTGCTTAGTTTAATGAGGATTCCCAGCACCACAGCTGCTACTGCATACATTGTCCAGCTGTCCACTACAAAGAGTGCAATGAGGAATACTAGTGTTCCCAGCAGCTTAACCCGGGGATCAAGTCTGTGGATAACAGAGTCAACAGGATAGTACTGTCCCAAAGTTATTTCTCTGATCATCTGTCTGCCTCCTTTCCGGAAGCATCGTTTTTATTCGATTTAACCGATTCATTATATCGTTTCCAGAGATCGATGATACAGTCCGCCATTTCCGACACAGTATCCGGGCGATCTTCAAAGCGAATGCCTACGTCCTTGAGATCATGAATGAGATATGTCATCTGAGGAGCACCGAGTCCCATGCCTTCCAGCTCCTGATATCTCTTGAAGATTTCCTCAGGTGTTCCCGCCATTTTAAGCTCACCGTGATCCAGAACGATGACCTGGTCAGTGTATCTCGCCACGTCATCCATGGAGTGTGAAACGAAAATGATGGTCATGCCCACCTTATCATGAAGCTCTCTGATCTGCTTGAAAAGATCGTCTCTTCCGGCCGGGTCCAGACCCGCAGTAGGCTCATCCAGAATCAGAACTTCCGGATGCATAGCCAGGACTCCCGCTATGGCAACTCTTCTCTTCTGACCGCCGCTCAGTTCAAAGGGCGATTTTTTCCAGAATTTGCTGTCAAGCCCCACCATCTTAAGGGCTTCTTCCGCTCTCTTTCTGGCTTCATCCTCACTGAGCCCCTGATTTTTCGGTCCAAACATTACGTCAGTTATAACATCAACCTCAAAAAGCTGATACTCGGGGTACTGGAAAACCAGTCCAATCTTGAATCTGAGCTGCTTCATGTTGAAGTTGGTGTCATAAATATTGATAAATCCTGTACCCTGACCTGATTCATTCGAGTTATTGAGGGAGGTTCCCTTTAAGGTGTCGACATTAGCCCCATCCTTTTTCTCTTCATTACCGGAATTTTCGGGGTTGTTTTTCACATTGGAAACAGGCTCGGAGCCTTTATATACGTTTTTAGAATTATTGCCGGTTTTTATGAGGTCAGCATTGTCCCTGAAGTTTACCTCTATCACGCCCTCTGTGGCCTTCAACAGCCCGTTGAGATGCTGTGTTAATGTTGACTTGCCGGAACCTGTGTGGCCGATAAAACCAACTATGGAACCCCGCTGAACATCGAAGGACACATCCTTAAGGGCATAGCTCTCCATGGCCGTCCCCTTTTGATATACATGATCCAGGTGACGGACTCTGATTACAGGGTCTGTTATATCTATATGAAGGGGCTTACGTTTTACGAAGTTTGGCTCAAAATCCACCTGCTTCGGCAGGCACTTCTGAAGGCAGCTGACAAGCTCTTTTCCGGTAAGAACCGAATCCGGTACCGGCATTCCGGCCTTCTGTAATTTCCAGGCAAGCTCGGTGACCTCCGGCACATCCATGCGGATAGCCTTAAGCTCTTCAACATTCTTGAACACCTCTTTTGGGGTGCCGTCCATTACGATTTTGCCCTGGTCCATGACGATGATTCTGTCTGCATCCACCGTTTCTTCCATATAGTGGGTGATCAGTATGATTGTCACTCCCTGAGTTTTGTTGAGCTCTTTTATGGTTCTGATTACTTCCGCACGTCCTGTGGGGTCCAGCATGGCTGTGGGCTCATCAAGCACTATGGTTTTCGGGATCATTGCCATAGTTCCGGCTATTGCCACTCTTTGCTTCTGCCCGCCGCTGAGTCTGTTGGGTGATTTCATCCTGTAAGCTGTCATTCCCACTGCCTCAAGTGCAGTATTTACCCTTTTCCAGATTTCCTCTGTGGGAATTCCGATGTTTTCAGGTCCGAAACCTACGTCCTCTTCCACCACCGAGGCAATGATCTGGTTATCGGGATTCTGGAAAACCATTCCGGTCTCTTTTCTGATATCCCAAAGCTCCTGTTCATTTCTTGTATCTTTAGAGCTGACTAAAAGTGTACCCTCAGACGGCAGATTCAGTCCATTGATGAGTTTTGCCAATGTTGACTTCCCGGAACCATTGTGGCCCAGAACACACACAAAATCTCCTTCATCAATGGAAACATTAACCCCGTCAAGGGCTCTGGTACTTTCCACAACCTTATCATTTTCATCTGTTCGTATGTAGTTATAAACCAGATTGATCGCTTCAATGATTTTCAATTTATTCACCTAAATATGTTGACTGACAGCAGTCAACCATTTCAAAAAATATAGTTTTCAGCGTGTTTAGTATATTAAAAATAGGCATAAAATACAATGGCAGACCGTAAATGGCCTGCCATTAATACATCAGTAATTTGTTTTAGCGGATTCATCTGTTTTTTCAGAAGAGCCTCTCAGTTATTCCGGTGAATCCATCAGTTATTTAATGAATCCATCGGTAGTTCAGTGAAAACAAATCATCATTATAGTGAATTCATTGGTTTTTAGTGAATCCAATGCCCGTCTTCGGCTAACTGGTAGCTGCCAAGTACAGTGGTACCTCTTGCCATCTGGCCGTAGTCATTGTCACTTGCATTCTTCTGAGGATAGAAATAATAGTACTGCTCATTTTCATATCCGTCCTTGATCATAACCCAGCCGGTTACCATCCTGCCTTCTGCGTCAAAGAAATAGCTCTTTTCACCGATGGTTACAAGGTTGTTTCTGTACATAAGTCCATAGTTCTCACCGGTCTGAGGATTGAAGTAGTACCAGGCATTGTTTATCTTAACCCAGCCGGTCTTCATGTCTCCGTTTGGTGAAAGATAATAGGTCCTGTAGTCATCTTTGTTGTAGAAACCTGTGACCATTCTGCCTTCAGAATCAAATCTGTAGTAGGCATTTTTCCAGATGAGCCAGTCATTTGCCACCAGTGTACCCTGGGATGTCTTGAAATACCAGTTATTTCCTTGTTTGTACCAGGAGCCTGTGGTATAAGTACTGCCTGAAGAATTATACGTATTTACTGCATTATTTACTACTTCTGCACTGTGTCCGGGTAATGTTGTCATCTGGCCTGTCGATGAATTATAGACCGTAAATGACGCTCCTGAATTGTTATAATCATAATTTCCGCTCTGAACAGAGGTTGATAAATTTCCTATGGAGGTGCTGTATCCTGCCACGCCGGTAGCTGCGTTAACATAATTTGAACCGGTATTTGAATTTAATATATAAGTTGAATTCGGATACTGGCCGTTTCCGTCAGATATCTGGTCCTGTGAGATGTTAAGGAATTCCGAAGCAATCTTTTCTGACTCTTTTCCGCTTGAAAGTTGAGCGTTTGTATACGGAACCGTAGCTACTTCAAAGTAATATGCTGCAACCCTTGTCATATAAGGGTAAAGATTGATACTTGTCTGATCAGTTATGATAGAAGTGAGTTTCGTACTGTCTCTATATAAATTCACTCTGTAATAACCTGAAGATATTGCAGGCGGTGTCCATGATGCTTTTCCCAAAACATAAGAGCTCCAGACAGGAGCTGTCGGGGCATCATAAGTACCTTTTATTCCGTTAAGTGAAATGATAACTCTGAGACCGTAGTTTCCTTCCAGTCTTGCGGAAACAAAGGAACCGCCGGTGATGTGAACGTTGGAACTGTCGTAGGTTCCGCTGAAATAATAATATGTGTAATTGTCATTGTTACGTTCTTTTTCGTTGGCAGTGAGATATATTTCAACATAAGGAGTCATGGAAACCCCATAGCCGCCGTCTCCGTACCAGGCAACATTATCGATATCATATTCACCATTATCCGGAACTGTAAAATCATTTTCTGATATAGAAGGCATACCTGAGGAAGATGTATCATATTCACTGTGTCTGAGATAATCTTCAACTTTGATTCTGACACTTGTAATTCTGACATTACGATCCTTTGCCGATATCAAAAAGGCAAAATTCATGATAAATATGGTCGCGATCAAGACCGCACACAAACTCTTCTTTACCATACTTTTATATTTCATACCCACTCCACTCAATTAGTAATTAAAATTTACTTTTTACAGAATTATCTATATTAAGTATATCATTTAAATATAAGCTAACTTATTACGTTTATTTGACAATCAAATATCGAAATGAATGCACTACTCTATTACATGTGACAGTTTTAACACACAGAAGTACAACTGTAAGAATTTATCATTCTATAATAACTCCGCTTTTATAAAGCCA
>JAILDF010000154.1 GCA_024689585.1 Oribacterium sp.
ATCGGTCAATGTGGCATAGTCCATGACCTGAAGAAGAATATTAAACACGTCCGGATGAGCCTTTTCGATCTCATCCAGCAGCAATACACAATTCGGATTTTTACGGATCTCCTCTGTCAAAAGTCCGCCTTCTTCATATCCCACATAACCTGCGGGAGCGCCCACCAGCTTTGCCACAGAATGTTTTTCTTCGTATTCACTCATATCGAATCGAACAAGGGAGATGCCCAGCTCCTTAGCAAGTGTCTTTGCTATTTCAGTCTTTCCGACTCCGGTAGGACCGACGAAAAGAAGACTGGCCAGTGGCTTAGTTTCTTCTATCATGCCGGCTTTTGAAAACTTGACAGCATTAACCACCTGTTTAATAGCCTCATTCTGACCGTAAACCTGTGCCAGAATCCTGTCTTCCAGTGTTGCAAGGCTTGCGAGCTCATCGGTTTCAGCTGCTTTTATGGGAACTCTGCAGATCTTTGTGAGAACCTCATTTATTAGTTCCTTTCCAACGGATTGTCTTTTCTGCTCCAACGGATGGATCTTTCTGTAGGCTCCCGCTTCATCAATAAGGTCTATGGCCTTATCCGGAAGGAATCTTTCATTTATGTATCTGGCGCTCATTCTCACCGCATATTCAAGCACACCCTTTCCGTAAACCACCCCATGAAACTTCTCGTATTTTGTTCTCAGTCCTTCAAGTATCTTTATGGACTCCTCTATGCCCGGTTCTCTGATCTCCACATTCTGAAACCTTCTCACCAGGCTCTTGCTTTTCTCAAAATGCTTTTTGTATTCTTCAAATGTGGTGGCTCCGATAAAGCGTATCTTCCCTGCTGCAAGGTACGGCTTCAGGATATTGGCTGCATCAAAGCTGCCCTCACCTGTGGCACCGGCTCCTAAAAGATTATGTATCTCATCGATATAAATGATGGGATTCTCTTCTTTTTCTATACGGGAAAGTATCTTTTTAAGACGCTTTTCAAAATCTCCGCGATACTTTGTTCCCGCAAGGAGGCTTCCGAGATCCAATGAATATATCCTGGCACCCTTCAAAGGGGCCGGAACATTATCCTGATTTATACGTTCGGCAAGCCCGTAGGTGATGGCAGTCTTGCCTACTCCCGGTTCTCCCACATGAAGCGGATTGTTCTTATCTTTTCGGCAGAGGATCTGAATGGTTCTTTCCAGCTCCTCTTCTCTTCCGATAAGAGGATTCACATTCTGAAGCATGTCATTTATGCAAGGTGCAAAATCAGACAAAGGTTCTTCCTCTTTCTTATCTCCCGAACTTGCATTTTCCCCGGAAATAAAGGCTTCATCCTCATCTTCATAGACATCAAGAAGTTCCTCCAGTAGAGACGCTTCGTCAACCCCCTGCCTGTTCATGTAATATGCGGCATAGCTCTCTTTAAGATTAAAAACCGCATGCAGAAAATGACTGAGTTCCACTACCGACCTGCCGCTGTTCACTGCCTGATTATGGGCTATTGTAAATGCCATCTCCATACCGGCAGACATTTCAGGCCCGCCTTTTTCCTTCTTATCCACAAAGCCTTCAAGATAAGTCACGAGATCCTGTTCCAGTTCCTTTACATCTCCTCCGCAATTTCCGAAAGCAAGTCTGAAATCATCATGAGCACATATCTCCAGCAGTACCAGTTCAGGAGTGACATATTCATAATGCATCTTCATGGCTGTTGTATAAGAGTTATTTATTATTTCCGCAAGCTCTTCCGTTACATTCATCGAAATATCCTTTCATAGGTAAATAAGCTGTACAGTTCTTTAATTCCTGCCTTATTACTTACCTGAATCATTTTGTCCGGGGTCTACAAAAATCCCAAATGTATATAAATTAAATCACTCACGCTTCCTCAACTGTCATCTTGAAGGGAAAACCGGCGGACTTTGCACGTATCCTGGCAGCATTGACCTTTGACACCGCTATATCATACGGATAACAGCCGACAACTGCTTTGCCTCCCTTATGAACAGTCATCATAAGAGACTCTGCTTCTATCTCGTTCTTGTTAAATATCTCCAAAAGAATCTCAACCACAAATTCCATCGTAGTGAAGTCATCGTTATGCATGATCACATTATATTTCCCTGGTTCACGAAGTTTGATGTTTGTTCGTTCCTGTACCGCTCCCTGTGTAGCCATTTAACCACCTTTTCTGTCATTATAATATTTTCTGATTTTATCATGTCTCGCTTAGGATCCGAAGACATTCACCAAAGCTACATATTTTTTGTATCTCTCACATCATTATATAACAAAAACCACGGGACATGAATTCACATATCCCGTGGTTCTTTATGGATAAATCTGGATAACTTAAGAGATTAAGCAAACTTAGACATATCAACCTTCTCAAGACCGCTGTTCTTGATACCCTTAGCGATCCAATCCTTCTCTTCCTGGTTAAGAGGAAGTACAGGCTTTCTCATAAGGCCGCTCTTGAAGATACCTCTCTGTACAAGTGTCTCCTTAAGTCTTGCGTGTGCCTCACCTGATGGCTGTCCGCCGCCATAGATTGCCTGGCTGATGTGATAGATTCTGTCGCTC
>JAILDF010000209.1 GCA_024689585.1 Oribacterium sp.
TCACTCCGAAAAGTCAGGTATCAAAATGTCAGTATACACCGACCTTGAGGGCATGCAGTTCTATACAGCAAACTATATGGCTTCCGATTTTGAGGGAAAGGGCGGGGTTCATTTCGGACCGCGTCACGGATACTGCTTCGAAACACAGCATTATCCTGACTGCCTGCATAAGGCAGACTGGCCGACATCCATTGTCAGAGTCGGTGAAGAGTATGACACCACTACGATCTACAAGTGGGAAGTGAAGTAATAAAGGTACCGGATAGATACTTATTTTTAGAGAGGTTTTATTGAAAAAGTTATTTATAGCGGAGAAGCCATCCGTTGCGCAGCAGTTCTCTCAGGCTCTTGGCATGAATAATGTCAGGAGAGGCGACGGATTTCTCGAGGATGAAAACTATGTCATAACCTGGTGCGTAGGACATCTGGTGCAGTTGTCCTACCCCGAGGCTTATGATGAGTCTTTGAAAAAGTGGAGTTTTGACACGCTGCCCTTTATTCCCGGGGATTCCGAGTGGAGATACGAAGTCGGAAAGAGTACGAAAAAGCAGTTTCAGGTAGTTTCCAAACAGCTCAATCGTGAGGATGTGGACACCATATATGTCTGCACCGATAGCGCCCGGGAGGGAGAATATATTTACCGCCTTGTGGAGATGATGGCTAAGGTGCCGGAATCCAAGGAGAAAAGGAGAGTCTGGATAGACTCCCAGACCAATGAGGAAATTCTTCGCGGCATCCGTGAAGCAAAGCCCGAGAGTGCTTATGACAATCTTTCGGCCGCTGCCTTTTCACGAGCCAAAGAGGATTATCTCATGGGCATAAACTTCAGCAGAGCTCTGTCCCTTAAATACAGTAACCGCATAAGACGTGAGCTCAACATGGATCATAAGGACAAGATGGTGGTGGCAGTCGGACGTGTCATGACCTGTGTCCTGGGAATGATAGTAAAGCGTGAGCAGGAGATCAGAGCCTTTCAGAAGACGGTTTTCTACCGTATCCTGGGGGATTTTGACATCGGAAACGGTGCAGTGATCACCGCGGACTGGAAGGAAAGCCCGGGCTCAAAGAAGTACGCACCAACAGAGATATATGATGGAAAGGGCTTCCTCAAGCAGGGTCGTGCCGTTGAGTTTATGAAGAGCTTCATGCCTTTTCCAAGAGAGGCGGAGGTTACAGGACTCGAAAAAAAGAAGGAGACAAAGAATCCTCCGCTTTTATATAATCTTGCAGAGCTTCAGAATGACTGCTCAAAGATGTTTAAGATAAGTCCCGATGAGACCCTGGCCATAGCCCAGGAGCTTTATGAAAAGAAATTAACCACCTATCCCCGTACTGATGCGAGAGTTTTATCTACTGCCGTATCAAAGGAGATAGCAAAAAACATAAAGGGACTTTCCAACTATGAGCCGGTGGCTGCTGCTGCACAGGAGATACTTGAGAACGGATCCTGGAAAAACATAGGAAAAACCAGGTATGTGGATGACAAGAAGATCGCCGATCACTATGCGATCATTCCTACCGGTCAGGGACAGAGGGAGTATCAGTCCTTAAAGCCTCTGGCCAAGAAAGTATATGAGTTGATTTGCCGGAGGTTTCTTGCTATCTTTTATCCGCCGGCAGTGTATCAGAAGATTGCATTATCTATAATCTGTAACGATGAAATGTTTACAGCCGGAACCAGAGCCCTGAAAGAGGAGGGGTATCTGAAGGTTGCCAATGTAAAGAAAGATGCTGCGAAGGCCATGGAGGGAGCCGGTGACGCCGGAAGTGCGGCCGGTGACGGACAGCCGGAGGGCGGACAGGACCCTGAAGAAACCGGAGACAAAGACGGACGCTTGAGTGAAGCGCTTTTGAAGCTTAAAAAGGGTCAGAAGATAAGCCTTCGTACCCTTCAGGTGAAAGAGGGAGAAACTTCACCGCCTAAGAGATATACTTCCGGATCAATGATCCTTGCCATGGAAAATGCCGGAAACCTCATAGAGGATGAGGATCTGAGAGCTCAGATCAAGGGTGCCGGAATCGGCACAAGTGCGACCAGAGCCGGAATACTGACAAAGCTTGTGGATGATAAGTATGTGTCACTTCAGAAAAAGACACAGATTCTGACACCTACAAAGCTTGGCGAACATATAGCATATTATGTTAAGATATCCATACCGCATCTTCTCAATCCGAAGCTTACAGCCTCCTGGGAAATGGGTCTAAGCTCGGTTGCGGAAGGAAAGCTCACGGAGCGGGAATATATGGATAAGCTGGAGCAGTTCGTAAGGGAAAAGACAGAGAAGATCAGGTCAATGTAAAGGCTTGCTGCAATGGTGATCATCCGGGTGAACATAAAGTAGTCCGGTAATATGAAAAAAACATGCTCTCATTAGAGATGAAAACGCAGCAGTTCGGCCAGTGAACCGGTACAACGTATTTTAAGTTTCCAGCACATTCACAGTTAAATGAAAACAGGAGAATAAAGTGAAAAAGAGTGATATGACAATAAAGGCCATGTATGACCTCAGTTACACAGAGGCGGGGGAGGCATTTTCAGGATG
>JAILDF010000288.1 GCA_024689585.1 Oribacterium sp.
ATATATATTTTACTATATGATATATTCGCCATATAATTTTATCATAGACATATAGAGAATGACGCGAACACTTAGTGAATTTTATATTATATAGCAGTAAAAAAGGAGAATGAATCTATGGGTACAGAAGAACAGATCAAGTCAGCTGAAGCGAAGTTTGGAGATCTCATCAGAGCGGAGCTTGCTCGTATAGAGACCATGAAAGAGGATAGTGAGATCAAGGATTTTTCAAAGCTTGATCATATCAGGATCGGTATCCTTCCCGGAGATGGAATCGGACCTATCATCATGGAGCAGGCACTGAGAGTGGTTAATGAGCTTCTTAAGGATGAGATCGCTTCCGGAAAGGTTGAGATTCACATCATCGAGGGAATGACCATCGAGAGAAGATCAGAGCTTAATGAGTCTCTTCCGGCAGACGTTATGGAAGAGTGCAAGAAGTGCGACGTACTCGTTAAGGGTCCGTTTGTAACCCCTAGACCCGGAGATCCATGGCCAAATCTACTTTCCGCAAACTCACTTCTCAGAAGAGGTCTTAATCTTTTTGCAGCTGTTCGTCCTATCAAGATGCCGGACAGAAACATTGACTGGACCTTCTTCCGTGAGAACATCGAGGGTGAATACATCCTTGGAAATAAGGGTATCGAGGTTAATGAAGACCTTGCCATCGATTTCAAGGTTCTTACAAAGCCGGGTGCAGAGAGAATCGCACGTGCAGCTTTTGAGTTTGCCAGAAAGAATGGCAAGAAGCATGTAACAGTTGTTACCAAGGCTAATATCGTAAAGCTTGTTGACGGTAACTTTGTAAAGACCGTTCATAGGATCGGAGAGGAAGAGTATCCCGATATCATCGTGGATGATAAGCTGGTTGACGCAACCGCTGCCAAGATGCTGGATCCTGAGTTCAATAAGGATATGGAGGTAGTTGTTCTCCCTAACCTTTACGGCGATATCGTAACTGACGTTGCAGCAGAGCATCAGGGTGGACTTGGTACAGCTTCAAGCTCCAATATCGGAAACAAGTATGCTCTCTTTGAGGCTATCCACGGAACTGCACCATATCTTATGAGCCACGGTCGTGGACATTATGCTAATCCATGTTCACTTATCCGTGCTATGGGTGAAATGATGGCTCATATAGGATATGCAGACCGAAAGGCAATCCTTGATAAGGCTCTGGAAATCACAACTGTTACAGAGAAAAAGATTGTTTTAACTACAGAAATTAAGGATGCTTCAACAGCCGAGTTCACGGATTATCTTATCGATACCATAAAGGGACTTGAAAAGTAAAATCTATTGTATAATACTTGAAATCCGTATTCCCTGAAGAATGATCTTGTAATACAATAAAACCCGGTCAAACATTGTCTGAAAGGACTTTGGATGGCCGGGAATTTTTTTAGGAGTTCAGGCTGTTATGAATATAAAATCACTGATCGACCTTCAGGCAGTTATGTTTCTGGAGATGGCAGCAGGATATATCGTCCGAAAATTTAACATTGTGACCGGCGAATCAAAGAAGGTACTCACCTCCCTGATAGTATATGTAGCGCTGCCCTGCAACATAGTTAAAGCATTTATGATATCCATGACGGGTGAGATTCTTAAGCAGGGTGCCATAATGCTCATTGCTTCTGTGGCAATACAGATAATCCTTGCCATAGCGGCAGCCTATTGCTATAACCGGCTTCCTGCAAAAAAGAAAATGGTATTTCAGTATGCCACCGTCGCATCAAATTCCGGAATTCTGGGCAATACCATAGCCGGAGAGGTATATGGATCCCTCGGACTCCTGTATTCGGCATTGTATGTGATTCCTCAAAGGATAGTAATGTGGTCGGCGGGACTTTCCTACTTTACTGAAGCGCCCGATGCCAAAACTGTTTTTAAAAAAATCATGAAACATCCCTGCATCATCGCTGTGTGGCTGGGGCTCATCATTATGATCACACAGGTTCAGTTTCCTCTGTTTCTTGTATCGACCATTCAGGGTCTTGGCAATATGACCTCACCCTTAACTATGATGTTCCTGGGTATAAGCCTTGCGGAAAACGGGTTCAGGACACTTGTGACTAAATATACATGTCTTTATTCGGTTATAAGGCTTGTGATCATACCCGCTGTGGTTATGGCGTGCTGCTATGTCGTACATATGGAGAAAACCGCAGCGGGAGTGGCAGTGGTACTTGCTGCCATGCCTGCGGCGTCAATGACAGCCGTAGTTGCCAGCCAGTATAACGGAGATGTGGAATTTGCTGCAGATGTTGTAGTGCTTTCGACCATTCTGAGTATAATGCTTCTGCCGGTATGGGTAATGGTGGTAGGTGTGATTTTTGTCTGAATTAACATCATAATATAAAAGGAGGAACCACCGAGATATCGATGATTCCTCTTTTTTGTGAAACAAACAGATCAAAAAATCAGTTAAGCTGATGTTCCTGATCGGGGCTGTAGAAGGTATACCTGTCCTTGCCGCCTTCTTTTGACTTATAGAGAGCGTAATCCACTTTGGCGTATACATTGTGGAAATCATGTACATCAGAGGGAACAAGCATAACACCCATTGAAAAAGAAAGATGATGATCCCCGATGGTGATGTCATGAACCAGGCTCTGCAGATATTCTATCATGGCTACTACATTTTTCCTGTCGGGTTCCTTGCGGATAACAATGAAAAATTCATCGCCGCCCAATCGTCCGTAATAGTCGCAGTTCTTAGATGACAGGCCATCGATGATGGTATCATAATCCGTGGCAGACAGGTCAAGGCATTGAATTATGGACTCACCTATGGCTTCAATGACTTTGTCCCCCTTATCGTGCCCGAAATTATCATTTATATATTTGAAATCATCTATATCGAGAAGGCAGACTGCCATGGGTCCGTGTTCCTTTTCGAAAATCTTATTTGTCTCTTTGGTAAATGCACCTCTGTTCAATGCTCCGGATAAAATATCAAAGGTTGCATTGATGGATATCTGCTTCTTTGCATCCTGAAGCTGCCTGTTTATAAAAAATCTTTCAACACGTGATTTTTGAAAATAGTAGTGAAGAATAATTGAGATCAGACAAAAGGTAAAGCTGTTGACCATATCTCCGTGAAATAAGGAAGGGACTTTTACAACATAGGAAGAATACAGAAATGCTATCACGCTTACTATGATTGTAAGAATAAACTCAAGGAAAGAATTGGCACAAACAGTGGAGCATATTACAAATAAAGGTAATATGGCAGTGGCGACCACATTTGGGTCGGAAACAGATTCAACGATACCGAAGCTTAAAAGGATCACAGTAAAGCATCTGCTTGAAAAGTGAAGATAGGAATCATGATTATTGTCCCAGGCAATGGTGATCAGTTTAAGGATGAAACTGAATAGAGTGAAAAATGCATACTTGGAACAATAATGGAAAGGAACAATTTTCATGACACTTAACCCCAAAAATATAAACATGACGAACATGAACATATTGTTGAGGATCTTTGAAATATTATAGTCTTCCTGATAGACCATATCTTCTATCTGATTGAACTCATTATAGGTGAACCCGTAATGGTTAAACTTGTAAATCTTATAAGAAAGGCTATCTGGATTGGAATATATTGTTTTTTCACAGTTATCGGTATTATTTTTCATGATCATTAAAAAGAAAAATATCTAACGGTAGATGTGTTCTGATTTGCTTCTTTAAAAAAGAGTATACAAAAATGCAGTAATTCTTTTATTGATATAATGTCGACCGTAAATAAAGGATTATAAGCGTATAGGAAGTAGGCTTTTCCGGAAACTGATGCTTAATCGTCCTAATCTGTGGTTTTAAGTATTTCATGTATCACTTCGTTCAAGGCAAGGTCCGATAGCATTTTCAATAATTGGTGCTATCATGAGTTTCTTCAGTTCAACCACAGGCGTTGTTGCTATGGTAGCGGTTCCTGTAAGCGTACTTATCTGTGCTGAGTATAATTTCGTAGTGGCAAAGGTGCTGTAATATATTCTGATGGGGCATGTCATGAAGTATCTCTCCCGTTTATGCGCGATCACAAATGGGAGAGATACTTTTGACTTTTATATCGTTTAATTATATGGAAGAAATGGCGAAAATATGAAATACACTTGTAGAAATGCTTAAATTAAAACAATGAATTGTGGGGAAATAAATTCCTTCAAACGACAGCTGATAAAAGATATATTTATAATCAAAAAGTGTTTGACAACCACTATGGAAGTTGATATATTATGTGGGCACTCAAGAGATACGGAACATCAGTTCTGAAGAATGAGAGCAACAAGAACCTTGAAAATCAAAGATCGATTAATACACAGACCCTGAAGATTCTATAAAGAAGATTCAGAAGCGGAAGATCTTTTAAAGATCCGAAGCGCGACCAAAAAGGTCTAAAGCGAATAATACAATCGCAGTAAAGAAAAACGGACAGAACAAATAAAGCCAAGCTTTTAGTTCTGAACGGGAAGAACTTAAAGAGAGAAATCTCTTTCGTATTTAATATGAGAGTTCGATCCTGGCTCAGGATGAACGCTGGCGGCGTGCCTAACACATGCAAGTCGAACGAGCGAGAGATG
>JAILDF010000302.1 GCA_024689585.1 Oribacterium sp.
ATCTCTGTCATCCCCGCCGCCTTCCGCATGCGGTTCATCAATGCAAAACCAACGCCTCTGTCGCTGTAGCTTTCCGCATAGATCCGTTCTGCCTTGTCATCGTCGAACTCTCTCAAAACTCTAAACAGCTCATGTGTCATGGATAAAGGCTCGCTCCGGTGTCCGAGTACCTTTATATCCGCTTTATCCCCGGAAACCTTCTCGTAGTATGCCAATGTCTCCTCGCAGCATATTATCCCGACCTTAAGTCCTGCTTCCACATCCTTTTTCACAAGCTCATTGATGCATCCGGACACCTGCCTGTCAGCGAGATTTCTCTCTTCCTCACTTACCTCATAGTCCTTTTCTTTTAAAAGACCTGTGGTAACCAGCACCATCTTTGCATTGGGAGCATAATGTCTGTACTTCATGCCCGGAGCCTTCGGGTGTATGCCCTCCTGCACTCCACCTGCAACAATGGCGGGATCTACTTCCACGGTCTTACCCAGAACCTCGCTGAGATCCTCCACCGTAATTGCACCGGGTCTCAGAAGTGTGGGAACCTCACCTGTCAGATCCACTATAGTCGACTCAACTCCGATACCCACCGGTCCGTCGTCAAGGATCATATCGATGCGCCCGTTCAGATCGTGGAGAACGTGCTCCGCTTCAGTGGGACTTGGCTTTCCGGAAGTATTGGCACTGGGCCCCGCAATGGGAAGTCCCGCAGCCTTTATAAAGGAAAGTGTCAGCTTGTTTTCGGGGCACCTGATAGCCACAGTGTTAAGCCCACCGGTTGTCTCCATTGGCACGATGTCCGCCTTCGGCATAATGATGGTGAGGGGCCCCGGCCAGAAGCTGTCCATAAGCTTCCTTGCGTCCTCCGGGAATGCCGACACCAGAGGCTCCACCTCTTCTATACATGACACATGCACGATGAGAGGGTTGTCTGAAGGCCGCCCCTTCGCTTCATATATCTTACGGCTCGCCTCCGGATCCAGAGCATTACCCCCCAGTCCATATACGGTTTCAGTGGGAAATGCCACCAGCCCGCCACGTTTTATGATGTCCGCGGCCTGCTGAACACCCTCCATTCCTTTGACTATTGTTTCCATTATTTTCCTCTATTGATTAATATTTACGATCTCCCAGATATCGTTCGGCTCCTGGCCAAGCTTCCAGGCACCGACGCCGCCGCAGCCGGCTTCCTTTATGGCGTCGATCTTCAGCTGCATTGACTGCTGATCCTCCAGCCATACCTTCTTGGTGATGCCGTCCTCAACCACTTCGCCGTAGTTCTGGCCGATATCATCACCGATCCAGCTGAGCTCCACTCCATGATTCTGAACCCAGTCAAGAGCGTCCGCCATTCCGAGGGCATCCGAACTTGTCTCGCCTGCTGCATTGGTCATCCAGACTCTCGTATAGAACGGAACCGCAATGATCACTCTGTCAGCCGGAACCATCTTTGTGGTCTCGGAAATTCCGTGATTAAGATAGCCTATGGAGGAAACACTTCCCTCCTCGCTTCCGGCATAGTGCTCATCATAGCACATGATGAGAACGTAATCGATATGTTTTCCCAGCTCCTCAAGGTCATAGTAGCTGTTGTAGCCGTAAGGAACATAGCAGTCGGCGGAGAGAATGATTCCGGCCTTCCTGCATTCAACCGCAAGCTCCCTCATGAACTGAACATAATCCCTGCCCAGTCTCTCCGGAATCAGCTCGAAGTCAATGTTTAGTCCGTCAATGCCTCCGCCCACCGCAGCATTCACAAGGTTTGATATAAGCTTTGCCCTGATCTCTGTGCTCTTCAGGAATACGGATTCATCGATGTCGCCGCCGTCGAAGTTATTGACGGTAGCCCAGACCTGATAGCCACGGGCGTGAGCATTATCAACATATTCCTGAGTCCAGTAGTTATTGAAGTCACCCTCATCAGAAGTAAGGATAAACCAGGTGGGGGCAATGACATTCATGCCTGTGACACCCTTAACCATGTCGTCGATGTAGGCATTGGCCGCAGCGGAAGTGATCTGGTGGAAACCAAGCACTACCTTTGAGCCGTCAATTCTTGTGATATGGGTGTAATCCGGAGCCTTGAACCCGGATTCCGGTGTCACTTCAGTTTTGTCTGAAAGATGTTTGTTCCTGAGCCAGCCGATGTAGCCATCTGCGGTCTGGACCTTGCTCCAGTTCTCCATAGCTTCAAGGAGCTTAACATTATCCCCTGACTTAAGGGTGGTGAGAACCTCAGACTTGATTCCTCCGAGAAGTCTCACGGACTCCTTGCCCTTCACCTTACAGGTTTCATAGGGGTTCCAGTCATTGAAAATGAAGGCTCTCTTCGACTCGTCTTCGAGATGGGTGCTGTAGCGGATATCCGTGTATTTCTGAACAAATTTAATGTTCAGGAACAGATCTTCGGTGGTGTCCCCTATACGGACAAAGGCCGTTGAGCCATCCTCCAGGGTGTCCCCGAGACCGTATCTCTCAGTCGTTTTGGGTAATGTATAAAGGATTTCATTAACATCCTTTGCCCAGTAGAAGCCTCTGTTGAGATCAGACATGACCCACTCATAGGGCAGGAAAAGTCCACCGTTAATGACTCTGCCGGTTACAGGCTTGTCCTCCTCTGTAAATAGCTGTTCGTCATTTAGGAACAATGCCACGTCATCGCCGCTGACCCCGAAGTACTCCGCCTTATCCGCAAGAACCTTTGTGGGCGCAAACTTTTTCTCATAAAAATAGTACCCAACCAGTCCGACAGCCAAAAGGATCAGTATAAGCACAACCATAAAGGGAGTGCCCTTTTTACCGCCTGTTTTTCTCTTTCTGGTCTCACGACGTTCCCTGAAACTTTTTAATTCTCTAGCCAAAATGCTGTTCTCCCCGATTTACTATACATACTGACATAGGAACGCTTTGTACAAAGTGCTCTCGCGTTTCTACCACATTCAGCTCTCTCAGTCCTCAAAGCGTCATTATGTATTCCATGTGGTGCACTTCATGAATTCAATCTCACACTCTTGCTCCACTATAGATAGAAGACTGACTTATGACACTTATATTACTTCATTATTCAGTTCCTGAAGCTTCGCTGCCTGGTCCGCGGAAATGATGGGATCCAGAAGCTCATCCAGGTCACCGTTAAGCACCTTATCAATTGAATAAAGTGTGAGACCAATACGATGGTCCGTAACTCTTCCCTGAGGGAAATTGTAGGTTCTGATCTTCTCGGAACGGTCTCCGGTACCAACCTGTGACCTCTTGGCCTCAGCCGCTTCGCTCTGCTTCTTATTATACTCTATTTCATATAATCTGGCTCTCAGAAGGCGCATTGCCTTTTCGCGGTTCTGAACCTGGGAACGCTCCTCCTGACACTCTGCCACCATACCTGTGGGTTCGTGAATGAGACGTACTGCGGATGAAGTTTTGTTGATATGCTGTCCGCCGGCACCGGAGGATCTGAATACTTCCATCCTTACATCAGCGGGATTGATCTCAACATCCACATCCTCTGCCTCAGGCATAACGGAAACTGTGGCGGTGGAGGTGTGGATACGTCCGCCTGACTCAGTCACGGGAACACGCTGCACTCTGTGAACCCCGGCCTCATACTTGAGTCTTGAGTAAGCGCCCTTTCCGGTGACAATGAATACAACTTCCTTCATACCGCCGATGCCGGTTTCATTGGCAGAAACAAGCTCTGTGCGGTAGCCTCTCCGCTCCGAGTAGTTAAGGTACATGCGGTAAAGCTCATAGGCAAAAAGTGCAGCCTCATCACCGCCGGCACCGCCTCGTATTTCCATAATGATATTTTTATCGTCATTTTCATCCTTGGGAAGGAGCAGTATCTGGAGCTCCTTGATAAGTTCCGGCTGGTCCGCCTTGGCCTGGGCAAGCTCCTCCTTCGCCATATCCAGAAGATCCGGATCCTTCTCTGAGGAAAGCATCTCCAGTGCATCCTTCTCTGACTGCACCGCATCGCAGTACTTGTGGTAGGTTTTTACCAATGTCTCCAGATCGGAGCTCTCCTTCATGAGCTTAAGGTATTTTTCTGTGTCATTTACTATGTCAGGCTCTGTCATAAAACGCTGAATTTCTTCATAATGTCTCGATATGGACTCGAGACGGTCAAACATATCCATAATTTTTCCTCTTCTATTTCAATGCTGCTGCCGGGATTTACCGACGGGCAGTTAATTCTTTTGTTCCGATAAACCAATATTCTATAAAAGCATGTTGGCGCCGTTTATATTCGTAGTGCAAATGTTAATCTGATCTGTCCGGAATTCTAATTCCTCGATTTTCAGAGATGTCCCGTTACAACACGGTCGTTTCCACCGTAATCCTTTATAACCATCACGTTGTGAAATCCTGCAGCTTTCAGTAGCTCTGCCACAGCTTCTCCCTGGTCATATCCTATTTCAAACGCCACATGTCCTCCAGTGTTAAGGTACTTAGGTGATTCCTCTGCCAGTATTCGGTAGAACTTAAGTCCGTCCTCTGTTCCGTCCAATGCTATCCTCGGCTCAAATTCTCTGACCTCAGGTTCCAGCGTATCCACCACCTCTGAGGGAATGTATGGAGGATTTGAAACTATCACATCAAACTTTCCCTTAACCTCGCTGAACATATCCGATCTGTACAATCTGAACCTGTTTTTTTCCTCTTCTGTCAGAAGGCTATCTTTGTTATATGTTGCGATTTTTAATGCTTCTTCCGAGATATCCACAGCTTCGACCTTGCTGAAATGTCCCGTTTTACAAAGGGTTATGGCTATGCATCCCGTTCCGGTGCAGAGATCCAGCAGCGCGGCGTCCTCTTTTTCCACAATCTGACGCCCCGTTGTCAACCTGTCCACAAGGTCTTTTCTTTCCCGGAATACATGCCCGGTTGTTACACCGTCCACAAGAACTTTTCTCTCCGGGAATTCATTCCCGGTTGTCACTCCGTCCCCAACATCTTTTCTTTCCCGGAGTTCAGCCGGAAGGTTGTCATATAATAGGTTTCCAAGCACCGTGTCGATCAGAGTTTCCGTATCGGCTCTCGGACAAAGCACATCCTTCGTGACCTTAAACTCAAAACCATAAAACCAGGCGGATCCAAGTATCTGCTGAAGCGGTTCCCTTCCCTCTCTTCTCGAGAGATTTTTCTCAAAGGTCTCTATCGCCTTACGAAGTGCCTCCTCATCCTCAAAATACCGCGGGATAAGATCCGAAGGCTTCTCATCGGAAACAGAAATATATTGTGATCCTTCCAGCTTAAAGGCATCCATAACAAGAGCCCGCGCATCAAAACGCGGGTCCGGAACATT
>JAILDF010000304.1 GCA_024689585.1 Oribacterium sp.
CTCACTGAATCCTTGCGATAATACAACCATCAATACCATCTGCGGCTGCTTCTGCAAGGCTCCGACTAAGAACCGTATCACTCAGGGTGCTGCATGGTGGTTCAATGATCACAAGCAGGGCATGACAGACCAGCTTATCAACTACGCTAACCTGTCAACACTTGGAAACTTCAACGGAATGCTCACAGATTCACGTTCATTCCTCTCCTACACACGTCATGACTACTTCCGCCGCATCCTTTGCGAGCTCGTAGGTGGCTGGGTAGAGAACGGTGAGTATCCTTACGATAAGAAGGCACTTGAGGAGATCATCAAGGGCATATCTTACAACAATGCTGCAAGATATTTCGGATTCAAGCTTGAGCAGTGCTGATAAGTAAAAAGAGCCGGTGCGAAGCACCGGCTCTTTTTACATTACATAAATCATTTAGGGATCTGGTTCCACCATACAGGATACTCGATACCCGTATAGCCTGCCTGCTCAAGAAGTTTTACCATCTCGATATATTCAGCATCAGACATAATCTGATAAATATTACATGTAGGACAATTCCAGCTCTTATCACCGTACTCTCCGCCGGGATTAGCAACTTCCATTGGTTTTCCACAATATGGGCATGTTGCTTCATTAGCTCCGCCTACACCGCCGGTCACTTTGGCCATTTCTTCATCAGAAATTGCGGTATTCTTTGCCTTGATCTTCTCTACTTCTCCGCGATGCTTCTTGATAAACTCGGTAAACTTGTTGTCTTCCATAAAGTACTCCTTTCATGATTTGTACATCTATGATTATTTGGTTTTTTTATCATCCTTTTCGGCTGAGGATGTCTCTTCTACGGTAGCTTCTGTGGTTTCGGTTAATGTTTCTGCCTTGGGTGCTTGCATTGGATGAATAGGTCTTTCCGTTATAGTCATATTCAAATACCGGAGTTACTGAGGATGAGTTGGAGCTGTCACCTTCTGAGCTTTCAGATCTTGCATAACCTGTTACGGTTGCCTCTACCCGGGCTGTACACCGTTCCTTTAAAGCTGCATTTTGTTTTGTTATAAGGGATGAAGCAAAGATAAATACTATTCCGACGATCACCATGATAATGGATCCAAACAGCCCTCCCAAGGGACCGCCACTACTATGGGTTCTGCTAACTCTCATGACATATCCTCCCTGATTTTTTTTTAGCCGGACTTGTCAGGAAAGCAGTCCGAGATGACCATCTTGAACGTAGGTTTCTATTCTGCCATCCGGGAATCTGACAGTATAATACGCTCTTTCTTTATTGTGCGGGCTACGGGTCAATTCCAGAATTATAACAAATGATTGCTTGTCACTGTACCAGCATTTCTGCCCTACATGGAATCTGTGGGGTTGGATCCACCGATCGTCTCCTCCCGTAGCCTGTTCCATAATCTCGTCATTGAGTTCTGCGTTTATGTTCATATCCTTATCCATCTTCTCTGACATTTTGGTTTCCTCCTTATGAATTAGTTCTTCGATATATGGAATTTTTTATTGATTCCCGGTTATGTTTTCTGATGATCTTAATCTATCATCATTAATACTTACTCACAATAATTCGTGTCTATTCGGTTGGTTTTGATGTCTATTCGGTAATGGGAACGATCATGACTATGCCGTTTTTCGAGAATTGAATTTTATGAGTTCAAGCTGGCTGTTTATCCTTGCGATCTCTTTCTTCCAGAGATAGTATTCCGTAAGCCATATGGCAAGATATACTACTGAAAAAGCTAAAAGTATCAGGTGGAGTATTTCATGGGGAAACCATCCTAGGATTTCGCTCGTGATAAACATTGCGGCAAAAGTAACTATGTAATGGGTCAAGGTAGATCTTCCGAGGCTCCAGGATTCAAAGTCATATACTATGGCGCCTCCGTTAGCTATAACACCATATAAGCCGGACCCAAACAGCTGCATCAAAAGATATCCTTTATTAAGCGGTTCGGTTTCGCTTGTAAAGACTACATAGGTGATGGCACCGATCGATATTCCGATGGAGAATCCTACCAAGGCACGTATGATAAACTTGGTTTTGATGTTCATGACATACCTCCTCTGTATACGCATGTTTTCACACTTTCACACACCTGACACGCAGATGCAGATCGGCACAGCTCTTAAATAAACTTATTTTAGTCATCCATGACTGATATGAAGCTTTTTCCTAATCAGCTGCCTTTGAAAGAACAGCTTTGATTTCCTTTACTCTTCTTCTTGAAACGTAGGTTTTTTCTCCGTTTTCAAGCTCTACGCCTATGGTTCCGGTGGAGGAAAAATCAAATTTTTTCACTCTTTTAATATTCAGGATCTCTGACTGAGAAATACGTATAAAGCTTTCCTGATCCAGCACCTCTTCAAGGTCTCTGAGATTTTTCCTGACCTCGTATAATCTTTCAGAGGTCTGGATCATGATCTTCCTGTTTACGATATATACCCTGAAGATCTGTCTCTGGGGCAGCATAACAACGCTGCCCTTAAAATATGCCTGTATCATGGGTTGCTTTTTATCGGCATATGTCTGGATAGCGTTTATTACACCTTCAACATCATCATTTTTCTCACGGTTCTTTATGATGACGGTGAGTTTTTCGATTGCTTCGTCTATGATCAGTTTGATAACGGGTAAGTCGGACATTGCTCAGTTCCTTCAATTGCTGTCAGTATCAGTATTGTCATTATTCTTAGTATTGCTGCTTTCACCTTTATAAAACATTGACACAATGGTCATGGCTAT
>JAILDF010000305.1 GCA_024689585.1 Oribacterium sp.
AAGGGCGAGAGAGTTCCCGTGAGATTAAAGTTCTACACCTTCGGAAGATGGGTGGGAATAATAATTAACGCACTGGTTACGATTTTTCTTCCCGTTATCCTGGCGGCTCTGCTCAGACTTGCAGATATGGAAGAGGGTGAAGGATTCTTCGATCACTTCTATCCTTTGTACGGTGCCGCGTGGTATGTGCTGACTGCAATGATAGTCCTTGTTTATTTCGTGAAGGGCGTGAGAAAGGATGCCTACGATCATCCATACATTTATGAGCTCAGGCCCGACGGCAGAACAAAGCTTATCGGTAAACGCATCGACCGGAAGCTCAGCATACTTTCAATGTTTGGCATCGGAAGGATGGACCGAAACGGAAAGCGTATAACTCTTCTCGGTACCATGAAAGATATGGGCTGCTCCGGATTCGGACTATTGATCGGTTTGTTCTTCATTTTGCTGGGAAGCACGTGTGCGATTGTTTTCTAGGATTTGTTGTTTTGATCGCACTGTATTTCATTAATTTTGAAGGATATGACACGCAAAAGAGCAGAAATAAGATATCTGCGTGTCTAAACAAGAAACAGTAATAAAAACAATGGGGTGTAGCTGTCGAAAGGCAGTGAAGTAATTATGGGGGAATTGCAAATGAAAAAGAAAAATCTACGAGTGTTGGTTTCTGTTGGCGCTTCAGCGGCAATGCTGATGTCACTGGCATCCTGCGGCGGTTCAAATATACCTGCCGCAAATTCCGATAAACCTGCAGAGACAACTGCAGCGGCTCAGCAGGAGAGTGAAGCTGAGAAAACCGAAGCAGAGAAAACTGATAGTGCAAAATCCGACGCAGCAAAATCCGACGCAGCAAAATCCGATGACGGTAAAAACGATTCGTCTGAAGCCGCCGACGAGGTAGTGACTGACAAGTCTGCAGATACCTCGGAAACAGAGTCTGCCAAAGCGGAGATGACTGATTTATTCATTTCCAAAGTTGCAAAGGATGCCAATGCAGACACCAAAGATGTGAGATATTATCTTGTTGATGATTTCGACTTTAACGGAAAATACGAAGGCTTCATGTTCATCGGATCCGAGGCAAACAAGGAAGACAACTCCTGCGAAGGCGAAGTATGGTTTGTCAATGAAGACGGCTCAAAGAAGCTCCACGATAAGTTTGAATATCTTTTAAACAAGGATGGCAATGTTTTCAGCATCGTCGAAGGACATGACAAGAACTTTGTTGAATTCAATGACCTGTATGTAACTTCAGCAGTCACCAACCTTTACTATATAGACGGCGATAACTGCAAGGAATCCGTTGTTTCCCGAATCGGCGATGCATATGTGGATCAGGACACCGGAGACCTTGTTATCAAATTAAGCGTCTATGACGGCACCTGCATTTACGAAAAAGATTCCAATGAGCCTATGTGGGCAGGACACAGCTGGAAACCTTATTACTTCTACTACAGCAGGAACACCGGAGATTTCACAGAGTACGGGGCAAAGGAGATCAATGCTTCCGACCTTAAAAATATCGTTGGAACCGATGTTGTAAAAGAGCTGGAGGGTGATGGATATACCGTCGATAACATTATCCAAAGGGACAATGGAATCATCAATGTAAATTACAGTCAGGAAACAAAAAACAATGACGGTTCCAGATCCATTGACTATATGAACGCGACTTATGATACCCGCATCAGTGACTATATAAAGGCATGGGACGATGATGAAGCCGGCCTGCACGGATCTGACTTCGGCGGCATTTATGAAGTACAGCTTTTAGGTTCCGCCCATGAAAGCTCCGCGCTTCCCGAAAGTCCGGAGGAGGTTTACGGAGTATTTGTAATGGCTTCAAAGAACTCAGACGATTGCCTGGATACAGAGGCAGCCTTGATGGATGCGGAATTCTACGATGAGTTCACGGTATATACTCCGGATTTTTCAGGCCTTAATAAAGAACCATACTATGCAGTTGCGGCAGGACTGTTCAGCACAGAGGAAGAGGCAGAGAAGTGCCTCAAAGAAGTTAAGGCCGCAGGCTTCAAGGATGCCTACGTGAAGAATGCCGGAAAGTACATCGGAGGAGAGTACCTCTACACCATGACAAGCACAGAAGGAATCTCAGTTGAGGATGACTATATCCTTTTGAAGGATGTCCCTGTATCTCTTCCATATCCTGTGGAGTATGAGAATTCAACAATGAATCTCTACGTTGATAAAGACACAGAGTTTACAAAGGACAGAGACCTCGGCACCTTCACCAACTACGAAGAAGGTGAAACTCCTTATGAGTGGATCAAAAAGAATCTTGAGCTCAACAAAACCGATCCTGAAGCTTACTCCGAAGGCGTTCCTCTTCACGGAGTCTTTAAGGTTGGCATAAAGGGTGACAGGATCACAACATACTACGGAAGTTATTGGTGGGATTAAACACCGACGTAAAATTTTAAACTGTAAACAGTAATACAAACCAAGAGGGTGATGGATCTCAATAAGAGAACCATCACCCTCCCGGCGTTGGAATGGATTAGAATTATTTTGATTTATAGTTGTCTCTGAAAGTGTTTAACTTGCTTTTTTACCGGAAGACTTACTCGTGGTCTTTTTACCGGAATTCTTTTCGTTCGCTAAACGGGATTTCAGGTCGGCTTTTGAATTACTTTTTGTTTTACTGCTTTTTTCAGTGCTTTTTTCAACCGGCATGATGGAGGCGCCCATATATGCGAAATCATCAATATGATCATCGTCGGATGCAGGGTAGAATACAAACTCCAGAATCATACCGTCTTCCACTTCAAATGCCAGACAGGCACAATCAGAATCCGGCAGGTCATAAGAAATAGCTTTAGTTCCATTGACTAAAATATAATTTACATTCTCAGTTTCGTCTAATTTTTCAACTTCTTTTTTATAACCCGCAAGATTCACTCCTACTTCAACATAGGTTATTGATGTAACTAGTTTTTGATCCTTTGTTTCATAGTAACCTATAAGTGTGCCATCCTCATCATCATATGTCGATTTGGTATCCTTCATTTCATTCGGAATCCACATTTTATAATTCACTTCATCGAAGGTCACGAATCTGCCTTGAGAAACCATGTCTTTTTTATATAACTTTTCAATCTGAAGAACATCATCCCAGTTAAGTTCGACAAGCTCTTCGGCGAATGAAATCACATTGCATTGCAGAAGACAAAAAGCAAGTACTAAAGCTAATATTCTCTTCATTTAAGACTCCTTTCATGGCTTTTTTACAGATAATTTTCATACATGTAAACATTAAAAATTACGATTATTTAACTCATATATAATTTTATCGACCATTTCGGAAGTCTAATAAGTCCTATAGAAAAAGAGTTCAGTTCTTTTTGATGCAGGTTATCCATCAGGTAAAAAATAGATTTAAACACTGAGGATATAGAAAGACTGTTCAATGAGTTACTGTCCGATGAATTCATCCTGAAGCTCAAACCTGTATTTCTGTTTCACATCCGGATACTTCTCGTGGTCCACTTCCGACAGAAACATTTCCGTTGGTCTCACCCAGAGAGATCCGTCACCGTAAAGTTTCCTGTATATAACCATTTCCTTTTGCGTCTCAGAATCAAGAGCGATATCCTCCACCAGATAGTAGTTTCCCTTGAAATGTTTGTAGATACGATGTAAAAACAGTTCCTGCATGATTGTGCCTCCTAATATTAATGTTTTTCGAAAAAATTATACTTCTTGATTTTTGAATATTTATAGCATTGAACAAAACAAACGATACTATAGATATATGATAGAATAAGTTTTAGTTACTACACAAGAATTTGAAACAACAAAAAGTGGAGATTATGATTGACTCAGTATAAACAATGTACTAAGTAAGTCCATGTAATAAGACTGTTCCATGACCGCAGACAAATCATATTAAATATGAATCAATTTTAGAGACGTAATTTATTGACTGCAAATTGAGTTATTTCCGATTTAAATCACTCCCAGAGTTTTTTGATTTTGATTTTAAACCTAGTTATATCCAATATGAGTCAAACCTAAAGTTTATAATTAATGACTTTAATTCCAGATATCTTTTGGAGAGTCAAACAAAGATTTTTATATGTTTATTGAATAAACATACGGCGAAAAACATGCATCTATAAAGGAGATTGCCATGAGAATATGGGCGCACAGGGGCTGCAGTTTGAGATATCCTGAGAATACACTGACAGCATTCAGAAAAGCAATGGAACTAAAAGATCTCACAGGCATCGAGACGGATATCCAGTTGTCAAAAGACGGTCACATAATGATCATGCACGACGAAACCCTGAATCGCACAACTGACGGAAAAGGTGAGCTCAGAAACTACACCCTTGAAGAATTGAAAAACATGAAAATAGATGCAGGAGAAGGCAGAGTTGAAAGAATCCCAACAGTGGAGGAACTCCTGGACCTTCTCGAACCACGGCTGAAGGCAGGTACACTGAAGCTGAACCTCGAACTCAAAAACAGCAATATCCGTTACGAGGGAATGGAGCAGAAGATAGTGGAGCTTATTCACCGGAGAGGTCTGGAGCATGCCATCATATACTCATCCTTCTACGGAAAATCCCTGAACCTAATTCGTGAACTTGATTATGAGGCTGAAATCGGTATCCTTGACCGCTACACCTCTGACTGCCTGTTCAAAATCCGTGGCGGTGTTAATGCTGACGCCATTCACCCGGAATTCAGATCCATTGACAGCACTCTGGATGAATTACAGGGCTACACCGTAAGAGCCTGGGGCAGCGGCCGCCTCTTCCCTGAACAGCCAAGCGGTAACAGGTTGAATCTCACAGCTTTGGAGGTCAAAGGCATTACCGACATAATACTGAACGAGCCGGAAGCATATGTTTCCTGAAGCAGTTAATGATGCCAAATTATATCTTGATATAAATACCGGATACCTATCGAATACGGATTATCGATTTTATATTGCTTTTTACCGATGATTAATTAGTCTTCTTATCTGTGGACTTATATCTTTCCAAAGCGTATAGTATAGGCATCAAAAATAGAGCCACCGTGGACTGTTCTCGCCGGCGAGAACAGTCCACGGTGGATAACCCGATAACATAGACATTTAAATAAGACATCCATGGGAGAGATATATGAAGAATGACTTCAAAATCAGGAAAGCTTCCGAGGCAGACGCAGAAGCTTTGGTTTCAATATACGCACCATACGTTCTGGAAACAGCCATCACCTACGAGGTTGAAGTTCCCACTGTAGAGGAATTCAAACAGAGGATAAAGCACGTTCTCGAGAAATTACCCTACCTCGTTGCAGAGCAGGATGGAAAGATAGTAGGCTATGCCTACGCCGCACCATTTCACGTCCGTGTGGCTGCCAGGTTCAATGTTGAGGCCTCCATTTATATCGATAAAAATTTTCAGCATAGCGGCCTCGGCAAAAGACTTTATATCGCACTTGAAGATATTCTCAAAAAACAGGGCTATCTGAATATCAATGTCAGCATTGCTTACCCTGATGAAGAAGATGATGAACATCTTACAAAAAACAGCGCAGAATTCCATGAACATCTCGGATACCGCATGGTGGGAGAGTTCCATAAGTGCGGCTACAAGTTCAACCGCTGGTACAATCTGATCTGGATGGAAAAATTCATCGGAGAGCACGTTGAAAATCAGCCTGAGGTTAAACGATTTGATGAAATCGAGTCGGAGATAGACTTCAGTAAATTCTAAATTGATTAAGAGGTAATATATATGTCAAAAAACGGAATAGTAGTTATCGGTGCCACATTTGTTGACATTAAAGGATATCCTACAGAGACATTTCTCCAAAACGGAAGAAATGCAGGATCGGTAATGCAGGTGCATGGAGGCGTTTGCCGAAATGTAGCTGAGGATATCGCCAATGTTGAGCTGAAGCCAACCTTCGTCAGCCTGGTGGATGAAACCGGAACCGGCGTCGATGTTGTGAATAAGCTGAACCGCCACAAGATCAACACGAAATATATCCGAAAAGTAGAGGACGGTCTCGGCATGTGGCTCGCTATATTCAACAATGATGGTGACGTCATAGCTTCTATTTCCAAAAGACCTGACCTTGGTGAAATCGAGGATATTCTTAAGGAGCAGGGCGACGAGATCATTTCCGAAGCAGACAGCGTAGTTGTGGAGATCGACATGGACTCTTCCATATTGAAGCTTGTATTTGATCTTGCTGAAAAGTACGGTAAAGAAGTTTATGCTGTGGTTTCCAATATGTCCATCGCCATGCAGAGAAGAGACCTGATAAAGCGCACCGGAGTTCTGGTCTGCAATGAGCAGGAAGCGGGAATGCTTTTCTCCAATGATTATAGCAATAAAACTCCCGAAGAAATGATGCATATACTTGATAAGCAGGTTAAGCTCGCAAACTATCCCCGAATGGTGGTAACCATGGGTTCAAAGGGCGCAGTATACGCATCAATGAATGACGCGCCCGGCTTCAGCCCGACCATATCAGTAGAGGTTATCGATACAACCGGAGCAGGAGATGCATTCTTCTCAGGCGTTGCCATCGGTCTCACCTACGGCAAATCACTTAACGAAGCCTGCCAGATCGGATCAAGACTTGCAAACTCTGTAATCCTCACCACCGACAACGTCTGCCCGAGATTCCTTCCCGGTGAATTTGGAATAGAAGCAGAGCGCTAATTTCCTATACACACAGTATGATATGGTTAGTCTTAACTAAATATATTATCCAAAAAAATACAAAAAAAGAAAATTATTTTGTTGTGCTTTTATAGAAACTATATTAAGATACAATATAGATGAGATTGAACACTTCATCGAACACTAAGTTTTGATTTTATATTATTTCAAGGAGGAACCTAATATGTCACATTTTATCAATGATGAGTGCGTAAGCTGCGGATCATGTGCATCTGTATGTCCTGTTGAGGCTATCTCAGCTGGAGATTCAAAGTATGTTGTAGATGAGGGCACTTGCATCGATTGTGGAGCATGTGAGGAAGCTTGTCCTACAGGCGCTATCGCTGCTAAGTAATTTCATATATAATGAGATTTCAACTGCCGGTATCGAAAGGTACCGGCAGTTTTTGTGCTATAATTGCTTTGACATGTTTAACTTTTCGAGGTAGCACCAAATGAAAGAAAAAAAGAAACTCACTCCGGGGACGATACTGTTTTACCTCATCCCCGTCATAGCGGGAGCGGCGGCGATTATTTTCGGATATCTCTATATGAAGGACTATCTGAAATACAAAGAAGCTGCAGATGAGTACGCGGATATCAATGATAATTACATTCAGATCATGGAAGACACAGAGGAACCGGCCGATGTTTATGATGAAAGAACCGATTATTTCCCGACTCTATCCATCGATTTTCAGGAATTAAAATCCATCAATGACGGTATGGCCTGTGTTCTGTATGTTCCTGCGCTGGATATGACTTATCCGGTTGTTTACTCCAAGGATAATGAAGACTACCTGCACAAAACATTTGAAGGAAAGTACAATTTTGCCGGATGCATATTCTATGATTATCTGAGTGAACGAAACTTCAAAGGCTACAACACGTTTATCTTTGGACACAATATGAAAAACGGGTCAATGTTCGGAACCCTGAAGAAGTTCAACAAAGAGCCGGGACTTGCCGCTTCAAACCCATATTTTTATATTTACACCGATGGTCAGGTCAGAAAATACGAAATCTTTTCGTACTATCAGACAGTAGGCTCCTCAAAAACCTATGATGACATATTGTCGGAAGAGGACTATGACACATATATCGACCGCGCATTAAAGAATTCCAATTTCACTGAGTACGTCGGAGACATTGAATTTAATGAGAGACCCGGCATGGTGACATTATCCACGTGTTCCGGAAGATCCGGCGGAAATGAACGATTTGTAGTACATGGAGCACTGATTTCTACTAAGAATCCGTCAAAAGGCAAAAGACTGGATTTTAAATGATGTACATATGTTGCATGGAGCCCTGATTTCCACGAAGAATCCGTCAAAAGGCAAGAGGCTGGATTTTAAATGATGTACAAATTCACTAAAATTGTCACCTTTGCAAATATTGTAAGCGATTTAATCTATTTTTTAACAACTTAAGCGTTATAGTCATACGTAGATAAAGGGCACTTCTGTAAGTATGTCTTGGTATTTAACATACATTCTTCTTATCCTGAAAAAGGGGTCGGGATTTGATTGAACATCAGAAGTTGAAAGGGGACATGATGAATAACGAAACATTTATTGTCAACATTAAGTGTCGTGAGAATGCAACATGGCAGGGCAAGGTTACCTGGGCACAGAAGTCAAAGACTAAGTATTTCAGATCCACTCTTGAACTTATCAAGATGCTGAACGGCGCAATGGATGATGACAATGCTACTGAAGATTTCAACGAATAAAGATTATTAAGCTATATATTTGCGACATTTTCCTGTATATTTAAAGCAGGGGCGTATCTTTATTTGGTACGTTAATAGACTATGATATAAGAGACTTGCCTGGAAGAACGGAGAATATATGGAAAAACTTAATGGTATAAATCTTATCGGAATCCTTGTAGAAAAAACCCGTGATCATGATTTCAGCGGCGTTATCATCAATCAGTATGACGACAGAAGAATCGAGTTTGATTCCTGCATGAGTATGTTGAATGAACTTGATATTATATATGATGACTGGGGATTCCCTGAAGCCTCTTCAAAAATCCGCAGCTTCACTATGCATAGAAGCGATCTCATTAATGAGGGTGGGGTAGTTGAGAAGAAGAAACTTACTCATATAGCTGCAGAGACTAAACCCAGAGACATTTCTCAGGAAAGAGGAAAGGTAGCAACCTTCCTTTTACTGACAGAGATGCGTCAGCATTCCAGCTGGCAGGGCATGGTTCTTCATGTTGAAGGTGACAAGAAGAGCAGATTTGACAGTGTTCTCGATCTTTTGTTCCTGATGGATGAGGCACTTGGATAATACTTAGAAAAGAATCGAAAAAAAGATTTTGTATAGAGGGAGCGTTCTATCGTGATCAGATACGGTAGAACGCTCCCTTCGAGTTTTTAAATCTCCAAAGTTCTTGATGGTTTTTCGATAGGATTGGTTTTCGATCGGATTTGTTTGCCTTCACAATCTAATATTTAACACTCATTACAAATTTGAGTAGGATATTTTTGTTCGATTATGTCTTAATTATTAATCATTACAATTTTCTGTATATTTTTACGAAAGTGTTTAAAAAAGTACAATTTATTACGATAAAGTGCTTGTTTATATTTCATTTATCGTTTATAGTTGAATCAATGAAGGGAGACCAATAAGGTTTCGGTGGCCGGGCGCAAAGTTCGGCTTTTTTTTTTGCATTTTTTACTCCCAACAGATAAATAATCTGTTAATTCTCCGTAGATTTTCTATCAAATCGGAAAATCCGAAAAAATTTTCTGAATTTCTCATTTTCATACCCTGAAACATTTATTAAATCACAAAAACCCGTCGGTAATTTAGTAGAAGAATGCGCTAGCAATTTTTTTACTAAAGGCGGGAATGTATGAAAACGAAAAGACTTGGTGACATGCTGGTCGAGATGAATTTTATAACCGATCAGCAGCTTAATGAAGCTCTGACGATCCAGAAGCAGGAGCATGAAAGACTGGGTACTACCCTGGTAAAACATGGTTTCATAACTGAATCCCAGATGGTTGATGCTCTCCGTTTGCAGTTGGGTATCGATTATATTGACCTTTCAAAGACAGACATCGCACCGGAAATGTCTCAATATATCCCAAAGAAGCTTGCCAAGCAGAGCCGCATGGTGCCGGTATCTTGTTCGAAGGATAATCTTTTCATTGCCATGGCTGACCCAACGAATTTCTTAGCGTTGGAGGATGCCAGAAAAGCAAGTAAAAAGAACATTATCCCCATGATCGCAGCGGGTAATGCTGTCGACCATGCCATAAACACACTTTATGGTAATGAAGGTGCCGCGCAGGCAATGGCTCAGATGAGGGCCGAAGCCGGCATCAGAGATGATGAGGTTGTATCCTCCGCTGCAGACCAGACTATCGATACAAGTGAAGAATCCGCACCTACCATCCGTCTTGTAAACTCCATAATCGAACGTGCCTATGTCGAGAATGCTTCAGATATCCACTGGGAGCCTTCAGAGAAAGAACTTGTGATCCGAATGAGAATCGACGGACACCTCCATAGGATTCTTACCATACCTCACAACCTGATGGAGCCTGTTATTTCCCGTCTCAAGATCATGAGCCGAATGGATATCATTGAACGACGTGTTCCGCAGGACGGTCGTGCGAGAGTGCGCATAAAGGGAAAAGACATCGATCTCCGTATTTCAACATTACCCTCTATCTACGGCGAGAATATAGTTATCCGTATCTTAAGACGTGA
>JAILDF010000017.1 GCA_024689585.1 Oribacterium sp.
TAGTGATTCCGTGAATGGAGCGTCGTAATTCTCCGTATCGCACGATATCATTTTTATCGATGACGCAAAGGATCATTATCTTCCACTTTCCGCCAATCTTATCAATTATTCTTTTTAACCCACAATTTTGTCCCGCGATATTTTCGCATAATGGTTCATGGTTCTCTTTTTTTCTCATGGTATACTTTTCCTTACCAGGTAAATAAATACTGCGTACTTGATATATTTTTCATACCACATATAATAAGGTTATCAGCTGAGAAACGCAAGTAGTCAAATACAGATAGTTTTGAAAGGACGCCGCGAACCGGCGTAAAGGTAAATGATATGGAATACAGATTTACAAAGGATAATTTTGACAAAGAAGTAGTAAACAGCGATGTACCTGTACTGGTTGATTTCTATGCTGACTGGTGCGGACCATGCAAGATGATGGGACCTGTTGTTGAAGAGCTTGCCGGAGAATTTGAAGGAAAGTTCAAAGTAGGCAAGGTTAATGTTGATCAACAGCCGGAGCTCGCTCAGAGATACGGAGTAATGAGCATTCCTTTCTTTGCATTTATCAAGAATGGTAATGTTTATGACAGCGAAATGGGTGCTGTTCCAAAGGAGAGACTCGTTAGAAAAATGGAAGCAATGGTGTAAGGATACAAAAAATACTTGTTCTTGAAGGGATTAAAATTTCATGAAGCTTGATGTAAGCATTCCTGTGATGACGGTTTTTCTGCAGGGTCTTCTTAGTTTCTTTTCTCCGTGTGTATTGCCTCTTATCCCTGTTTATATAGGATATCTGTCCGGCGGAACAAAGGAATATGACGAGCAGGGAAAAATCAGATACAACAAGGTAAAAGTACTGGTAAATACATTCTTTTTTGTCATAGGTGTCAGTTTTGCATTTTTCCTTCTCGGATTCGTGATGACCGGTGTGGGAAGATTCTTTAGTGGAAACCAACTCCTGTTTGCAAGGATAGGAGGAATAATAGTAGTTATGTTTGGACTTTACCAGCTTGGCATATTGGGAAGCAACAGTATGCTCAGCAGGGAACACCGATTATCCGTAAGATTTGAAAAGATGTCTGCATCTCCACTGACTGCCTTGATCATGGGATTTGTTCTTAGTTTTGCATGGACACCATGTGTGGGACCGGCTTTATCAACGGTTCTTATAATGGCATCAACTACAGGTACTACAGGAACAGGATTTATGCTTATTGCAGTATATACCATTGGATATGTTATACCATTTATGGCAGTAGGACTGTTCACCACTCAGTTGTTAGAATTTTTCAGGAATCATAGAAGCGTACTGAAGTATACTGTAAAGATCGGCGGAGTACTGATGATACTGATGGGAGCCATGATGCTTTCAGGAAGCATGAACAGGATAACAGGGTATATGACTACCATAGCGGCTGAGAGCAATGCAACTGTCGAAGATAACGAAGTTCCCGCTGACGTTAATAATTCTGAAACTCCGGATGATATCGATAAAACTGAAGAATCCACTGAAAGTACAGGTGATTCCGGATCTGAAAATGATACAAAGCAGGAGTATACTGATGCTCCGGATTTTAGTCTTTCTGATCAGTATGGGAATATACATGCATTATCAGATTACAATGATAAAATCATATTCCTTAATTTCTGGGCAACATGGTGTCCTCCTTGTAGGGCAGAGCTTCCCTATATTCAGGAGCTGTATGAAGAGTACAGTACCGATGAGGATTCAGATGTAGTCATTCTTGGCGTGACATTTCCGGGACTTGGTAATGAACAGGATATTGATGGGGTCAAAGATTTCCTCACAAAGAACGGATATACATTTCCGGTGCTTCTTGATGAGAATGCATCACTTATGGTGCCGTATTATATAAATTCTTTCCCCACCACATTTATCATCTTGCCGGGTGGAAAAGTGCTTGGATACATACCCGGTGGCATGACCAAGGATATCATGCAGGACGTGATAGAGCAGGCTAAGGGATTAATATGAAACATAGGAATCCCGGTGATGATAACAGAAGGATTAGAATGTCAGTGAAGCTGATCTTCCCTAATTTGAAGTGAATAATGCTTAGAGAGGATACATAGAATGAGAAAGGCTGTTAATGATATCGATATATGTGTTGCCTGCGGGGTCTGTGCCAATCAGTGTCCAAGGGATGCTATATCCATTTTTAAAGGCTGCTATGCGGTTGTGGACGCAGGTAAATGCGTAGGATGCGGTTTGTGTGAAAAGGCATGTCCGGCGGGTTCCATAAAGGTTTTGGAGGTGGAAAATGGCAGTAAATAAGAAAAAACACTGGTATGACTACCTTTGGATCTGGTCAATAATCTATTTTGCTCTTGGATTTTTCAACATCCTCTTTGCATGGCTCGGAATGATAGATTTTATTTTGCCGCTTATCTTTGCAGCTGTCGGCGGTAATAAATGGTTCTGCAACCATATGTGTGGCAGAGGACAGCTCTTCTGGGTGCTTGGCAGGAATCTTAAATGTTCAAGAGGAAAGCCTGCACCCAAATGGATATCTTCAAAATGGTTCAGATATGGATTTTTGATATTCTTCCTTACAATGTTTGGAATCATGGTATTTCAGACATATCTGGTATTTTCCGGAGCAGGGACACTCAGGAAAGCAATAAAGTTATTCTGGACCTTCAGAGTTCCATGGAAATGGGCTTATAATGGCAGTATATTCCCTGACTGGGTTGCTCAGTTCGGATTTGGATTCTATAGTCTGATGCTTACATCTACACTTATAGGACTTATAGTAATGGTACTGTATAAGGAGAGAACCTGGTGTTCCTTCTGTCCTATGGGAACAATGACTCAGGGTATATGCAAAATAAAAGCAAAGAAAGGCAATGAAACATAATGACATTAAATGAAAGAGCCGAAATGGCTGCAGAGTTAAAAGGTTCAGGAGCATGTAACTGCACTCAGGCAGTGACAAAAGTACTGTCCGACCAGACAACACTTACAGAAGAACAGCTCCGAAATATATCATCCGGTTTTGCTGCGGGAATGGGCAATATGGAAGCCACTTGCGGTGCCATGATCGGTGCAGCCATGATTGTCGGACTCAAAACAGAAGGCAAGGGTGCTGTTATGGCAACAAAGAAAATTCAGGAAGAGTTCCAAAGAAGATGCGGAGCTCTAAAATGCAGAGATCTTAAAGCAATAACAGATGGGAAACCGTTATGTGCCTGTGATGATTGTGTGAGGAATGCAGTCATGATCTATGGTGAGTATATGGGTTTATAAATTTAGATAAATTAGTGCTGAACAGTGTGCTGTGAACTACATGAAGGACGG
>JAILDF010000019.1 GCA_024689585.1 Oribacterium sp.
TATAACAACACCATTTGGGCCGGCCTTGACATGGACACCAACGAAAAAGTATGCATACTGCCGCGCATGGCCAACAGACACGGACTCATCGCCGGAGCCACCGGCACAGGCAAGACAATCACATTAAAGGTACTTGCCGAATCATTCAGTAACATGGGCGTTCCGGTATTTCTTTCCGACATAAAAGGCGATCTTTCCGGAATGATCAAGCCCGGAGTCGACAACGCAAACATGCAGGAACGCATTCAGTATTTCGGCCTTGATAAAGAAGGTTTTACTTATCAGAACTTCCCTACACAATTCTGGGATATAAGCGGCAAAAAAGGTCTGCCCCTGAGAACCACCGTAAGTGAATTCGGGCCTACATTACTTTCCCGTATCCTTGGACTCACAGATCTTCAGACCAATATTCTCACCATCATTTTCCGTATTGCAGATGAAGAAAATCTTCTGTTGCTGGACACCAAGGATCTCCGCTCCATGGTTCAGTATGTAGCCCAGAACAACAAAAAATACAGCTCACAGTACGGTAACATGACCACCGCTTCCCTTAACGCCATTCTCAGATCCATCGTGGCTCTGGAAACAGCAGGAGCGGATAAATTCTTCGGTGAGCCCGCTATAGATATACATGATTTCTTCAGACAGGACAGCGACGGAAGAGGAATGATCAATATACTTGAAGCAGAAAGCACCGTACAGAATCCTGTAATTTACGCTACTTTCATGCTTTATATGTTATCCGAGCTTTTTGAGCAGCTTCCTGAAGTAGGAGACCGGGATAAGCCTAAGATGGTTTATTTCTTTGACGAAGCTCATTTATTGTTTAATGATGCCCCCAAGGCTCTTGTGGATAAGATCGAGCAGGTAGTTAAACTCATACGTTCGAAGGGCGTAGGCATTTTCTTTATAACCCAGAATCCAAGCGATGTTCCCGACTCCGTTCTGGCGCAGCTCGGAAATAAGATCCAGCATGCATTACATGCCTATACACCGTCCGAAGAAAAGAAGGTAAAGTCAGCTGCAGATTCATTCAGAGTAAATAAGAATTTCAATACTGTGGAAGTTCTTCAGAACCTGGGAACCGGAGAAGCCCTTATTTCCTTCCTGGATGAAGACGGTAAACCTGACAATGTAAGACGCTGCCGTGTATTACCTCCTCAGTCACTGATGGGACCGGCTGATGATTCATCAAGACTCATGGTCATGAATTCTTCTGATTTTGCGGAAAAGTACAGTGAAGAAGTTGACAGAGATTCTGCCTATGAATTCTTCAAGAGACTTACTGATGAAGCAACTGCGGAAGCTGCCAGAATCGAAGCAGAGAAGCAGGCTGAAAAGGATGCGGAAGCCCTTGCAAAGGCTCAGGCAAAGGCAAACAAAGAGAAAATGACCGCTGTTAAGTCCGTTGGTCGTTCAACTGCCGGAACCCTGGGAAGAGAAGCCGGCGGAGCCATCGGAAAAACATTCCTGGGCACCTTCGGAAAGAGAGTAGGCGGCAATATCGGAGCTGCCCTCGGAAGAGGACTTCTGGACACATTCTTCAAGAGTTAACCAGACATTTAAGAGAATCCACCGGGGACGGTTTTCGCCGGCGAGAACTGTCCCCGGTGATCTAAATGAATACTAAAAAGCGCTTCGGCAGATAACCATCTCTGCCGAAGCGTTTTCTTTTTAACCCGTTATACTGAAAAGAGTAATTACTACAAAAAGTATCGTAACAACTATAACCGAAAAAGTAGTGAACCAAAGCTTATACATATGCCCCAGGGAAGGTTCTTCACTGAGATCCCTGAGAAATACCTTGAAATTCCTGATGACGGAAATCACCAGGAGCAGTGCTCCGCCAAAGAGTAAAACAAAATATGCTACGTTAATGATTAAAGAGTCCCCAATATTCAAATAAGGTAATAGAGCAACAGAATTGTTGGCCATATGCATCAGAATGGAATACTTCAGCCCATATGTCTCTCTTATCCAGGCAAATACGATGCCTATAAACATTGCAGCTATAAACTGAACCAGATTAAAATGCATGAGCCCGAACAGAAACGAGGTTATGGTTATGGCGAAAATCTTTCCGTATTTTCTGAAGTGCCCGTACAAGATCCCGCGGAAGAAGCATTCTTCCAGAAGCGGCGCCATAATAACGGCATAAACTATGGCCCAGAACCCCTTAATGTCGGAGCCGGTGGCCAGATCCCTGGCATCATCAAGAGAATATCCCAACTCTCCGAGAATATTCTCTAGGGGATTGATTATGTATTTGGCTAAATATTGGATACCATATATCAGAAGCAGGAGATAGATAAAAGTGATTATATTGAACTTTTTGTATCTTACATGAATGTTTTCAGTCCCAAGCATCAAAAGTGATACCGTAAGTGAGATGAAACCTGCGATCATCATGGAGAAATTCTCATTCCTGTATATGTTGGACCCATATTCCACCATGAAGGACCCGCCTACCTGAAATATGATCTCATATAACAGCATGGTAATGGCGATTTTTGAAAACAATCTCTTAACCGGATAAGTCATATAATATAGTTCTCCAACTCTTATTGTGTTATACTCTACGAGGTTTTCGTTAAACATTATACCATAAAAGGATTCAATATGAAAAAATGGTTTCTTTACAATAAAAAGGCTGATTTCAAAGCCATTGCGGACAGATTCGGCATCGATCAGGTTACCGCAAGAATACTGAGAAACAGAGACATTAACTCCGAAAAACAGATCGAACAGTTCCTCCACGGTTCCCTTGAGGAGGATCTTCATTCACCTCTGTACCTTCCTGATGCCATTAAATGTATGAATCAGCTAAACAGGGCTATAAAAGAGGGAAAACATATCAGGGTAGTGGGAGACTATGACGTTGACGGAGTTTGTGCAACCTACATTCTCGTAAAAGGTCTGAAACGACTGGGTGCAGTTGTGGACTACGTTCTTCCGGACCGTATAAAGGACGGCTACGGAATCAATGTCAATATCATCGATAAGGCAAAAGACGACGGGGTTGACGTTATTCTCACCTGCGACAACGGCATAGCCGCCATAGATGAGCTTAAGCACGCAAGAGACCTTGGCCTCACGGTCCTTGTTACGGATCACCATGATGTAAGACAAAGACAGGATGAGGACTATGGCTGCGAATCCAGAGACATTCTTCCTCCTGCAAGTGCTGTGGTGGATGCCAAAAGAGAAGACAGCCGTTATCCCTTTCCGGACATCTGCGGAGCTGTTGTAGCCTGGAAGATCATCATCATGCTTTACCAGAATCATACTATTCCCGAAGAAGAGTACTATGACTTCCTGGAGTTTGCCGCCATTGCAACGGTTTGTGATGTAATGGATCTCCGGGACGAGAACAGAACCATAGTAAAATTCGGCCTTCAACAGATCAAACAGACCGGTAATGCAGGCTTAAGGGCTCTCCTGAAAGTTCAGGACCTTCTGGAGCAGGAACACCTTAGCACTTATCATATCGGTTTTATCATCGGCCCCTGTATCAATGCCGGCGGCCGTCTCAGATCAGCAGAGCTGGCTCTGGATCTTTTCTTTACCACGGATGAAGATCAGGCTCTAATGAAGGCAGCTATGCTCAAGGAACTAAATGAGTCCCGAAAAACCATGACCATAGAGGCCACCAACAAAGCCATTGAAATGGTGGAAAGGAATTATTTAAACCGGCCTGTGCTGGTGATATATCTGCCGGAACTCCATGAAAGCCTGGCCGGCATCGTAGCCGGAAGATTAAGGGAAAGATTTTCAAGACCGGCATTTGTAATAACAAAGGCTGAAGGTGCAGAAGACGGTGAAACTCTTTCAAAGGGCTCCGGCAGAAGCATTGACGGTTATAACATGTCAGAACATCTCCAGGAAGTGAGCGAACTGCTGGTCAAATGGGGCGGCCACCCGATGGCTGCCGGTTTTACTCTTTTGGAAAAGGATATCGACGAATTCAGAACCCGGCTTAACGCTCTTTGCAATCTAAGTCCGGACCAGCTCATTGACAAAATCTGGATCGACGTCCCTATGCCGATTGATTATATTTCAGATAACCTTATCCGTGACTTCGAAAAACTGGAGCCCTTTGGAAAAGGAAATGAAAAACCCTGTTTTGCCACAAAAAACCTTAGAATTACGGACTGCCGGGTCCTGGGGAAAAACAGAAATGTGGTAAAAATGAGACTTCAGTCAGAAACAGGTTCATTAATGGACGGGCTGATATTTACAAACGGTGATGAATTTTTAAGAGAGAAGAGAGCCTGCACAAAAATAGATGTGGTTTACTATCCACAAATTAATGAATATAATGGAACACAGAGTCTTCAAATAATCATAGATGATTATCAGTTGAAGCCTTAGTAAATCATGTCTTATGGAGGTAACTATGATCAAGGAAGTGATGAACTATATAACCCAGGCAGATCCTGAGGTTGGAAAGTTGATTGCTACGGAGTATGACCGTCAGCAGAACAACATCGAGCTTATAGCGTCTGAAAACATTCTGTCAGACACATCCATGCTGGCTATGGGCACGATCCTTACAAACAAATATGCTGAAGGATACCCCGGAAAACGTTATTACGGCGGCTGCGTACACGTAGATGATATCGAGACCATCGCTATCGAAAGAGCCAAAAAGCTTTTTAACTGCGAGTATGCCAATGTTCAGCCCCATTCAGGTGCGCAGGCAAATATGGCCGTAACCATGGCAATCTGTAAGCCGGGCGATAAGATCCTCGGAATGTCACTGGATGCCGGCGGACACCTTACTCATGGTTCACCTGCTAACTTCTCAGGCAGCTTCTTCAACATCATTCCTTATGGTGTTAATGATGACGGCTTTATAGATTATGACGAGCTGGAGGCTACAGCTCTCCGTGAGAAGCCCAAGATGATCATTGCCGGAGCTTCTGCTTATCCGAGAATCATTGATTTCAAGAGATTCCGTGAGATCGCAGATAAGTGCGGTGCTGTTTTATGGGTTGATATGGCTCATATTGCAGGTCTTGTGGCTGCCGGAGTTCATCCGTCACCTATTCCATACGCTCATGTAGTTACCACTACAACCCACAAGACTCTCCGCGGACCAAGAGGAGGTCTCATCCTTTCAAGTGAAGAGATTGCAAAGCAGTACAACTTCAACAAGGCTGTTTTCCCCGGATGTCAGGGCGGTCCTCTTGAGCATGTTATCGCTGCCAAGGCTATCTGCTTCGGTGAGGCATTAAAGCCTGAGTTCAAGGCTTATCAGGAGCAGATCGTTAAGAACTGTAAGGCTCTTGCAGAGGCTATGGTTGCCCAGGGCTTCAAGCTTGTTTCAGGCGGCACAGACAACCACCTAATGCTTGTTGACCTCACAAATATTCCTGAGCTTACCGGCAAGGTTCTCCAGAACAACTGCGACGAGGTACACATCACCCTTAACCGTAATGCTATACCTAACGATCCTCGTTCACCTTTCGTTACTTCCGGTGTCCGTATCGGTACAGCTGCCGTTACCACCAGAGGTTTCAAGGAGGAGGACATGAAGCCTATCGCTGAGTGCATCTGGAAGGTTGCCACCGATTTCGAGAACTCCCGCGACGAAGTCATCGCGAAGGTTGCCGAGCTCACTCGCAAGTACCCGATTTACGAAGGCTAAAGGCTGTCTCCACCCGGACGTGAAAACGACGGTTCATGGCGACGGCTCACGGCGTTGAAAGTACATTCCGCAAAAAAAGTCCACCAGGGCTGTACACTTACGTGTTCATCCCTGGTGGACTTTTTTCGCTCCATGTTCTTTCAAGCAGCAAGCCTTGTCACCATTGAACCGCCGTTTTCACTGACTTTGGCTAAACTTAAGCCTGCTCCTTCAGCTTGTTCTGTGCAACAGTGAGCATCAGCTTGATTCGGTTCAGCTGGTTGACTTCGGAGGCACCGGCGTCGTAGTCTACGGCGATAATGTTGGCGTCAGGATTGTGCTTCTTGAGCTCCTTGATGACGCCTTTGCCGACGATGTGGTTCGGCAGACATCCGAAAGGCTGGGTGCAGACAATGTTGTTTACACCCTCCTCCATGAGTTCAAGCATCTCGCCTGTCAGGAACCAGCCCTCGCCGGTCTGGTTTCCGATGGAAACATATTCTCTGGCCATCTTTGCAAGCTCCTTGATCTCTCCGGGAGGAGTGAATCTCTTGGACTTGGCAAATTCCTTACGGGCCGTTTTTCTGAAATACTCCAGAAGGTTTATGGCACAGTTACAAAGTGCCTTGCCCTTCCAGCCGGCGCCCAGATTCTCATATTTGAAGTTCTGGTTATAGAAGCAGTAAAGTAGGAAATCCATAAGATCCGGCATTACAGCTTCAGCGCCTTCTTTTTCAAGAAGTTCAACAATATGGTTATTGGCAAGAGGGGAGAACTTAACAAGTATCTCACCGACAATGCCCACCTTAGGTTTAACAACACCTTCCTTTAATGGAAGATTATCAAAGTCTCTTATGATCCTCTTTACATTCTTTGAGAAGAGGTACATGGAGGTTGTCTTCTTTGAGACAGCCGCCTTGCAGACCTTAAGCCACTTCTGGTGTAATGCTTCTGCAGAACCGGGAACCGCTTCGTATGGCCTTGTGGCATACAAGGCTCTCATAAATACGTCTCCGTAAACCACCGCCTGCATGGCTCTGGTCAGAAGCGGGAGAGTAAGCTTGAATCCCGGGGTTGACTCCATGCCGTTGGTATTGAGGGAAATAACAGGTATCTGTGACATTCCCGCATGTTCAAGGGCACGGCGTATAAATCCTATGTAGTTTGATGCACGACATCCGCCTCCTGTCTGGGTCATTATGACAGCAGTTTCATCAGGATTGTACTTTCCTGAGTTAAGAGCCTCCATGATCTGTCCCACAACTATGATGGAAGGATAGCAGGCATCATTATTTACATACTTAAGTCCTGTGTCTATGGCTGAACGGTTAGCATTATTCAATACTATAAGGTTATAGCCTGCGGAACGGAAGGCAGCTTCAACAATCTCAAAATGTATAGGAGACATCTGAGGACAGAGGATGGTATAGTTCTTTGCCTTCATCTCCTTGGTGAAGAGTCTTCTCTCATAATTTGCCGGACGGACATTACGTACGTAATTTCTTTCGTCCCTTACTCTGATGGCTGCGATAAGGGATCTTACTCTTATACGTGCAGCACCGAGGTTATTAACCTCATCTATCTTAAGAACAGTGTATATCTTATCTGACCCTGTCAAAATGTCTTTGACCTGGTCAATAGTCACCGCATCAAGTCCGCAGCCAAAGGAATTGAGCTGTATGAGGTCAACGTCTTCTCTTTGTTTTACAAACTCGGCAGCTCTGTAAAGTCTTGTGTGATACATCCACTGGTCTGTAACGATGATGGGACGCTCCACCTGTCCGAGATGGGATACGGAATCTTCCGTAAGCACCGCAAAATCATAGCTGGTGATAAGCTCCGGAATTCCATGGTTTATCTCGGGATCCACATGATAAGGTCTTCCTGCAAGAACTATTCCCCTGTGTCCGGTTTCCTTCATCCAGTGAAGAGTTTCCTCACCCTTTTTCTGCATATCCTCATGGGCACGCTCAAGTTCAAGCCATGCTTCATGGGCTGCAGCTCTGACT
>JAILDF010000032.1 GCA_024689585.1 Oribacterium sp.
GATTCCATCCGCGATTTATGGTGGACCGGATATGTTCGTGAATGTTGCTGACGTTTTTACACCGGTTGATACAATAACTGCTATGAACAGCTTCACAGGAACGGATCGAGCTTCGATTAACACGAACAATGTAATGGGAGCAGGAATCGTAGATTTCAAGAATATGTTCGTTAATGCTTCATCAAATACTGTTGAAGTTCCTGTACCGGCGAATGTAATTGCAAATCAGTCATATACTGTTATGTTCAGTGACGGAACAAGCATGGTTGTTCCTTGTGCTATGAACGGTGTTCTCAGCATTCCTTTCAGCAAGACTGCAGAGGGACTCACCTATATCATTTGCGGAATTCAGCTGGATCCTTCAATGTTCATAGGCATGCCTCAGGCAACCGGTTGGACATCTTGATCTTAACTGATCGTGATCACTTAGCAGTGGAAACATTAGCAGAGTTTCCAACTGAATATTCTCAATTAACTCTTTTAAGGAAAAGGGCGGTTTCATTTCTGAGACCGTCCTTTTTCATGGCGTAACCGGGAAAACGTAGGTGTAATTGCAGGATCATTAAGATAAAGATTTGGGATGAGTATTATAAAGTCAGAAATTCAATCCGATTAATAAATGTGAACAGCTCATAGAGCAGATAAATGAATCTTAGTAATATTAACTTGATAAGCCATACAGACAAGTAATAAAACAGGAGTATTCATGTACAATGTAAAGCGGCGGATCATCAGAAAAGAACAAGCCTTTTCGATGATTTTTGCGATTTTTTTATTCATATACGCATCCATAGCCACAATGACCAACAAGAATTCTGTCGGGTACATAAGCGGGGATCTGCACCTCGTCATGTATTACGTAGATCAGCTTATCTTCGTTGTGGGTATCTTGTTTAATGCCTATTTCTGGGGAAGGCTCGGAAAAGATGAGCATAAGTCCATTTATCTCAAGGTTTCGGGGGTGCTGTTTTATCTCGGGAGCTTCATCATCATACTTTATCCAAGCGCCTTCGCTTTTCTCGTACTTGCGCCCGTAGTCCATTTCTTCCTGGGGATACTGGGCGGTGCGGTTCATTATTTCGTTGCGTCAGCTCTTTTGGAAACCGGACTGGTGGGCAGAATCATTGCCAAAGGTGCTTCAGCTGCATACCTGCTCCAATATTTCGTTCAGATACTTGCGGACAACAACCTGCTTTTACTAATCTTTATCATCACAGGCGGGCTCACTCTGATCCCGATCTTCAAAAACCCCTGGGAGTGGATCATCCTCGAGTGTCTCCCCACAGACGAAACTGTAGGAAAGAAAACCCTTTCCGACAAAAGGAACCGGCTCAAAACTGCCATCATTCTTTCTGTTGCGGCGGTGGTGCTTCTTTCGTACTGTGACAGCTGGCTCATTCACAAGATGGTGGAAACGGAATTCCAGGCGGTAAGTGCCTTCTCATGGCCGAGACTTTTCGCGATCCTCGGGTACGTACTTGTGGGAGCTATCGGTGACTACAGGGAAGGGCGATATGTAAACATTACCCTTTTCTCGGCTATTCTGTGGCTTATCATATGCCCCGCCCTGTTGTCTGATAATGACTCCATCATGCTTATCATGGTGATATTTTACATTGTGGTTGGGGTTTACATGGGGTATATGTACTTCATGTTTTTTACCCTGTCACCGTATCTCGGGAAGCAAGGGATTCTTTATGCCAGCGGCGGAAGGATCATCGAGGGTACGGCAGGTGTGCTGTTTTCCCTGCTTCCGTGGGACGGGATGAAAACATGGCACATCATCGCCATTGGCATCATGTCGGTAACCATCATGGCAGCAGCTATCGTGAGGGATTATGTTACTGCGAAAGAGTCCGGGAAGACGATGGATGCAGGCGAAAGAGCTAATGCTGACGACATCGGCACAAGTCCGGAAGATGCGGATACGGCTGAGAAGAACATTTCGGAAGTTACGGATTCAGCAGTTTCCAATGTCACGGAAATCGTCGACGAAGCGCAGAGCATTCCGGTAATTGTGGATGTAACGGTTCGAGATACCTCAGAAACTGTTGATGCAGCAGCGGAAAGTCCTTCGGAAGTCGGGGAAGATATTGATCCGGATTTGAGTCAGCATAATACGGAAAATTATGATACGAGACTGGTTTATGAAAGTAAAAAAACAGGTGAAGAAACCATATCAGAAGACGAAGAATTTGAGACAAGTGATGTTCCGGATTCTGATGCTGAGTCACGGAAACAGATTCTTGCCGTGATCTCTAAAAAATATGATTTCACATCCCGTGAGCAGGAGGTATTTGAAAAGCTTATCTTCACTGAGGATTCGGGACAGGAGATCGCCGATGCATTGTTTATCTCACGGCGTGTTTTGCAGCGACACGTTGCAGCTATCTACGAAAAAACCGGAACCAAAAGCCGCGTGGGACTGTTCAGGATTTATCATAAAGCTTCATTGGAAAGATAAAAAGATCCATCGGGGACGGTTCTCGCCGGAGAGAACCGTCCCCGATGGTTTCTGTGTAACCTTTTTAAATTACTTCTCATCACATACCTGGAAGATGTAGAACTTAAGATAATAGCTGTTTTCATCCTTTGCCCAAAGGATCGGGTGGTCTGAGCACTGGGTGCGGTACTCAACCTGGCGGAGACGGCGGTGAACTGAGTTGGCTGCCTCGGCAATGGTCTTTGTGAAAAGCTCAGGAGTCATGAAATGGCTGCAGCTGCATGTAGCAAGGTAACCACCGTCTTTAACAAGCTTTATTCCCTGCATGTTTATCTCGCGGTAGCCACGGATGGCTGCCTTTGTAGCTTCTCTTGATTTTGTAAATGCCGGCGGGTCGAGGATCACAACGTCGTACTTCTCCCCGGCTTTGTTGAGCTTCGGAAGCTCATCCAACACGTCAGCCACGCGGAAGTGAACTGTATCGGAAAGACCGTTTCTCTCAGCATTGGCGGTAGCCTGCTGCACCGCAAGCTCAGAGATATCGAGGCCCTCAACGGAAGCCGCCCCTGCGATTCCGGCATTGAGTGCAAAGGTTCCCATGTGGGTGAAGCAGTCCAGCACCTTCTTGCCCCTGCAAAGCTTGTGGATAGAGAGACGGTTGTACTTCTGGTCAAGGAAAAATCCAGTTTTCTGACCGTTCACAACATCAACCATATACTTGACGCCGTTCTCTGTGATGAGGACATCAGTATCAAACTCAGGCCCGATGAAGCCCTTGTGCGGCTCCATGCCCTCTTTCTTTCTAACGGTCGCATCAGACCTCTCATAGATTCCTCTTATGCTAATGCCGTCTTCCTTCAAAATCTCAACCAGATCCTCAAGTATCATCTCCTTAAGTCTGTCGATTCCCAGGGCCAATGACTCAACCACCAGCACATCCTCGTACTTATCAACTGTGAGTCCAGGAAGCCAGTCGGCTTCACCAAAGATGACACGGCAGGAGCTGGTATCCACCACAGTCTTTCTGTAGTCCCAGGCATTCTTCACTCTCTCCCGGAGAAACTCTCTGTCGATGGGTTCCTTTCTCCATCTCGAAAGCATTCGAACTCTTATTTTGGAATTGTGATTTATAAAACCGTAACCCATGAAGAAGCCGTCGAAGTCTGAAACGGTGACGATATCTCCGTTTTCATATTCACCTTCATACCGGTCGATTTCATTATCAAAGATCCAGGCTCCGCCCGCCTTGATGGTGCGGCCCTCACCCTTTTTTAAAACTATTTTTCCGTTTGAAACCAAAGATTCTGACATATTGATCTCCATTTCGTGTATTTCGGTATCTGTTTTCGCCATTATGTGCCTTAAAAAAATATTATATCTGTGTTATGATTTCAAGCATATTCTACCAGTAACAAGCGGCTTTTGCCACAAAGTCAGAATAGTAACATAAAATCGGACTGTTTTGCCGGTCCGTGTTATATGTTTGTTATATCTTTTGATTCAGGGGGTAATCTATGTACGATATAAAATGTGACACACATACACATACTTTATACAGCAGGCATGCCTACTCAACCATAAAGGAAAATGTTATTGAGGCTAAAGAAAACGGAATGGAGCTCCTGGCATCCACAGACCATTTTTCAGAAATGCTTTGGCCGGAATATACTAATCTCAAAAACTATCAGTACCTTGCAACTTCTCCAACCATCTGGCCAAAGGAATGGATGGGTGTGACACTACTTTGCGGCTGCGAGGTAGATATAGTGAATCTTCAGGGAGGACTGTTCGGACAAGACATTAGCGTCGACAAAAATATCGTTGGCGACCCCATAAGACCCACAAATTTGTACGAGCTGGTTACCAGAAAAATGGATTATGTAATCGCAAGCATACATGGAAAGGCATTTACAAAAGGGGCGAGCAGAAACCAGCTTACTGACATGTATATAAAGGCCCTTCAGGATGAGAAAGTTTTCATCCTCGGACACCTGGGTAGAAGCGGTCTGGATGTGGATTTCAGAGCTATCGTTGATACTGCAAAAAGTCTCAACAAGCTTCTGGAGGTTAATGAACACAGCTTTGAGTTTGGTAGCGAAGCAGAGGACAGCATAACCAGAAGCCGCTGCAAAGAGCTTCTTGAAATCTGCGCCGAGAAAGGCTGCAAGGTTTCCATCGCTACAGATGCCCATGTCTCTAACCTCATCGGCCGTTTCGAAAAGACAAAGATTCTTCTTGATGAAGTTCATTTCCCGGAGGAACTCATCGCAGGCCTGAATAGAGAGTCATTCCTGAATGCATTAAAAGAGTCAGGAATTAAAGGACGGACTGTGTAAAAGCTAAAGGGGACTCGCATTTTCCATCCTGGGCAGTCATTTTCAAAGCGTGACAATTTGTCACGCTTTCATTTCCTTCTTCTTTCAAAAGCCAGTGGGGACGGTTCTCTCCGGAGAGAACCGTCCCCACTGGTTTACCCAAGAAATCGCCCAAGAAATATTAAAACCATCTCACGTAAACGGATCAAATCCACTTACGCGGGCTGGTTTATTCTTTCGGATAAGACTTCCGAATATTACTGACACCTGAAATGTAATCCATGGAAACATCATAAAATTGAGCGAGCAGAATCAATCGCTCGACCGGAATTCTGGAACGATGATCTTTTTCATATTCATTGTAAGTTTGTTGGCTGATGCCAAGCTCGTGGGCAATAGCCTTCATAGGGAGATTTTTTTCTTCCCTGAGTTCTCTGATTCGCTTGTAATATTTCATAAATGTTTCATGGAATTCTCCTCGGAACATCATATAAACATTTTAACCATAACTGATCAGATGGTTAATGACTTAAAATCTCAGATTTCAGTTGGTGAAGCAGGTGACCCATTAAAATCACCTGAAGATCTAAAGAAGTTACATTCTTCTGATATGGTTGTGAGAATGATCACATTAGATAAGGCACGTAAGCTTGCGCTGAAAGAACTTCAGGAAATGTGCGGAGAAGTAAGCATTCCTGTATTTGGAGATGTAGTGATCATCAATTCATAAAATCAAAAAGCTCGTGTAGGCAGATTATGTCCTACA
>JAILDF010000035.1 GCA_024689585.1 Oribacterium sp.
TGAGAAGAAGGCTCTGGTTAAGCTTATTGATGCATTTTCACTTTCCATCTTTACTGCGAAGGAGCTGTTTGATCTCAAAATCCATGAGGCAGCTGAGCCTAATGCTGCAGCACAGAGCAAGCTCGCGGATTATGAGAAAAAACTCGAAGATATCAAGAAGAAATATGCCGGCGAAGGCAAAGAGCTTAACGATAAATTCGAGGTGACCCAGGGCGGCAAGGTTCTGGAGACCAAGAGAAAGCTCACAAAGGAAGAGATTGATTCCAGAGTCAGAGCATGTTCAAGAATCGTTAAGATAGGTATGTTCATGGACAGGTATCCTGCAGAGCTTTCCGGTGGTCAGCAGCAGAGAGTTGCCATCGCAAGAACTCTTGCTCCGAGACCTCAGGTGCTTTTCATGGATGAGCCTCTTTCAAACCTTGATGCTAAGCTCCGTCTCGAAATGAGATATGAGCTCCAGAGACTTCATGTAGAGACCGGAAGTACCTTCGTATATGTAACCCATGATCAGATGGAGGCTATGACTCTGGCTACCAGAATCTGTCTTGTAAACAATGGTGTTCTTCAGCAGTATGCTGCACCTCTTGAGGTTTATAACAAGCCTGCAAATCTTTTCGTCGCCGACTTCGTAGGGAATCCTTCCATGAACTTTGTTGACGCAAAGGGAACCCAGAAAGAGGACGGAAGCTTCGAAGTAGATATCCTTGATGGAATAAAGGCAGAATTCGTTCCTGAAGTAAAGATGGATATCACTGAGTGGAGAAGCAAGAGAGATCAGGCAGACCGTGAAAAGGAAGAGCTTGAAAGAGAGAGACTCAGCCGTAAGGGTGCGGTTGAAAAGACCAACAAGGATGAGGTTTTCAAGTATCATATCCAGAAGGTTACCGAGCAGGATGACAGCCTTCTTGATGAGCCTGTGATCACAGACGAAGATTACGTTATCGGTATCAGACCTGAAGCCATAGACATCGAAGAGGATGGCAGCATCGAGGCTACAGTTTACGGCGCCATGCCTACCGGTATGGAGTCTACCCTCAAGCTTAAGATCGGTGATTTCCTTCTCACAGGTGTTATCTTCGGCGGCATGATCTACCAGATCGGTCAGAAGGAGAGAATCGAAATTACAGGAAAGAACATCCTTCTTTTCGACAGAAGATCCGGAAGACTCATCGCTAACGGAAGTCTCAGGATAAAAGGATAAGGTTTATTATTTCGAAAAGTGTGCTATTATAAGCTCCATAAAGGCAAAGACGCTGATTTTGGCGTCTTTGCCTTTTTCTGTTTTTTAAAAACGGGAATGGAGGAAAAAGATGATAACCTGCAGAGATATATACAATTTACAGCTGGACGGAGTAGAGCTTCTTACCGGAGAGACCGGTTTGGACAGGATAGTTTCATGGACTTACAATGTTCAGACAAAACCTTATGATGACCACATGAACCACGGTAACTTTGCATTGATAGTCATTGACTATGTAAGATTTACATTTGAAAAGGCTTATGAAGCAATGATAGAGCTTAATGACCTTGGAATATCCGGCCTTGGTATATCCGTCACGGAGGACAGGGAGAATGTGCCGGAAAAGATGATAGATAAAGCAAAGGAGCTTGAGCTTCCGCTTTTTTTCATAAGATGGAAAGGTGCAAGCTTCGTGGATATTTCTCAAAGCATAGGCCAGCTGATACTGGAGACCACCATAAGCAACAAGCGTACCGGTGACTATCTGTATAATCTGCTTTTCGGCTATGAAGTTAATGATAAATATATCGAAAAAATCTCCGGCCAGTTCGGTCTTAACTTTGACAGACCTTACAGAGTAGGAATCATAGTTGTGGACAGAAAATACGGAGTCAATCTGGAGCAGGATGAACATACATATACCTACTATACGGACTGCCTTAACCGAATGGTCATACACATGAAAAAGCGCCCCATGTATATGAGATTTCTGAATAAGTTTGTCCTTCTTTTTGAAAAGACTGAGACAAAGGATACCGAGCATGAGATCGAAAAAATTCTGCGGGAACTGGATGAGCGAAGCGAGTTTAAAGGTTTGATACGAAGTACCTGTATCCTCGGTAGTCCGTATACAAAACCGGCGGATTTTGGAAAGAGCTATCAGGAGGCAAAAAACCTTATTCCCAAAAAAGACTATCTTCCCAATCCTACGGGTAAAAAGGTTCTGAGTGCCAGTGCCATGGGGATTTACAAATATCTTTTTAACAGCGGAAATCACAGTGATATCCTCGGCTACTGTAATAACAGGCTAAAAAAGCTTGAGGAGTATGACCATGCAAACGGAGCTTTTCTGATCAATACCATCGAAGCCTACTATATGCATGGGTTTAATGTGGGGAAAACCGCAGAGGCACTATATATACACAGAAATTCATTGCAGTACAGATTAAAGAAGATTGAGGAAATTCTGGATATAAGCCTGGAGGATTCAGTGGAGTATCTGGATCTAGTTAACTGCATTCTTGTTAAAAAGCTAATGTTTGACGCATGACACTGTGCAAAATGAAAACACATACTGTTCAAAATGAACATTGTTAAAAGCCTTGGTGAAGTATATCATCCTAGATAACAGCAAGGGCGCTGGAGATAAAAATCTCCGGCGCCTTTCCTGTTATCACAGGATTATTTCCGGGAAGATTTCCGTATCAGATACCGGAGGTCCGAGAGCATAAAGTGGAGAAAAACGTCTTCTTCACTCAATCAAAAGCAAAAGGAGGAGAGAACTATGAGAAAGAGATTATTGGCGTTAATTATGACAGGTTTGGTGGCAATGACAGCACTTGCAGGATGCGGAAAGGCTGAGGCGGCAAATGCTGCAGAGCCGGATAAGAAGGTTTTGAAAGTAGGAATGGAATGTGCTTATGCTCCATTTAACTGGACACAGGATGCGGATACAACTCCTGACGGAAGCAAGGCAGTACCTATATATGATTCTAAATACTATGCCTATGGTTATGATGTGGCCGTGGCTCAGAAGCTTGCAGAGCAGTTGGAAATGGAACTGGAAATACATAAAGTTGAGTGGTCTTCCATAGGAATCTCCCTTGATGCAGGTGATTATGACGCGATCATCGCCGGAATGGGAAGAACTGCTGAAAGGGAAGCATCCTATTCCTTTACGGAACCATATTACTACAGAGATAACTGTATAGTTGTGAAGAAAGGCAGTGCCTATGAAAAGGTCACCGGACTTTCACAGCTTTCAGGAACAGGATGCAAGGTGACAACGCAGCTTGGTACCGGATGGATACCTCTTCTGGATCAGATAGAAGGTGCGGAACTGACGGGTAATTATGAGACCACATCCGAATGCTTTATGGCAGTTGAAAACGGAGTGGCAGATGTTTGTATAGTTGATCTTCCTACGGCACAGTCGGCAGCATTAACAAACAAAGACCTGGTGATCATTACCTTTGATGAATCTGATTCCTTTACAGGCGATGATGAGATGGTAAATGTTTGTATAGCCACAAGAAAAGCTGACACAGAGCTGAGGGATAAGATACAGGGTGCCATGGATTCCATCGGTTGGAGCGATAAGGCAAAAATGGATGAACTCATGAGTGCGGTGCTGACTCAGCAGCCGGCAGCTAACTAAGCAGACTCCATAGAAACAGGAGTAAGAGATAATATGAGGAGGAGCCATGATGTTTGAAAATCCCCAGACCCTTTTTGAATGGATGATATTTCTTACACGAAAGTATCTGAGCATGTTCGTGGAAGGAACAGTTCTGACTTTATATATCGCAGTATCGGGAACGATTCTTGGATTTGCACTTGGATACCTGGTTGGAATAATCGGCGATATCAAGGTTAATGAAGGTGATCATATCCTGAAGAAGATACTGATAAAGACCGTAAAGACAATCTTTTCTGTATACGTAGAAATATTCAGGGATACTCCCATGATCGTCCAGGCCATGATCATCTATTACGGCTTCAGACAGATGGGAACTGAAATGACCTCGGTTTTTGCAGGAATACTTGTCACTGTTCTGAATACCGGCGCCTATATGGGAGAGACTGTAAGAGGCGGAATAGGCTCTATAGATTACGGTCAGCGTGAAGGTGCCTGGGCCATGGGTATGTCTCCGTTTAAGACAATGCTTTACATAGTTCTTCCTCAGGCTTTCAAAAACATTATCCCGGAAATGGCAAACACATTTCTCACCAATCTTAAGATGACTTCGGTTTTGAATGTTATAGCGGTTCAGGAACTTTTCATGGCGGCAAAAACGGTAGGTGGAAACTATTACAAATACTTTGAAGCATATCTTATCATAGCAGCCATCTACTTTGTACTCTGTTTCCTTTTCAATAAGCTCTTTAAGCTTGTTGAGATCAAGATGGAAGGAAGTCCGGATTATGCGCTGGCGATTGAATATATGGATAACCAGTAAGGGGGATCATTATGAGTGACGTTGTTATTTCAATAAAAGATCTGAGCAAATCCTTCGGCAATCATGAGGTGCTGAGGAAAATAGACATGGAAGTACGGAAAGGTGAGATCATCTGTATCGTGGGTTCTTCCGGCTCAGGTAAATCTACACTTTTAAGATGTATCAATAAGCTTGAAAAGCAGACTTCCGGAAAGATACTTTACCATGACAAGGAAGTGAAAGACATCCAAAGGGATATTAATGAGTACCGCTCCAAGGTGGGCATGGTGTTTCAGTCCTTCAATCTTTTCAATAACATGACTGTTCTTGAAAACTGCATGTTATGCACAAGAAAGGTTCTGCATATACCGAAGGAGGAAGCATTTGACAGAGCCATCACTCACCTGAAAGAAGTTGGCATGGCACCCTACATCAATGCTAAGCCGGCACAGCTTTCCGGAGGCCAGAAACAGAGAGTGGCTATAGCAAGAGCTTTGTGCATGAATCCGGAAGTCTTGTTGTTTGATGAGCCGACTTCGGCTCTTGATCCGGAAATGGTAGGTGAAGTGTTGAGTGTTATGAAAGAACTGGCAAAGACCGGACTTACCATGATCATCGTCACACATGAGATGGCATTTGCCAGGGATGTATCCACAAGGACTATATTTATGGATTCGGGTTATGTTGCCGAGGATGCGGCTCCGGCTACTCTTTTTACAAATCCCCGGAACCCGAGAACTAGAGAATTTCTCGGCAGATATCTGGCAGGATAAGGAGGCAGAGTATGAGAAATTTTGTTGTAACTTTTGCCAGAGGCTTCGGGAGCGGCGGAAAGGAAATAGCATCAAGACTGGCGAAAGAACTGGGCATCCACTGCTATGAGAACCGGATTCTGACATTGGCAAGTCAGTTAAGCGGACTTGATGAAAATGTTTTTAATGAGGTCAATGAAAAGATCAGGGAGAAGTCCGGATTTTCAGCATTCCTTAAAGGGCTTCCAAAGTCAAAGAGTTATATCGCAAGGAATGAAAAATTTGTTTCGGACGACAGACTGTTTGAGTATCAGAGCCGTATAATCCGGGATCTGGCCGAAAGAGAATCCTGTGTGATCGTAGGGAAATGCGCGGACTATGTACTTAAGGATAAGGACAATGTTGTAAGTGTTTATATCGAAGCGCCCAGAGCATTCTGCGTACAGAGAACCATAGAAAACATGGGCGTTACGGAAGAAGTGGCAAATGCGACCATAGAAAGAACGGATAAGTTCAGGGCAGAATATTACAAGTATTATACAGGCGGAAATTACTGGACCAATCCGGTGAATTATGACATTACCCTGAACAGTGAGAGGGTTGGTATCGAGGATTGTGTAAGGACTCTCGAACAGTATCTGATACTGAAGGGGTTCATTACAAAAGACCGTATAAAGGTGGATGGACAGAAATTGAAAATCGTATAGGTTCCGGACAAGGATAAGGAAAGTGCGTACGCATCCCGCTTTGAGGGACATCTTTTGACCGGGGCCAAAGAATGGAATGAAATAATAGCTGATTAGACTGACATCTGTATGTCAGAAATAAACAGCGAAAAACTGCGTTTATATGAGGAGGAAGAACATTATGAGATTGGCAGATACAGGATTAACGGTTGAAGACATTAAAGCAAAGGTCAGCAAGTACATGATCGAAACCTATGAGAGAATGGATTTTGTTTGTGAAAAAGCAAAGGACCAGTACCTTTATGATGAAAAGGGAGAAAAGTACCTGGATTTTTATGCCGGAATAGCTGTGAATTCCGCAGGAAGCTGCAATGAAAAGGTGGTGGATGCTGTGATCGATCAGGTTCATGATGTAATGCACACTTTCAACTATCCCTACACCATTCCTCAGGCTTTGCTGGCAGAAAAGATCTGCACTACCATAGGCATGGATAAGATTTTTTATCAGAATTCCGGTACAGAGGCCAATGAAGCCATGATCAAGATGGCAAGAAAATACGGTATAGAAAAGTATGGACCAAATAAGTATCATATCGTAACCGCAAAAATGGGCTTCCATGGACGTACCTTTGGTGCAATGTCAGCCACAGGTCAGCCGGGAAACGGCTGCCAGGTAGGTTTCGGACCCATGGCTTACGGATTTTCCTATGCTCCATACAATGATCTTCAGGCATTTAAGGATGCCTGCACTGAAAATACCATCGCCATCATGATAGAACCTGTTCAGGGAGAAGGCGGCGTACATCCTGCAACACAGGAATTTATGACGGGACTTCGTGAGTTCTGCGATGAAAAGGGAATGCTTCTTCTCATAGATGAGGTTCAGACAGGATGGTGCAGAACCGGAAAGGTTATGAGTTTTATGAATTATGGAATAAAGCCGGATATCGTATCCATGGCGAAGGCTCTGGGCGGCGGAATGCCCATAGGTGCTATCTGCGCCACAGAAGAAGTTGCGAAAGCATTTTCGGCCGGTTCACACGGGACAACCTTTGGAGGACACCCGGTATCCTGTGCTGCTGCACTTGCGGAGGTTAATGAGCTTCTGGACAGACATCTGGATGAGAATGCAGCAAAGATGGGAGAGTACTTCAAGGATAAGCTTGAAAAACTTCCTCATGTAAAGGAGGTAAGAGGACAGGGACTTCTTGTGGGAGTTGAATTTGATGATTCGGTAAAAGGAGTTGATGTAAAGCATGAATGTCTCCATAGACATCTTCTCATAACAGCTATAGGTGACCATGTAATAAGAATGGTTCCGCCGCTCATTATTACAGAGAAGGACTGTGATGATGCTTATGAGATCATCAATGCTTCGGTTGAGGCATTGACAGCATAGGAAGGAATTGAACTCTGCATCAGTTTGTCAGAAATAAACGGCAAAAAAACATGCATTTACAGAGGAGGAGTCTGCATTATGAAGAACTTTTCTTTTTCTATACCACAGAATGTAAGATTCGGGAGAGGAAGCCTGAAATTTCTTCCGGAGACAGCAAAGGGAACAGGCGGTAAAAAAGCATATATAATAACAGGACCGCATCTCAAAAAAACGGGGCTTTCGGATATATGCGAAACCGGTTTGAAAACTGCCGGTATAGAATGTGATTGCTTTTTTGAGACAGAGGGTAATCCTTCCACAGACACAGTGGAAAGGGCAGCAGCCGGTTTTCTGAACAGCGGTGCAGACTTTATCGTGGCCTTTGGCGGGGGTTCCCCCATAGATGTTGCAAAGGCTGTAGCTGTTGTTGCGGCTTTCGGTGGGAAGATAGTGGATTACGAAGGTGTGGGTAACGTTCCGGGTCCGGTAGTTCCTGTCATAGCGATTCCCACAACTGCCGGAACAGGTTCTGAGGTGACAGCATTTTCCGTGATCACAGATCATAAAAGAGATTACAAGCTTACTGTTGGGAGCAAATATCTGATCCCCGAAGCAGCTATTCTGGATCCTGAGCTTATCATGACTGTACCCGCGAAAACAGCAGCAGCCTGTGGAATAGATGCTTTTGTACATGCACTTGAAGCCTTCGTGTCTAAGGATGCATCATCCTTTTCGGATATTTTTTCAAGGCAGGCACTGGAACTGATAGGCGGTAATATAAGGAAATATGTTGCGGACAGGACCGACCCGGATGCCTGTGAAGCCATGATGCTGGGCTCGCTATATGCGGGGATAGCATTCTCGCATGCACGACTTGGCAATGTTCATGCCATGAGTCATCCGGTCAGCGCGTATTTTGATGTTCCCCATGGAGTTGCGAATGCCATTCTTCTTCCGACGGTGGTTGATTTCAATATGGAAGGGGCAAAAGACAAATACAATCTTATCTACAATATGATTTCGGAGGTTCCGGTCAGTTCAGGCGACTTTTCTTCAGATATGCTTTCTGCAGAGCTTAGAGTACTGGAACATGAGCTCGGAATTCCTTCAACTTTATCTGAAGTCGGCGTTGACAGCAGCTTCTTTGAGAGGATGGCATGTGATGCCATGAAGAGCGGAAATATCCTGGTTAATCCGAGAGCTACCACGAAGGCGGATATCATCACACTGTATGAGGCGGCATACTGACAGAAGAATAAAAGTAACAGCCTCGGGGAATGCGCCCCGAGGCTGTTTAAACGGAAGAATTTATGACGGTATGGATATATCTTGTGTTATTGGATAATTCACTTTAAACCTGTCTCCATCACTAAAGATCCGTATCTCGCCGGTTTTTCCTGTTTCGAGGATTTCGATATCATGGCTTTCCAGTATTTCTAATGTCTCTTTATGGGGATGCCCGTAGCGGTTGTTGTTTCCATAGCTCAGTATGGCAACCTCCGGGGTGAAGAAATCCAGTAATTCTTCTGAGGTGCTGGTGGAGCTTCCGTGGTGTCCTGCTTTCAGAATGTCGATGTCGAAATCGAACTTCGTGATGTCAGAGTTCGCTACATAATCAAGCATCTTTAATTCACATTCTTTATCCATATCTCCGGTAAAAAGCATGCTGAATTTCCTATAGTTTAACAGCATGCCGATGGAATGACTGTTGGCTTCTTCGATATAGTCGTTTGTTAAAGGATAAAGGCCTGTAAGTTTTAAATCATCGATGGTGAGTTCACTTCCGGCACCAAAATATCTGACGTCGATATTTTTTAAGAAGGCAGCATTTTTCAGTTTGTTATATCTATCGTCATTCTCAGCTGGCAGAGGGAGCACCAGTTCTTTTATCTGTATATCTTCGCTTTCTTCCAGAAGGTATAGTATCCCGCTGTAATGATCTGAATCACAGTGGGTGATAAAAGCTATATCTATTACATCTATCCCCTGGGATTCAAAATAGGGAATAAGCATATCCTCAGGCAGTTTCTTTTCTGAAGTGGAGCCACCGTCAACGGTTATCACCATATCTTCATATCTTATGACCAGCCCATCCCCCTGGCCCACGTCTATGGCAGTGATTTCGAGACCGGAGGGTGGTTTTCTTATGAGCAGAAAACATCCGGTTAAAATAACAAGGACAGCTATTTTGGGCATGATGGAATACAAGCGCTTTGCTTGTCGGGACATTAGATTCTTTTTCTGCAGAGTTTTCAGATGGAGTATCGTGAGAATCAGTATGCTAAGCAAAGAATAGTAGACTATGACATTTTTTATATCCGGTCTACCTAAAAGAAGTGAGGAATAAGGTATCTCTTTCATCGCGGTACACAGACTGTTGTAGAATCTGAGAACATAGTGCCCAAAACCAATCGAAGCTATGCCGATCATCACTGAAAAGAATGACAATGTTACTGCCAGAAGTCCGCTGTATACAACGTAACTCATTAGCGGCAGGACGATGAGATTAAGTAAAAGTCCATATAAAGGGAATCTGAAAAAGTGGTACAGAATGATGGGCAGAGTCATGATCTGTAAAAACAGTGACATAAAGAGCCCGTTTAAAAAGCTGTTTTTGGGATGCGGTAAAATGTTACCGATACCCAAAGCAAAAACTGCCATAAAGCTTAACTGGAAGCCGGAGCTGAATATGATATAGGGTTCTTCTATGACCAGCAGGACGCAGGAAAGTGCCAATGCTGTCAGCATGTCATAGCTTCTGCCGATGGCTGCTCCCAGGAACTTCATCATCAGCATGATAACAGCACGAATGGCAGAGCCTGAGCTTCCTGTGAAGATTCCGTAAGACAGGATCAGCATTGCTCCACCTACTCCGGCAAGCTTTTTGGAAGCACCGAAGCGTCTCAGCAGATCATAGAATCCCGCTCCGATTATGGAAAGATGAAGACCTGATACGGCAAGGATATGAG
>JAILDF010000059.1 GCA_024689585.1 Oribacterium sp.
GGCACTGCTGTATTTAAGATGACAGGCGGTTCCCTCGTTAACAAGAATGGCGGAATATTCTATGTTAACAACACAACTGCCGAGATAGATATCGAAAATGTTGACTTCACTTATGCAAGTGATGACTTCCTTCGCATCGAAAAAGCCGGCTGGGGTTCCGAAGGATCAAACGGCGGACAGGTTACATTTACTGCAGCAAAGCAGGAATTCGAAGGTAATACTGTTGTCGACAGCATTTCCACCCTCAATATGTACCTTAATGACGGCACTCTATACTCCGGTGCTATCAATACCGACGGCGCCGCAGGTTCTGTTTACGTAGATATCTCCGAGGACTCCACTTGGAAGCTTACCGGTGATTCATACATCACAAGCCTTTCCTGTGACGAGGATGCCATCGATCTTAACGGCTTTACACTTTATGTTAACGGAACTGCATATGAAGAAGGAACAAGTTTAACCGGAACAGCCGTTGAAGCCTACAAGAGTTCTTCTTCCGACATGAACGGCAAGTCAGGCAAGGCTGAAAAACCCGACATGAAAGATAAATCCCGCAAGGGCGAAAAAGGATCTAATCCTGATGGTGATCATGCGAAGTCAGGCAATAGTGAAAAACCTTCAGGAAAGCCATCCGAAAAACCTGATGGTAACAACTCAAAATCCGAAAGCGGTAAAACCGGCTCAAAACCTGACGGCGATCATGCGAAACCTGAAAACGGCGAAAAACCTTCAGGTAAACCCGACATAAAGCCCGGATCATCAGCTGAGTCCGGAGATCAGTCATCAGCTAACAGTGAAACATCTCAGAAATCATTCCTACCTAAAAGATAATGTATTAGAGCTTCAGTGATCCCTTTATTTTCATCTGATATCCGCTTAAGCTCCTTCATGAATGCTTCCAATAAAGGTCTGTAATAGCGTTCAGCTTTATCACCGATCTCTTCCCAAAGCATTGGCTTTCCCATTTTTTTGCTATCATCACGGAATCGTCTTAGCTCTGTGAATAAAGGTACAACTACATCAAAATACTCTTTTGAACAAGGAACACCTACCCATTCCTTACCAAAATCAATCGTATCAGATAGTCTGCTATGCTTTACCGCATGATGATTATGTTTGCATGAAAAACCTATCTCCCATCCATTCTGTTTACGAAGGGAAACAACTTCGCTATTTATTTCTGAAGTGTACCCCTTGTCAAGGACAACTTTGGAGACCCGACTCAGTTTAACGGATCGGATGTTTTACTACAAGTTCACCAGTGAACATTAACTATTTGACCGGCTGTCCGGATGAACAAGAAAAAACCATTGGCTACGAACTGTCACATCATGCTATAATGAATCCATGAATATGATGCTGTGGTATCAAACTGATCAATATCTTGAAGAAGGTTGTATTTAAATTACACGATATGCTACAAATACGCCCCTCCAAATTTTGGGGGGCGTTCAACCGGAATGGATATTTTCGGAAGAGATGCCCGTTTTGAGAGAGTTGAAATAGATGATACATATCCACAGTATCTGAGAGATCACCTTGATGAGTATGATTATTTTGTGCTAGGCAAAATAACACCGGCTATGAAGATATATCACAAGCTTGACATGACAGTTGGCTGGTTTTTCAGAAAAGCTTATCACAAGATAATGAGAGATGTTTTTAAAAGAGGAGGATAAAAGAATGAATCCTATTAGGAAATTTGTTAAATCACAGCCTTGGATCAAGGCTACTTACCTTGCCTGCAAGGAAGAATTTGAATATCTGTTTACCATGGGCCCAAAAGATAAGGCTTTTGTGAGGTTTAAAAGAGCGGGCGGAGAAAAGATACGTTTTAATTACGTTATCAAAGATGAGGATGTGGTCTTTGACCTAGGCGGATATCAGGGAGATTGGACAGCACAGCTTCCAAATCTTAATTGCAATATCTATATCTTTGAACCGGTTAAAGCCTTTTCTGAGCATTGCAGTGAGAGATTCAAGGACAGACCCAATATTCACTGTTATCCATTTGGCCTTGATGCGGTTACCCACAATGCAGATATTTCACATGAGGCTGACGGCTCATCTCAGTATCACAGCAAAGGTGACACGGAGGTTGCGGAGTTTGTCAGCATTGAAGACTTCTGCAAGGGGCATGACATTGATAAGGTCAAACTCATAAAGCTCAATATTGAGGGCGGTGAGTATGATATTCTTGAAGAACTCATCAAAACCGGCAATATTAAGATGTTTGATAATATACAGGTCCAATTCCATGATATTCCTGAGATAAATGCAGAAGAAAGAATGCATAAGATATGGGAAGAACTTGAAAAGACCCATAATCTCACCTGGGCTTACAGGCCTTACATACACGAGAACTGGGAACTTAAGAAATAAAGGATACATTAAAACTATGTTTTTTTCGGTTATAGTACCTGTACACAACGTACAAAAGCATATAAGAGAAGCTTTGGATTCTGCGCTTTCCATGGATACGTCCTTTTATGAGGGACCTAAAGAAGACCTCTATGAGATCATCGTAGTGGAGAACGGATCAAGCGATGAAACACCGGGAATTTGCGATGAGTATGCCGCAAGGCACGAGGAACTGTCTGTTATCCATAAGGGAAAGATCGGACTTTACGCAGCAAGACAGACAGGCATAAGAGAGGCTTGCGGAGACTGGATAATTGCCCTGGACGGGGATGACATTGTATCCGAGAAGCTTCTGTTTGAGCTTTACAGGTTCATTTCCGGTATGGAAAAGACTGAAAGCAAAGCGGACATCATTTACTACGATGCAGCCGATACAAAGAACAGATATAAGGCAATGACCGGACATCCTTTTGAATCCGGAAGGGTTTATAAGGGAGATGACAAAAAGCTTTTTTATGACCTTATATGTCGCGGAGACAGTCTTAATTCCATGTGGTCCAAATGTATAAGAAAGAGCATAGCTTATCTCGGAAGAGAAAACATGTACCTCAATTACGGCGAGGATCTCTATCAGACTGCGGAATATGCAGACATGGCTGAGGGAATCGCTTATATAGGCAAGATACTTTATTATTACAGATGTGAAGAAGGAATAACCGCAAGCTACAACACTTTATTTTTGGACAATCAGAAAATAGTCTGGAAGCA
>JAILDF010000073.1 GCA_024689585.1 Oribacterium sp.
ATCTAACTCTCCGCTATGGAATATATTCTTCAAGTGTCGACTGATACCGGATTTGTCAACACCAAACAGCTCCGCCATAGCCTTCTGAGTGATCCACAGGCTTTCGTCCATAATATAAGCATCAACGGAGACATCACCCTCTTCAGAATGATAGAGTATCATTTCCATCTGTTTATCAAAACCATTCATACATTTTTCCTTTTGTTCCTTCGAATGTTTAACATATTAGCAGCTGTATCGCTTTTATTATCGGTTTCTTTATTCTCTACAATATCATAATATCATGTATATCTATTCATTTTTATCGGGAGACAGTCTGGTCTATAACATTTGCCGTTTTTAGCAATGGGGGTACAATGGGGGTACAAATCCGGTTTGAATACCCGGAAAACCTTGATTTTAAGCCATTTTCAGAGAAAAGTACGGATATTGCCGTGGCAATGGATCGCCGCTTCACCCATACTATGAATCACGTTTCCGCAAACCGGACAGACATAAAATTTCGACCGCAGCATGTTTGCTGATACATTTGCATTATGAACGGTATTGCCGGATATCAGCTCCGTAACTGAAATCTTAAATACCTCGGCTATAGGCTCCAACAGGGCAATATCCGGAAGGCCTCTTGAAGTTTCCCATTTTGATACGCTTTTGTCACTCACTCCAAGTCTTTACGCCAGCTGAAGCTGTGTCATCCTGTTCTTTTCCCGCAGTTCCTTAATAACTGCGCCTGTAACATATTGGTTCATATTCTTTCTCACCTCCATGCACAGATAGTAAATCTATTCTTCGGATAACGGTACCTACGGAAAGTAGAGTAAGACGAGCGCTCACTTGCTATCACAATCCGTAAAACGTAAGGTAGTTTCCTTCATGCTGCTTGCTTTCATACATTGCTTTGTCAGCATTCTGATAAAGTGTGGCAAAGGGTTCCCTGTTCTCCTTTGAACAAAGTACCGCGCCGACGCTTATCCTGAGTTTCCAGTCTGACATTTCCTCAAAGGAAATCTTATCTATATTTGCAAACAGTCTGTTAACCACCAGCCGTCCGATGTCTTCATTTTCAACGCCTGAGGCAAATGCCACGAACTCGTCACCGCCCAGTCGGAAAACGACATCAGTATCTCTGAAGGAATCTTTCAGACAATTTGCCAGAGCGATGATGACCTTGTCACCCATATCATGACCGTAGGTATCATTAACATATTTAAAATGATCTGCATCAAAAAGAAGCAGCATTCCCGTTTTGCCTTTTTCGAGAAGTGAATATATCCTGCTCTCTCCTCCGCTTCTGTTTAAGATATGTGTTAATGCATCTGTCTCTGCAAGATTCTTAAACAGCTCCTGCCTCTTTTTGTCCTCATCTATTGACTGGATTGCCCACAGAAGTTTTCTGATGGAACCGTCCGTTTCCCGTTCCACCACAATAAAGTGCATGCGGTTCCACTCACCGTTCCTGTCAAGGTATTCATGAGAAATTGTTTTCAGATCTCCGATACGATCGGGGAGGGTATCGAAATCCAGAAACTGCACAAGCATACTTCTGGAAGATTCTGCGGCCAGACGCTCTGCCATTTCTTCAATTTTATCATTGGTAAAATTATTACTGCTGTTAAATACATCCTTATAAACAAGGCTTTCCCTTATGGGTTTAACTTTGCCGTTTCTGATATCAATGAGCTCCATATTGGTATAAATATCGGAAATTGCCCGGATCTCACTATGCAGTTCTCCGGCTTCTTTATGTTTACTCATATAAATGCTGAATACAGCAAAGAACACCATGAATATAGCCACAAGTATGACTGCAGAAATTTGGTAAATATATTTAATATGACCGAGAATCTCCTTTTCACTCAGGATGAGAACAGAGTACCAGTCATTATTGACCTGTTGGCAGAAAATTATCTCTCTTCCGTTTTTCGATTTTATCGAAGAAACACCGTTCTTTGTTTTAAAGATAGTGGATACAAGCTCTTTTTCATACTCGTTACCGTTCATTAGATACTCTTTGCCGATCTCATCGTGATTTGAATGAGCTACGATCATGCCGCTTTTATCAACCAGCATAGCGGCATCCACTTTTTTAGACTGAATCATACTGTCTTCCAGCTTCTGAACACTGTCAAGGAAAATGTCCATGGATATTACGCTTTCACCGTCACTCAGGAGCTTACTTACAGACATCATAAGTTCAAAGGTTTGAAGATTAAAGTAAGGCTTTACAAATGCAACCTCTCCGTTTGCATTTTTTGCTTCAGTGTACCAGGGCCTTTCTGTAGCCACGTAATCATCCGGTTCTATCCAGCCGGATCCATCCAGATACTCGCCTCTGCAGTAGCCGTATATTCCTGTATAATTACTGTCTATAAGTCTGGAATAAACAGCTGTCTCGTTAATAAGAAAATCCTTTATCTCCTTATTTGTGCAGCCTTCCTCCATCATTCCCTCTATCTTTTGTGCTGTGAAATTAACGGCATCTCTCGGAGTATTCAGATAGTAGGAGACTTCATAGGACATCTGTATGGCACTGTTATTCCACATGCCTATCAGATTGTCTTTTGATACCTGATATAGGGTGTATAGGATGAACAGGATGATCACTACAACCAGAGATATACCTAAGCCCATCGTGATCAACGGTCTCTTTTCATTTATTTTATGTGTTTCCATGGTGTTTCCTCAT
>JAILDF010000075.1 GCA_024689585.1 Oribacterium sp.
TAAAGGAGCTTCCGCCGGACTTTATCGTGACATAACGGATTTAGTGAAGACAGAGACACCTGCACTATACGATTACATTGATCCCTTCTGGGATGCCGGAACGGTTAACGGAAAAATCTACGGAGTTCCGCTTCTTAAGGACATGGGTGCCGAAGAAATGTTCCGTATAAATTCCGATTATTTTGAAGGAAAGAAGGGGATGGTAATCCCGGAAAGAATGAATCTTGAAGATATAGAACCCTTCCTTAAGGCTTACAAGGAGGACTTTCCGGGCAAGTATCCCCTGGATATGACCAAGGGTGGAGTGCCGGGATATATGAATTTTGTGGAGAGGATAGTCCAGACTCTGGTGGTGCTGCCTTTTGGTGAAGGCCATGAAGCCTCAAAGGTAATCCCGTTTTACGAGTGCGAGCAGCTGATGGACAGATTCAGGCTCTTACACAAGTGGTATACGGCGGGTTACATTCATCCCGATGCCGCAACCATAGAATCAACGACTTCGGATAAATCCATTCCGGTTCGTTTCGGAGTAGCCTGGAAAGGATATCAGGGATACTCGAATCCCGAGAACTGGGGTTTTAATGTCAAAATTTCAATCTATGACGGTCCGTTTTTATCCCGTTCCAGTGAGCAGGGTGCCATGATCGGTATATGTGCAGCCTGTGATGACGAGCATACAAAAGCATGCCTTAAGTATCTGGAGCTGCTCAGCACAGACAAAAAGTTCAGGGATATACTGGCCTACGGAATAAAAGGGAAACATTTTGAGTATCTGGAAAATGGTACCGTCCTTCGAACCGATACAGGACTCAGCAGATACAATACCGCCCTTTATCAGACAGGCGCTTCAGCCGCGGCTTCCGTGGAATCTGTCAGCAGGAATTTTCTGGCTGATCCCGATCAGTGGAAGGGCGTATTTGAGGAATACAAAACAGACGGTATATACAGTTCCATCAATGGATTTGCCTATGATCAGGCCAGAAAAGAAGATATCATTGCCGCTTTGAATGCAATCTACAGTGACTATAAGACAGAACTTATTACCGGGACAAGCGATCCTGATGATGTACTTCCGGTGATGAAAAAACGAATGGAAGAGGCAGGTATGAAGGAACTGGTGGAGGATGTGAGGCAGCAGCTGGAGGAGTGGGAAAAACTAAATCATGAATAAATCTTTTGTAAAGAAAGAAATAGGCTACTCAAAAAAGAAGAATCGTGACCTGACGCTTATGGCTCTTCCGGCCATAATATGGTTCATATGCTTTTGCTATGTTCCCCTGTTCGGAATATGTTTTGCATTTAAAAGATTTACACCTGTCCCCGGGGAATCGCTTTTTAAAAATCTGTTTGTGAACAGCAAGTGGGTGGGACTTGAAAACTTTTCTTTTCTGGTCCGGTCCTCGGATATGCCGGGTATAATGTTTAACACGCTTTTCTATAACATTATCTTTATAATACTAGGCATAGTCATACCTGTTTTTCTGGCGATTTTTCTTACGGAGTTACACAGCGAAAAACTTAAGGGAACCATTCAGATGGTTATGGTTCTGCCGTACTTTCTGTCCTGGGTCATAGTCGGCTATCTGGTATATGCTTTTCTTGCCACTGATGAAGGAACTGTCAATCATATCCTCGGCTTTTTCGGTAAAACGGCCATCCAATGGTATCAGACTCCAAAGTACTGGAGACTGTTTCTGATAATTCTCGGAGTATGGAAGTCTGCGGGCTACAGCATGATCATTTATCTCTGTGCCATTACTTCCATAGACAGGACCCTGTATGAGAGTGCGGATCTAGACGGAGCTACCTTTATGCAAAAGGTGCACTATATCACTTTGCCGCATCTTACTCCGACCATATGCACCATCTTTATACTGAGTGTCGGAAGTATCCTTAATTCCGATTTTGGTCTTTTCTATCAGGTGCCCATGGACTCCAGCTCCCTCCAGGGAGTCACGCAGACCCTGGACGTATATGTTTATAAGGCCCTCATGCAGCAGGCAAACTTCAGCTTTTCGGCAGCAGCATCGTTTTTACAGAGCCTGGTAGGTTTTGTACTCCTGATGGTGACCAATAACATCATCGCTGCCATCGACAGGGACAGCAGTCTGATGTAACCAAGATTCAGTCAGGACAGAGCCGGAGGGCATTCCAATGGATGCCCTCCGGCTCTATCCCTTCACTGAATGTGAAATAAATGTGAAATCTGCAAATTGTTAGCACTCGACCCTTGACGTTGCTAATAATGCGTTTTATAATACGTTTTGTTGCTAGAGAAAAAGTCATTCAGACATAAAAACAGAAATCCGGTTAGCTTAGATGTGGATTTTTGTAAAAATCTTATATCCCGTTCTAGCCGGACAAGTTAATAAATTAGGAGGTCAATCAAATGAAGTTAGTTCCATTATTTGACAGAGTTGTTCTTGAGAAAGAGAAGATGGAAGAGACCACAGCAAGCGGTATCGTTCTTCCGGGACAGAATGACAAGGAGAAGCCCGGTCAGGCAGTTGTTGTTGCAGTAGGTCCCGGCGGGGTTGTTGACGGAAAAGAGATCACAATGCAGGTTAAGGTCGGCGATCACGTTCTTTTCTCAAAGTATGCAGGTTCAGAGGTTGAGATCGACGGAACCAAGTATACAGTTGTTAAGCAGAACGACATTCTTGCAGTTGTAGAGAAGTAAGATTACTGTGAGGCAAAAGCATTTGCCTGAGTTATCGAAGGATTAATACAGATTTCCCGCTGTGATTTCGAAAAAGTAACGGCGGAGAGCTTGAGGAGGAATTCAAAATGGCAAAGGAAATTAAGTACGGCGTTGAGGCCAGAAAGGCACTTGAGGCCGGCGTTGATCAGGTTGCAAATACAGTAAAGGTAACACTCGGACCTAAGGGCAGAAACGTAGTTCTTGATAAGAGCTACGGCGCACCGCTTATCACAAACGATGGTGTTTCCATCGCTAAGGAGATCGAGCTTAAGGATGCTTACGAGAACATGGGCGCACAGCTCGTTCGCGAGGTTGCATCCAAGACCAATGATGTTGCCGGTGACGGAACAACAACTGCTACAGTTCTTGCACAGGCTATCGTTAAGGAAGGAATGAAGAACCTCGAGGCAGGTGCTAACCCTATCATTCTTCGTAAGGGTATCCACAAGGCAGTTAAGGCTGCTGTAGAATCAATCAAGGCTCAGTCTTCAAAGGTTAAGGGCAAGGATCAGATTGCTAAGGTTGCAGGCATTTCTGCAGGTGACGAGCATGTTGGTGAGATGGTTGCCGACGCTATGGAGAAGGTTTCCAAGGACGGTGTTATCACTGTTGAGGAATCAAAGACCATGCTTACAGAGCTTGATGTAGTTGAAGGTATGGAGTTCGACAGAGGATATATCTCAGCTTATATGTGCTCAGATATGGATAAGATGGAAGCAAATCTTGACGATCCTTATATCCTTATCACAGACAAGAAGATCTCAAACATCCAGGATATCCTTCCCGTGCTTGAGAACATCGTAAAGAGCGGCGCCAAGCTCCTTATCATCGCTGAGGATGTTGAGGGTGAGGCTCTTACAACACTTATCGTTAATAAGCTTCGCGGAACCTTCAATGTAGTTGCTGTTAAGGCTCCGGGCTATGGTGACAGACGTAAGGAAATGCTTCAGGATATCGCTATCCTTACAGGCGGACAGGTTATCTCTTCAGATCTCGGTCTCGAGCTTAAGGATACAACTATGGAGCAGCTTGGCCGTGCTAAGTCCGTTAAGGTTTCCAAGGAGAAGACAACTATCGTTGACGGAGAAGGTCAGAAGTCTGACATCGAGTCACGTATCGCTGAGATCAAGCAGCAGATTTCTACAACCACATCTGATTTCGACAGAGAGAAGCTTCAGGAGAGACTTGCAAAGCTTTCAGGCGGCGTAGCTGTTATCAGAGTTGGTGCAGCAACCGAGACAGAGATGAAGGAAGCTAAGCTCCGTATGGAGGATGCTCTCAATGCTACACGTGCAGCGGTTGAAGAGGGTGTTATCGCAGGCGGCGGATCAGCTTACATTCACGCTCAGAAGTCTGTTGAGAAGGTTGTTGAAGAGCTCGACGGAGATGAGAAGACAGGTGCAAAGATCATTCTTAAGGCACTTGAGGCTCCTCTTTATACAATCGCTTCCAATGCAGGTCTTGAGGGTGCAGTTATCGTAAACAAGGTTAAGGAGACTCCGGATGGACAGGGCTTCGATGCTCTTCACGAGGAGTATGTAGATATGCTTGAGGCCGGAATTCTTGATCCTGCCAAGGTTACAAGAACAGCTCTTCAGAACGCAGCTTCTGTAGCTTCAACACTCCTCACAACTGAGGCAGTTGTAGCTGATATTAAAGAGCCTGTAGCTCCCGCAATGCCTAACCCGGGAATGGGCGGAATGATGTAATATAAGTAAGAGTTTGAACTTTTAAACTTATTTGGTGTGTCTGGTATGTGTCCGTATAAATCCGGCAGATGACAGGCATACCGATAATAGCTCTTACCGCCAATGCTTTTGAGGAGGACGTTCAGCGTTCGCTTCAATCCGGTCTGAACTCACATCTTTCAAAACCGGTTGAGCCGGATGTCCTGTATTCTACTCTGGTAAAGGAATTGAAGAAGGTTATTCTTTAAATTGCACCATTACTGTAAATTTCGTATAATTAAGCTCGAACTGTATGAAAGCAGTTCGGGCTTTTTTATAAGAGTAAAACAGGTTGATATATAAACAGCGAAAACTGCGTTTATAAATGGGAGGAACGGTAATTATATGGACGATTATGTAGAGCACATGGTGAAAAGAAACGACCCTGTATATTGGAAAGCGGCATTGGGCATTGCGGCAGTTCTAACGGTTATTTCACTGTTTTTAGCCCTTCAGTATGCATTTGCGCTGCTTTTGCTCCTTGCGATGATGGCAGCCGACTATGCAATCTGGCTGTTTTCAAGCGTTGAATATGAATATACTTATTTTGGCGGAAGCTTCGAGCTGGACGAAGTTCTGAACAAATCCCGCAGAAGAAGGATCGTTGAAACAAACAGTGAAGAGCTTGTGCTTTTTGCACCGAAGAATTCCGATTCCGCAAAAACAGAAATAAGCAACGCAAAAGTTCTGGACTATTCAGGTACCGGTCCGGAGGATAAGAAATATGCATACATTTATACCAGAAACGGAAACAAGATATGTATGTACATCGAAGGTACGGAAGAGCTCTTGAAGCAGGTGCGAAGAAACACACCACAGAAGTATAAAGCGTATTGATGAATATGGAGAAACCCACACTGCTTTTTTGCAACAGTCCAGTCGGCTCTTATCCGCTCATGCCCCAGCTGAACTATTATATTTTGCAGTGTGGGATTTTATAATATATGATATTCTGAAAACAAAAACTGTAGTATGATAAAAGAGTGGAGAGCCGCGCGGCTTTCAGTGGTTTCAAAAAATCCTTAAGGAGTTCTAAGGAGGGGTGATACATGAAGACGGATTTAAAACGGATTTACAGAGGGTTTATATTAGTGTGTCCTTTCGTGATCATTTTGCTTTTTATCTGCCAAATGATTTTCGTAAGCCGTTTTAACGCCAGGGAATATGTTGTAAGAGGAGTGAATCAGGATAATCCTACATATTTCAAATATGCCGGCAGAGGTGATTCCACTAGTGAATGGTTAAAAAGAGATTTTGACCTGAATGGGGAAAAAGTAGACCTGAAGGGGCAGACAATCGACGGAGTTCTTTATAATCATTCGGAAGACCTGGTGAGTCAGTGGACTCTCCGTATAAACATACGTGGAGACTGTTACATTAACAATGCCTGGTGCGGAACTGTTGAGATACATCAGGCCGTTGGGACCGAGGATGAAAAGGTTCAGAAGCTTGACCTTAGAAATTACAAGCTGGAAGAGGTTGAGCTTGATTATGTTTATGACGGTGACCTGCTTATCCCTCTTTCAAAGGGTGATTATGTGATATATTTTCCTTCGCTGAAGGATAATGAAATTCCTGCCGGACCTCATTCCGAGCTCACCACCGGCGTGATATTTTATTATCTTGACACGTTGGATCTTAACAATATTGACCTGAGCTTTTATTACCACAGGGATATAACAAACGGTACATTATATTATATCGTCATCACGCTTCTTATGATCTGGCTTGTGAACCTGATCATTTACCTGACATCCATAAAAATCTATGAGGATACCCTTAAGGAGCTGGAGCTTAAGAAGTCGGGAATTTCAAGTATGTCTGATATATATGATGTTATCTATATAGTGGACATCGTAAAAAATGAAATAGTCTCTGTGGTATCTGAGGTAGAAAGCGACCTCAAGAGACCCGAGGACATGGGAGCCAATGAACAGTTCAAAAATCTTTTCAACATCGATTGTACTGAGAGCTTCAAAGAGAATGTACTGGAATTTGTAGATATTTCAACTCTCAGTGACAGGATGAAGGGAAAAAAGAATATCACCTGCGAATATATGAGTAAGTTCAGAGGGTGGTGCCGTATACATTTTTTTGCCATGGATTACGTTGAAGGTCAGCCTGTTGACAGAGTAGTGTTTGCACTTCAGATCATAGATGACGAAAAACGTGAAAAGGATAGTATAGTTCAAAAAATAAGCGATATTGAAAGCGAAAAGGAGGAAAGGATAAATCTGTTCCGCAATCTGGCAGAGAATCTCATATATAATTGCAATGAAACCCTTAGCCAGGAACAGCATATAATTGATGAAAGTAAGGAAGAAACAATACGTGAATACGCAATAAAGTCAAAACGCGGTATCTCAAAAACCTCAAATCTTCTAAAGGATCTGGTGGAGTTTTTAAAGATTGACAACGGATTTTTTGCTGTAGAAGAAAAAGAGTATGATTTTAATGCTATGGTAAAAGATATTGAAGAGAATGTAAAACCGGAGCTTGAGGGAAGTCAGATCACATTTAATTTAAATGTTCAACAGCCTATCCGGAGTAAACTGTATGGTGACGGTGAACGGATAAGATATTTAATACACTCACTGATACTTAATTCTCTTGACAGAATGGACACAGGAGAGATAAAGCTGGTTGTTTTTTCCAAGAAACACGACGATAGTCTTCATCTTGTGATATCCGTTCGGGATAATGGGACACCCGGTATGCATGATAATGCAAAATTCCGTTTGGGGCTTGCTGACAAGATTCTCGTATTAATGGGTTCGAAGCTTCATATCATAGAGGATCCTGAAGGTGGCAATGATACATATTTTGAAATAGACCAGATGTTAGGGGGGCAGTGATGTATACATACGCCTATGGCTTGTGCCTTTTAGTGTCTGTTTTGATATGGATCCTTATCGCCGGCAGAGGATATGAAAAAGTCAGTCCTTATACTAATGCTACTTTTATCGTCATAGTTATAGTTAATCTGGGTTACTGGCTGCAAAGTACGGTTCTTGGCTGGGAAGCAGCCATGATATGTTTTTGTATCTGTTATTTTGACTGTACGATCCTATTGTCTATCGCAATACTGTCAATGCTTAAGGCTTTAGATATAAAGGTGGGATTTTTCACAAGATTTCTGGCTTATGGGACTGCTTTTATTCACTTAGGCATAGTCTGGCTTAGTGTTCATAATAAGAACTATTATGATACTATCACAGTGATACATACTACTATGGGTAATGTGACAAACATTACTGACGGTCCTTTGAAGCTGTTCCACACAGTTTACCTGGCTGTACTTGGAACGATCTTTGTGGCTCTGATGATCCTGGCTTATGTAAGGAAGGGTACTTATTCAAAAAGAACCCTTTATGTTCTCACGGCAGGTGTATTCATGGGGCTTCTGGCTTATTTGCCGGATGCTCTGGAATTGATGCAGTTTTCGCTCCTGCCCTTTGTTTACGTCCTTACAGATATATTTTTGGCATATAATTACGAGAGAGCCCAGGCACATGATCTTACCGCTATTACGACAAAGCACCAGAATACTCAGACTGTTAAGGGCTTTGTTGCTGTTGACACGCAAATGCGTTTTTTAAGCTGCAATGACAGAGCCTATGATTTTCTGCCTGAGTTAAGGGAGCAGGTAGTTGACGAACCCCTGATGGAAGGAAGCGACTTTACAAGGTTAATGTATCCCATGATGTATGCCTTTGAAAAAGAAGGCTCTGCATCCAGAAAATTTCAAACGGGGGATATAACCTGTATAGCAGAAATCCATACCTTTACCATCCGGGCTAATGGGCCAAAAAGAGGATATGTTTATGAGCTAAGGGATGCTACGGAAGAGCAGAAGGCTTTTGATCTTGTTAATTCCTACAATGAGTCCCTTAACAGGCAGGTTCAGGAGGCTACAAGGAACATAAGGAGCATCCAGAATAAGGTAGTTGCCGGTATGGCAAATATGGTTGAAAACCGTGA
>JAILDF010000175.1 GCA_024689585.1 Oribacterium sp.
TGTCGGAAATAGAATAAATAAATAGATCGTTGAAGTTTACAATTCCCGAACCCATTACATTGTTCATATCAATCGAAGCAAGGCTTGTTCCTTCAAAGTTATTAAAAGCTGTTAATGTATCAACCGGTGTGAGAACATCAGCGATATTCTGAGCCACATCACCGCTTGTTCTTTGAACGCAAAAAAGCAGCTGCGGTTTCCCACAACTGCTTTCACAATTCATTTCCCTTGGCCTTTATTCTACGGGGTCATCACTAGCTTCTGCCACCTTCCATCCTACGAGCTTCCTTGATTGTGAATCAAATGAAACACCAATTTTGTAGAGCTTTCTTCCGTCAGCAATATACGGCAATGCATACTCCTTGGTATCTATTTGTGCAAGTGCAGATTCTGCCGTATCATCCCTCTTGAATTCAAACAAGTAAATGTAGTCCTCTGTCTGAATACATAGATCAATGCGTCCATCATAAATCTGTCTCTCGCAGTCAACATACTTCCCAAGCAATATGACAAGCAGATAGACTACTGACTGAAAACAATGCTCAAAAGGATCATCTTCTCGTGTATAGGTGATGCTGGCAAACAATCCCGACAGCACATCCCTGATTTTATCCAATTGTCCGCTTTCTATGTATTCATCTAAAGTAAAGATATCAAGACCGTTTCCGGATGTTGCTTTTGGCACATAATATTTCAAAAGGCTATCGACAAAGCCATATTTCACTTCATCATTCGGGAAGCATAATGTGTATCTTCTGCGCCTTTTATCAAAATCAGATATTGTAAGATATCCCGTCTGATAGAGAAGAGGAATAAGATCCAATGTATCTCCCGTATAATCCTTCAGGGTCGCTTCATCTGCATAAATTGTTCTGTTTGTAAACTTCCGAACATCAAATCTGCTTTCCTTTATTTTACTTAAAAGAAATGTCGGTGTCCCTGTTTCAAACCAGTAAGAACCAAACTCTTTTGAGAAAAATGCATTCAACAGACTAAAGGGATTATAAACACCCTCAGAGGATGGATAAAACCGATAACCATCATATTGTTTTTTGATAGCATCCAGACACTCATCAATACTTAGGCCATGACAATCCGCCAACATTTGTAATTCCCGGTCGAAAAAGTTCGTTATCTCACTATCAGTAATTCCACATAACGCAGCATATTCTTTGTCCATGGAAATATCTTTGAGTTGATTAAGGTCACTGAAAATGCTGACTTTATGGAATTTAGTAACGCCGGTAATAAGGATAAACTGAATTGATTCATCGGCTTTCTTCAACCTGCTGAAAAACCCTTTGAATACCTCTTTGATATGATTCTGCAATTCCGGATCATTTATCGTGTCCAATAACGGCTTATCATATTCATCAATCAGAACTACGCTTCTCAACCCGGTCTTTTCAGCAGCCAGTTCCATGACTTTTTGGAAACGATCCCCCAGGGTTCGGTCCTTATATTGTTCACCATAAATTGCTTCCCAATCCGAAAGCATTCCATCAAGAACTGTCTCAATAGGGGTCTGTAAATAGTTGTCGCCATTAAAGTCCAGATAAAATACGGGATATTTTTTCCAGGCCTCTGCATTATCCTTCTCAAGTTCTTCTATTGAAAGTCCCTTAAATAATTCCTTCTTACCCTCCCAATATGCCTTCATGGCAGAAAGCAAAAGACTCTTTCCGAATCTCCTGGGTCTCGACAAAAAATAAGGAACATTATTATGAGCCAGTCTGTAGATATATTCTGTCTTGTCAACATAAAGGAAATTATCAGTCCTTAGTTTCTCAAATCCCTGTATACCTACAGGCAGTTTTCTGATAAATTCTCCCATGGTCCAGCGCTCCTTTATGATTCAAACACTCGTCTTGATAACAGTATACTAAATACCATAATTATAGTAAACGCATAGCGATTCCCCTTACATCAAATAAGCTGAATAAAAAAACAGGGCCTCTGTCCCGTAATCGAGACAGAGGCTCCGGTTTTGAAAAGAAGGTATATTGATATTCAGAATGCTCTGAACATATCATCATGCCTGAAGTCGTATTGGTTAAGCAAATTCACAGTGGCTTTCGTTGGTTATAGCATCAGTAAAGTGTCCCGCTTACCAAAGGGACAAGAATAACCGTAAGTATTCCGGCTACACAGATGCTTAGTGAGCTCATGGCTCCCTCAACCTCTCCAAGCTCCAGAGCCTTTGCGGTTCCTACCGCATGGGCTGAGGTTCCGAGAGCCAGGCCTTTTGCCACCGGATGTTCGATACGAAAAATCTTGAATATAGTCTCGGCTATCATGTTTCCGAGAATACCGGTTATGATGATTGCCGCAACCGTCAGGGTCACTATGCCTCCGGCTTCCTCCGATACGCCCATGCCTATAGCGGTTGTGATGGACTTAGGAAGAAGTGTTGCTATGTGGTCACCGGTGAGACCAAAAAGCTTTCCCATAGCTAGAATGCTCAGAATGGAGCAACATGTTCCGGTTGTTATTCCGATGGCCACAGCAGCCAGATTATCCTTGAGAAGTTTCAGCTGCTTATACATTGGCACCGCCAGACATACCGTAGCCGGAGTCAGAAGATAACTAAGCATCTTTGCGCTGTCGCGGTAGGTTTCGTATGGAATGTCCAGCACCACAAGAACAATTATGCAAAGTACCGTCGAGACCAGCAAAGGGTTCAGGATGGCAAATTTAAATCTGGCTTTCAGTTTCAGGGCAATAATGAAAAGGCCGATGCTTAGGAACAGTCCAAAATAGTCGGAGCCTGCTACGGCACTTATCAGTGTTTCTTTCATTCCGCAGCCTCCTTATATTCCTTTTTTTCGGACCGCCTGAGGATTAATGATGCCGCGATGCCTGTAACAGTCATTACGATAACGGTTGAGGATATGATGATCACAAGATAGGGCACAAGTACAGGAATGAGAATGTCCGTCACGCTCATGATGCCCACTGCTGCGGGAATAAACATTAGCGTCATAGTATCAAGGAGAAATCCTCCTGTTGTTTCAACATCCTCTAGCTTTACTACTCCCGTAATGAGCCCGGCAAGTAGCAGGACAAGCCCGTAAACCCCCGCCGGAATCGGCAATGGCAGCAGTTTGTTCAGAGCCTCCCCGATAAAGGTAAAGGCCATGATCCATGCCACCTCTTTTACATATTTCATTTTAAATACACCTTCTTTTGATAATGTTTATTTACAGATCTGTGATGACAGGTCTCAGAATAATAACAGTGAAAGCATAGTCCACTGCAAACATCAAAACAAGATGATATTTAGACAAATTAAGATACGAAAAGCCTCGATATTGTGTGTATAATTTGAGGCTCAATGTCAGCAAATCTGTTGTTTCTTTTTAGCATTCTGTTCTTTTATGTATGTCTTAACTTCCTCCTTGCTGTCATCAGGAAGATATGTAGAATCATAAGCTTCATCAAACGAAACGTGTTCATTATTCATTATATTCATCACAATGGTGGCTGTTGTCTCAATAATTGCTTTTTCCCTTATTCCTTGACCTAAATTACACATAATTTCCGACCCCTATATTCATTGTGATGAGTGTGTTATGCACAACAATCTTTCGAAATAATGCCTTTATAACATCTCTTACCTGTACATCAGTGTATTATGATAGGCTATATTTTACCGCTCCGAAATTCTTCCAGAAGTTGTTCAAGAAAATGTTCATCCTTAGAAGCTCTTATTGCATCATCTCCACGGTTATTTTCCCACAGGTAGTTCAACAAATCAGTTGTTTCTTTTCGTCCTTCAATTCTACCTTCTCTAAGAGCTTCTTTTCTAACCTTGCGTTCAATCGTCGCATCATGATTTTTCATCAATGTTTCCTCATCAAATAAAGACAACATTATATCCATAATCTCCTCTCTTTCTCGTTCAAGATAATCTTTCAAAACAGCTTCACTTTGACAAATCCTGATGGTCTCCTCCACAGTTTTCCTTGTACGACCGTGAATCTTCATCTGTTCATTAAATATATGACAGAACCTTACATATTGGTTGATAATATCTCCTTTGGATCCGTCATAAAGAATCTTTACTTCACAGTTAAAACAGATATCTTTCCCATTAAAAAGATTGTCCTTCAATGTCAGTTTTTCAGGCTTATTGCCATTTTTAGATCCGGTATATATCACATAAAGTTCGGGAATTGGTAATGGAATCCTGTCTTCTGCATATATGTCAAATCCCTTTTTCTTTATATATTTATACCACGTCTGTACTACATAAAGCAGAACTCGTACTACAATATTCTCACTCCAGGTGCTCTGTGCCTCTGCCAATATTATCAGGCTTTCACCAACCATAAATCCGAGATCATTGTACTGCTGATTCAGCATATGACTCTCGATAGTCATCAACGTAATCTCATCAATTGTAGTTTTATCATCCTCCGGATGTAATGCTTTGTACAGCTGATATGTATATCGCACATCGCTGAAAAGATTTGTGAAAACGGAAGCCTTAGCCACCCATTTGCTCCTAGGCTCATTTTCCTCAAGAAAGCCTTCTAATTCTATGTTTTTTTCTGTATCAATTTCCTTATCCAATTATGTTTCCTTTGCTTTCATATTATCATGTCAAACATGTATACACAATGTAAGTAGATTCTTCAAAATCAATGCGCGTCTTTGATTTTCATAAACCTTAACACAACATAAATAAAAATCATATTGTCTAAATTCAGACTATACAAATGCCCTCAATTCTACGGAGATTTGTATAGTCATGCTCTGTCATGATATAATCTTGAATCGTAAA
>JAILDF010000187.1 GCA_024689585.1 Oribacterium sp.
CCTGGTGTTTCAGGAGATCCGACGATTTACAAGGTACATGCGGATGACGGGCGAGATATAAGCGCTCACTATTGGGCAATCGGAAAACTGCTGGAGCCGGGTACAAGGGTGAAAGTTGAACTAATAGGACAAGCCAAATGGGAGATTATTCAATTCCTTTGATGAGAAGAACAACACAACAAGGAGGAAACAGATATGTCAGAGAATAAGAACATAGAACTTAATGATGATATGATGGCTAAGGTATCTGGCGGTGAAGAAGTGAGCAAGGGCCGTAAAGAACCCGGCACAGTAAGAGGCCCTTATTTGGGTTATTCACCCAGGAGATTCGAAGTGGAGCTTGATTGCGGTCCTGAAGTTGTTGCTGAATACGATCTGGATGGATTGCTACTCGAACCCGGAACAAGAGTAAAAGTTCTTCTTAGTGGCAATAGATGGAGAATAATTGAAATTATCCGATAATAAGAGACAAGGAGGAACTCAAAATGTCAGATCAAAAAAATATACAGCTAAACGATGATGTAATGGCTAATGCAACTGGCGGAACAGGTAATGGTTCCAATCCGGCATGGGTATTTAAAATTGGTGATTGGGTTACAATGCCTTCAAGACCAAAATATGGAAGAGGTCAGGTAAGATCTATAGAGCTAATGCCGGGAGGAAATGAAGGCAATTTAGATGATTGGATGTATACGGTATTTTTCTCGGAATGGCATGCAGGAAACGAGTATACGGCGCCTTATACAATATTTGAAAAGGCGTAAAATGAATAAGGAGTAACAGTAAAAGGATGCGGATTAGCCTACATCCTTTTACTTGTATAGCATATCTTTCTATTAAATGCGCGTTTTGCAGAAAAATATGCTATAATTTAATGGGAGGGTGATTATGAGCCACGAATACAGAAACCAGCTTGATATAAAGAACAATGAAAAAATAAATAAGCTTTTAAATGAAATGCCGGAATTTATTGAGTATTTCTATGACCACATGGTAGCCAATGGGCGTTCGACAAACACGATACTTGGATATATGTATGAAATAAATGTGTTTCTGCGCTTTGTACAGGTAATTGTCAAAAAGGATTCAGTAAAGCACCTTGAGGTATCCGATCTTGAGAAATTACGTCAGAATAATATCGACAAATATATTTCTAATTATGAAAACGGAATAAAACTTTCCAATAATGCAAAATGCAGGAAGCTTTCTGTTTTAAAGACTCTGTATACATATTATCTGGGAAGTGAAATGATCACTAAAAATCCTACGGTTCTTATGGAAAGCCCAAAGATTAAAGCTCATGACGTAATCAAGCTTACAGATTCACAGGTGTCCGCTCTTTTAAATGCGATCAGAAACCAGAATAAAATGTCGGAGCATGCAGTCAGATACAATGAACGTATGGTATCAAGGGATCTTGCGATAATTATGACATTGCTTGGAACCGGCATGCGTATTTCAGAGCTTGTAGGGCTCAATATATCAGATATAGATAAAACTGACGAGACAAAGCGGTACCTGCGTATTGTAAGAAAAGGCGGTGACGAAGACAAAGTACGCGTAATCGACCCGGTTTTTAATGCGATAACTGATTATATGACAGAATCAAGGCCCCAGCTTGTAGGATCATCAAAAGAAAATGCTCTTTTTATCTCAACCAGGGGAACCCGTATGTCAGTCAATGCAATACAGAAAATGCTTGAGAAATATTGTGAAAAGGCAGGTCTTCCTGACAATATTTCACCTCATAAAATGCGTGCGACTTTCGCAACAAAGGTATATGCGGAAACCAAGGATATATATGCGATCAAAGATGCACTTCATCATAGTACTATCGATACTTCAAAACATTACATTTCGGATAAAGAGGCTAGAATTGATGCAGCTGCTGAAGCCGCAGGGAAACTGTTTGGTTGACACTACAGGTTTATGATAGGTAGAAAGCATGCAAATCGGCAACATTAAAATGTTGCTGATTTGCCTATGCTTCTTAAAGCTACGGTTTGACGCAAATATATGTTCATATATACAGTGCCTGGCGCATATTATCCATACACAATATCTTGCGATTCTATTGACGATTTAAACTAAATCTTGTGAAACTAGTAAAGATATGGATATTAACTGTCAATAGTTCGGCTTTTTACAGTTTTAGCTTTAATTTTTAAAGCATGAAATTGTAAAATGCCGAACATTTAAAGCTAAACTTGTAAAAAGCCGACGATATTAAAGCTAAAACTGTAAAAAGCCGAATATTATATTGTGCTCAATTCAAACTTCCTTTTATGAAAGGTATAAAAAAAGAAAGCTTGGATTTTCAAGCTTTCTTGGGGTTTGTATTTTACAGATTTAAACACCACGGACGATCTGGATCGTTTTGTCATGTTCCGGTACTTAGCACTTACTGGCCTCGGACTAAATTCCAGTCCATTGTGCCTAGAATTTTGTCACCGGTGTGCAAATTAATGCCGCTCATCGTCATGTGGTCGCTGTCAGTAAGAATCCAGCGCATAGGACCTTTATTGTCAGGGGCATCCATGAGCATCTCTTTGCTGCTTTTTTCCATAACCGTGCACATTCCCGGGTTGCCATGATCGCCATTATCTGCATAAAACGTGGTGGTATATGAATCTTCGCTATTCTTTTCGACCAGAATATAATTGTCCGTGCGATTGCCGCTCTTGCCGATGATATACCACTTGCCGGCAAAATCACCCGTTCCCCCTATCACTATCTCCGTAGTCGGAAAATCGAAGCTGAATCCGGCGGTCATTACCGGTTCGGCACTGTCCATATCTGCATCAGGCTCATATACATTAAGATGGTCCGGAATACCCGCTATGATATAACCTATAACGGTCGCTTGAGTCTCCGCTGTTCCATCTTCTTTAAGCTTTCCTGACCAGCCTGCAGGTCTGGCTGCAGAACTTAGTTCCGCGAAGCGAAGCTGATAGCCACCGAGGGTCGGCTCTGACTTATCCTCCAGGTCCTCATGGATGTCAAAATATATCGTCCGGTTCAGTTCTTCCTTAACTTCGTTCATTTTCTCAAGGAGGCGCTGCTCGACCTTACGCTGGTAATCATTCTGCATCTCCTTAAGGATGGCTCCGGACAGACGCTGGTACATACGCTCCTTATACTGTTTCACAAGCGTTTCTTCCTGGTCCTTTGTGATGACACCTACACGGCCTCCGGAAAAGTGTTCAGCGAAATCAGACTGGATCTGAACGGCAACATTGTCGCTTTCTTTAAAGAACTTGCGGGCGTAGGTATCGATCTCGTCCTCAATGATCTTTTTGAATTCCTTTTCATTTCCGTCTGATTCGGCAACCGCATTTGCAACGATATCTCTCCACTCCTTCGTCGTGCGGGCCACATGGCTGGTACCATAGTCCTTTCCGCCCGGGAACTTGTCATTGTAGTAGAGATATACATTATTGATCCTTTCCATCACATAGCCCTGGGCGGCCTTGGCAAATTCTGTAATGGTGCGGTCTATCATGCTGACGCCTACCAGGCTTATGCCGAGGGCAGTATCTGCGCCTGCACCAAGGAGCCACATACCGGTATCTTTATAGATGGTGAGTATATCTTCTGGTGTCTTGTCTGATTTTGCGACTTCAATTCCGATATTGACTGCACCGAAAACGAAACCTACATCTCCCATCTTATCCCAGAAGCCCTCATTGAACTTTGCATATTTTTCTGTAAAGAAGAAAAGATCTGAGAGCTGCAGGGCGGTACCCGTGTCATTGACCTGGGATACAGCACTGTTAAGTTCTGTAAAGATATCTGTCATGGCAAGCTCACCGAGCTTGAAGCACTCCTCTCCCGGTCCGCCTTTTGCTGCATATTCCGCGAGGGCTGCTTTAGATTTATCGATATAGCCGCCGTAGAGAGAGTCATATAACTCTCCGGCATCGATCTTTGAGATATAGGCATTGCGGAGACCTGCGTTTTTGACCTCGATGCAGCCGTATTTGGACAGGTGGTCCGTATGGATCACGACCTCTCCCGCTTCTTTGTCCACGTCGAACAGCACATCCTCCCATTCGCCGGTCTTTTCGTTCAGGTATTTGGCACCGACGCATTCTGCAGGGTCCTCTCCTGAATCGCAGAACTTTCCATCGTAAGGGATACGGATATCGATAAATGTATCAAGGTCATGCATGTCCCCGATATCGATATCATATGCGGTGATCTGCCAGTCGCCGTTATCCGCGGTCTCTGTGCCTTCAGGCTGGATGCTGACGGACAGTTCGTCCTCCGGGTAATCGAACATAAATGGGGACAGTTCCAGACGGACTCCTGTTTTACTGTCTGTGGTCATATCCTCAGCGGTGACAGTGACAACCTCCGGAGGTTCTTTTTCAGGTTCTGTTTCTTTTACAGGGGGATTGGTTTCAGCCGTACTTTCTGAAACGGCAGGCTTCCCGTTATTCTCCGGATTCTGTGAAGTTCCGGTATTTCCGCCGCCGGAGCTTTTACAGGAAGAAAACAGCAGGCACATAGAAATGATAAGACAAAGACGCTTCGTAAACTGATTTCTCATAAGATCCTCCTTGTATGTAAGGCCAATGGAAGTTATGCAAATTTAAAAGATTCCGTATCTTTTTTAAGTATAACATAACCCGGGAAGTAATTGAGAATATTGAGGGATGAATACAATATATGGTCATCACTGCCCTGCCTCCCTTACAGAACTCCGGAGAAACATGTCTTTTCTGATTACACTGAATTTATGGCTATTAGCAGGGATTAACTCTTCTTAAGCGTGAATGCCAAATATTGTGTTTAACTTCATCTGCGAATACTACAGTATATCTTGTACCCAAAAGGTCTTTTTTTGTTTATTTGGCAAATAATTATTCACATACACTTAAAGTGATTTTTCTTAGAGAGGATATATAATCCCAGGGTTCTATTTGTTTGTTTAGTGAACCGCTCCATCTGATTCGTAGTTCAGATGGAGCTTGGCAGTTGAAAAATGTTAGTCAATTATTTCATATTGCAGCATTTCATACTTGAGTTTTGTCCCTACCTTAATATCTTCAGGCAGCAATGCTCTTGCAACAAGTAAAAGGTCGTCCACGTCTTTATCGATTCGTTTAAGATTTGCGTAATCGCCGTCTATGGAATCGACAATGTAATACATAGTATCCATAATTATATCCTTCGTTTGATTTTAGTCGGAATCAGAGTTCCATTCCCATCAGGATTACACGTTCCTCTTTTTGAAATCCATGCCTCTCATAAAACCCCTGCAGAAATCCCTCGTTGGCTGTAATGAGATGTATGCCGACTATCCCTTTCTTTTTCATGTCAGACTTGCACCGTTCCATGAGTGTCTTTGCGATACCTTTTCCCTGATATTCCGGATCGACGGCAAGGTCGTTTATTTCAAAGGTGCGACCATAATGAAACAACATTGATGTGCCAAGGAGAAATGCTACTACTTTTCCATCAGAGACATATTCCAAACCATAGGACTGCTTTGATTCCATTAACTCACTGATATGAATTTCAGCGTCTTTCTTTTCCCATGGATCATTCCAAGGCTCTCCGGAAAAAGCAGCCGCATAGATTTCACCATACTGTTTTATATGATCAGGCGAGATAGGATGAATTGACATAGCTTCATCCAGCCGTCTTTTCAGCAATTCATACCTTAGCCGCTTTTCCTCTTTTGAAAAATGGACACTTCTGTTCTGTTCTGAACAGTTCTCATAGTCCAATACCTCATCTCCGAACTGTTCACTTGTGAGATCAAAGACACAACCATCCACATCATTAAAGCAGTGGTAATTCCCTCCGCTTAGCGGTATGCCGTAAACCTTCCCGCCAAAGATATCCTGCAAAAGAAACGCAGTTATGGAGCACTGTCCCAATGTTTTATTATCAGACGTCCAGTCTGAACGCATCCTCGGGGCACATGTTTCTGAAGACCAAATGTCCGAGAGGATGTCATAGTAATCTTTAGGATTTAATCCTTGGCTATCTTTAATGTTGGCTGTTTCCCATCCATAGAATTTATACATCAATTATTACCTCTGTTTCCTCGTGACTCAATACTTACTCTTGATGAAATAATACGTGGTCTCATCAGACCTGCCTTCATCAAATCTGTATCCACTCCAACTAAATCCCTTAGCCTGTTCCGGGCTCTCTGCTCCTATCCCGGCGAGGTAAGACACCATTTCGCCTCTTGCCATCTTACAGTATACGCCTTTCTGAACCACCTTTTCTTTTCCGCCCTTGTTTTCAATCTCTCCAAAAACAAAAGTCACAAAGCGATCCGAAGGCTGCAGATGCATTTCAATACACTTAGAGTACTCTTTCGATGCCAGATTGATTATCGTGTGGCTATCATCAAGGACTGTCCGATACAGGCTTTCATTCCAAAAATCATAGAGGTTTTTACACCCATTCACTTCGATTTTTGCCTGCATCTCCAAGCGGTATGGTACTACCCCCATCTAAAGGCTTCAAAACGCCATAAAAACCTGATAGGATCCTAAGATGCTCCTGGACATAATCATACTGGCCATCCTCAAACACGGTAGGAGCCATATAAGTGTATTGGATACCATCATAAGAAAGCAGTGCCGGTGTGAGGGCTATGTTTAAGTCCATCGTGTTAAACCGTTCTGAATTAAGCTTGGCTATCTTGTCGTTACACTGCCACAAAGCTTTCTGTTCCTCATATGATAGGTTTTGGATCCAGTGTTTCAGCACTTCTGCTCTATCAATAAACACGGGAGAACTTGCCGGTTCAAAACTGTCCGTATCCACCTTCATCTGTTTTGCTGGGGATATGATGATTCTCATGGTTGTCTCCTCACTTTCCACCATTTATCAGTCGTTCTCTAAGCTGACGTTATTCAACCAATTGTCCATAAAACAACAATTCTGGACTATCCGTATCCGTGAGGATCATATACTTGAAGGGCTTGTCAGCGATGAATTCTTTAGTTTCCTTCATTTCTATCATGCTTGTCAATTTCATTATGACTGCAGTAGCTGCCGCCGCTTCTATACCCTTTTCATCCACTTTTATCTTCGTTTTCTGTATTATATCTGAGATGTAAATGCTCGCATCATCACTCATGATTGAAAAATCTGCATTTGCAGTAAAAGCCTGCTCTGCCCCACGTTCCTTACAGAAGTTTATGAGCTGATTATCGTTGAATGAAGTCTCAGATTCGAACTTAGGAAGTTTGACAGATACTTCCTCAAATGATGCTTTTTCAAGTTTTCCTACAACATCGTCAAAGTCTCCCAAGATAAAAACAGCGTTTATACCACCCATCATAGGCAGCACGACTAACTTTCCCTTTTCATCCTCATAATACCTGAAACGGTCTTTTTGCCTCATAAAGTCTTTTTTTACAGTTTTTCCGGATAAAGTTTTAAACTTTCCTTCTTCAGTAGCATATTCCATGAATTTATTTGCCCATGCGGTTCTTAGATAAAGGGTATTTACAAGTACAAGGTCGGCATAGGATAGGTCATTGCTGATTGAGGGGATAAGACCATGTGTGTTTTCATTGATCCAGCCGTTCACTCTGTCTGTTATATTGTTTTTAGAAACGTTTTCTGCTTTTGCATTGTAGTTATCTTCCACGTACTTAATGTATTTCTCGGAGAGGGTACCGCTTGAACTGGTATTACGCCATATAGAGTTCTGGAGATCAAAAGCACCATCCGGGGAGCTGACATCATTATCAGTGGAACTTAAACCAATACGACTCTTCTTAGTGCTTTGAAGATAATTTTCAAAAGAATCAACTGACGCTGTGACATTATTGTACCAGGCATTTAACTCATTCATGTCATTGAATCCCATTGCCTGAAGAAGCTCGCTTTTTGTTTCCTTGTCAGCACCGGAAATGGCAAGTGCCATGGCTGCACGGAAAGAAGTTGGCGATATCATATAATTTTTATCGCCAAACCCGTTTTTTTCAATGAAGGCAATGAGGGAGTTGTTGAAATCCGTATTTACTGTGGTCTCTGAGACATTTGTTGCGGCGGGGAGATTGGTCGTTGTATTTCCGTAACCGGAAATCGTTCCGGATACGATTAGAAATGATAGTATGGCAGATAATAATCTCTTTTTCATTTTGTTACCTATGATATTCTGATAGTTTTATTTATCATCATTTTTTAAAATGTTTTGCCTTTTATAAAAGGTATGTACAGTAACCCCATTAAATCATCATTTGAAATGATGATTTCAAAATATTGTTTACTCTATCTGTATATCGACATAAATAGTAGACACAATAAATCTTTGGAGATAGATCTCTCGTCTACCCAGAAGCTAAGAATATCTACGGCTTAGGTAACTGATCTCGATAATATGCCAGCTCTCCCCTATCCTGTAACAGTTTAATAAAAACATTGAATTTATCCTGTGGCATTGGTTCCGATATTGTAAATCCATGGAAAAAGTCAACGCCCATTTTTGCAAGGCGGGTCATGCTGGATTGGTCTTCCAGGTAATTTGCTGTTATATACGTATTATTATCGTGTGAATACTCTATAAGCATATCTACGATATATTTGTTTGCCTGTATTCCCTTAAGGGATAATTCATTGGTGATCCTGGGACCTAAGGTTATTGAATTAAAGAAACCTGATCGTGAACTACTCCGACTTATAGAAGTCGGAGTAGTTCACGGCTCCTCTGTGAGAGTTCGGATTATTTTTTGATACAACCCTTCTCCACAATTCTTTACAAAGAATTCGTAATGGCATGTGAGGATATCTTTCTGCCCGATCTTTCTCCATCGGCCATTTATCTTCTCCTGAGATTCAACAGACAGCGTAATCATCGGTGTGTATCCGGTGTCATCTCCATCGAAAATATGGAGAATATTCCTTTTGTTATCGGAGAACTCGACTTCCATCACATTGTTGCCATGTGTTCCGTTTTTTACCTGTTCTTTAAGGTAATATAAAGGTTCTAGATTTTTCTTTATTATCATTTTTTGCCCCTTGATCTTTATGCACATAAATTATGGGGAGACTTTTTCTTCGGTTAGTATTTTTTCTGAATGTTTTTTTATTTGATGATTTGATTTATTCATTATGTTTTTAAATATCTTGCTATCTCCATTTTGGAAAGCTGTTAATATTTATATTTTTAGAAGCAACAAAAAAGCAGACGAGAGATCTTAGTTATCGCTAAGCTATCGTCTGCTTTCTCAAAAATAAATTGTTATATTATATATTTTCGGGATGCACTTTACTTTGGCCGGGTGACATAAACTGGAATTTTTCTATTAATTGTAAAACTTTAGGTAGGTTTCCAGATTGGAAACTATATAATCCCCGTTGTGATGTCCCTCAAAAAGATAATTCTGAACATCTGCTCCGTTCTGTCGCAAAATCTGAGACAACTTCTCACAGGCATGATAGAAGTGACCTTCATCGTCTTTTCCATCGTCCAGAAAAACTCTCAAATCGGTATAAACAAATTGCCCGGCAATTGTGATCGGATCGTTTTTCAGCCACATTTCTTCATCTGAAAAATAGCATTCGTCTTCATCCTCATAGGACAAGTCAATCGCCGGCATATGTCCTCCAACCCTGGCGAACAGTTCCTGATGCCGCAGCCCAAGGTTCAACGCTGTATATCCCCCGGATGAAATACCACCGATGTATCTTGCTGAGCGATCTTCGATCGTTTGAAAGGTGCTGTCGATAAATGGGATGACCTCATCCAGAAGGTAGTCTTCATAACGGCCCTTATGAACAACGCCATACTTTCCAGCAACCTCCTGATATGTCTCGGCAGAATTGATCCCCCTGCTGTTGTCCATGTTCGGACACACGATAATCAATGGTTTGATTTTCCCTTTTCCAATCAGTTCGTCCGTTGTTTTATCAACCCCGAGCCGCTTAAGGAGTGTTTCATTTCCCGTTCTGCCGTGTAGGAAATACAATACTGGCAGTGCTTTATCTTTAAATAAGTCCGGGTAATAAACTGCCAGCTTCATTTCTTTTTTGAGAATTCTGCTGTTTATTGTTTCTGTAATCAGACTCATACTGCTTCTCCATAAATCCCAATTTGCACAATTAATAATCCTGGCTTTCTGTCAGTCCGGGATCTCAACATCTTCACCTATATACAGATACCTTAGATGGTAGCCTGCTGAAGGATCACTGATATCCGAATATGCAATACTAACGCCGTAGGCCTGCGAAACGTCCAGAGCTTTATCACCAATACCATAAACATAATGAAAATGTGGATGTTCATCCTCTATAAGTCTTGGTTTTCTGTCTATTACCCAGGACTGGTCCTGCATGAAGTAGGCTCGTTCCGCTATGCGCTTAATGGTGCTGCCTGAAGGCATTTCTTTTATGCTTCTTCTTTTCCCTTTTCCTTTGATCATGCGGTCAGTCCATACGCCGTCCTTAATAGTTCCAATGTATGTTTCCTTAACAGACTGATCATTAAGAACTGCAAACCAATATGTTTCATCCTTGCCGCCTATCACAAAGTCTACTTCATCTCGAAAAGCCTGGTAAAATTCAAATCCTTTTTCTTTTTCCACAAGCTCTGTAAAACGAAAGTTATTCATTATGGTATTTACCTCTTTAAACTTTTTCCTATGCAAATTCTGATCAAAGCTCAATACTTGTACGCGGATATTGAATAAGAAAATTCACATCATGTAATTCACAGTATTTAGCGATCTTAAAGAATACCACATCGGTATTTTCGATTATATGTGGCATGCCCTCAATCGGCCGGTCTAGTGGGGAAAAGAAATTATCCCAATGAATGGGAATCACCAGTTTTGCTCCGGTTTTTTCTATAGTTTCCCTAAAGAATGTTTTCTCCATATCAGGGTCCGCTTTTGCAAGACCTGCAACGCCAAGAAATAAGACATCGGCACGGATATCATCAAGCTGCCCTTCTATGTAATTGAAACTTGGACGGATCAGGATATTCTTATCTTTATATTCTATGTGAAAATCGTAAGAGCCGCCTTCTTTATAGTCTCTTAATCCGGCCGGCTGTGTCAGGTGTTCTTTAATAGGTTCGCCTAGATCATTATTGAGTATAGTCGGTTTGGAATGTAGAGAGTTCAAGATACGAATCTTATAGTCTCCTATATAAAAGATATCGCCGTGTTTGAACACGGTGATGTTCTCAGCCGGAACGTTTCCTCCCAGTGCGACGTTTTGTGCGGACTCGCTTCCGTAAATCTTTGAGTTGCATTTATTGGCTATATATGGAGCATCCATGACATGATCGTGATGCGTGTGAGAAATAAAAACCGCACGAAGTCTGTCGATATTGTGCAGACTGATAAGCTCATCACATAATGTTTTGTTTGTGCTCGCCTTAGCTCCTGATATGTATTTGCTGAGCGAAGGACGTGTGATATGGGCATCAAAAAGGACCTGATCATTCCCATCATCAAACAATAAAGTTGTGGTTCCAAAATATGTTACTTTCAACATGATCCGTTCACTCCTTCGCCCATAAGTAATGATTTATTGAAATAATTATAGTATCTCCACAAAACAATAGAAAGTTTATGTTTGGATGTTTCTAAATCAAACTCCTTATAAATGCTTTGAATAGTAACTTGAACCGGTACGGTGTGCATTTTTTTGTTAGGGGTGTTTGAGATAATAGCCATATCAAAGGAGGTGGATATGGCTATGATGTGAACATCCAGAAGAAGTTTATTAAGAAGATTTATTCTTCTAAAAAACGATATCACGAATAATTAAATCAGACCATTTTGAGATAAAAAATAAGTATCTTTATAGACACTTAGTCATATTTTGAGGTATATCGGGCGTTAATGGCCAATTTTCAGACTATCTCTTTTTTTTAGTGCGTCTGATCTTTTTCCAAAGCTGATTTTTAGGAACTATTAATGCTTTTAGGTATTTTTATTAATGAGGGAACATTATGGAAAAAGCCGAAATTCAAAGCAACTTAAAAAAACAGTTATTTAAATTCTGCGATAAGGTTAATGATATGTCATGTGTCATAGCAGTAAAGCGAGCCTTTATCTGCATAATGCAAATACTTATTGTATCTACTTTGACCGGAACCATACTTGAAACACCAAATCCGGCATATCAGGCATGGCTGAATCATTTTCACAGTTTACGAAGAAATGAGATATTAAGCCTGTTAAGTGACGTAAAGAGCGGATCTAGACTTCTGCAGGGTGTGATCTTCTGTGCTGCCGTTTCACATTATTATATGGTTGAGCTAAAGCCAATGTTATCGACAGCCCAATGGGTAGTTTGTCCTGTGGCATTGGTAGCTTACGGCACATTTTTAAGCTCTGAGATAATTAATGATATTTCATTACTGGGATACAGAAATAAACTGATAGCAATGCTGGTAGGCCTTTATGTAGCAAAAGCATTTGTTTTTGTTTTAGACCATATTTCATGATGCTGGTCTTCCAAGAAAGTCATTAATATAGATCCCCTTTGGAACGGTGTAATTGAGTATGGACCGCCTTCTATTATTGCAGGTTTCTCTGCCGCAGTATGGAATAGATTAATGGTATCGCTATTTCATGCATCGCCTTCTCAGATAATCCAGAATATATGCTCTTCAGGATATGATTTTTTACCGTTTGGAAGACATGTAATGGCGGTGATTTATTTTTTGGAAAATGCTTTATTTACATTCATAGGTCTGGATGTGCGGCATTTGACAACCTATGTAAATAAACGATTCTTTTATTTACATGAAAATGAATTCATAACGGAACCATTGCTGCAGCTCTGCAGGGGTATGGGTGGGTATGGTCTGGCTATTCCGCTGTTTTTTGCGGTAATATTGGTTTCCAATTCCTACAGAAGACGATGGGTTGCAAAAATATCAGTGCCGTTTATTATATCTAATTTTCCGGAAGTGATTCTTTATGGAATACCTGTTATATTCAATCCGATATTTGTACTTCCGATGATATTTCTTCCTATACTGAACCTTGAAATATTTGTTATTGCACACAAATTGGGCATTGTACCTATTGCAACGATGACACCACTCGCAATTTCTCCTTTCCCCATATATGCCTTTGTTATGACTCACTCAGTCGCTATGTCATGGGTAGCAATCTTCGCAGCATTTATAGATACTATCATTCTAATGCCATTTGTTAAACTGATGGATGAATATGATCTGTATGTCTTTGCCAAGGAGATTAATAATCTGGAGAAGGCTTATAAGAAATGTGAAGCTGAAGAGAGGGTATCTGATGAAAATCTGCTATCTGCATCTCTTTTAAGGACAATGGACACATTAAGCGATATCTTTCGTCGTGTCCTAAAGAGGAATGTACCAAAACGATTTGGTGATATATTTTTTTAGTATCAGCCTCAGATGAATAGGGATTCAAAGTTTGTCGGGGCAGAGGTGCTGATACGATGGAATCCACTTAGCAAAGTATCAAATGAAAAGGATACTATTTACCCACCTTTGATCATTTATCTTGCATACCGGATAGGGATGCTTAAAGATATCGACCACATCATTATCGATAATGCAGTTGCTGAGCTTATGTACCTAAAAGAGAATGGTCATGGGCAGGTTAAACTCGATATTAACTTGTCGATAAGCAGCATAACTCCTGCTCTTTGTGAGTATATAAACGACAGAATGAGTGTGGCCGGTATAGAGAGGAATCGGCTTTGGATAACGATCACCCAGAATGATAATATACCTATTAAAGCTACACCCGAGAATATGGAAAGTATGCTTGAACTGAAAAACAGCGGATATGTTGTAGGTGTTGATGGCTTTGATGCCGGTTCTATAGCTTTTGATTATATGAGAGAAGGTTTCTTCAATTCCATAACAATCGGTCAGAAGATAACAAAAGAGCTGTCTTTAAAGGGACTGAAAGCGAATAAGTATATCGTGAACATGCTCATAGATTATGGACAGGAGAATAACACATATATTACGGCTAATTTTCTTGAAGATGCTTCCTATATGGTGACACTGGCCGGCATGGGTGTTGATTTCTTCCAAGGGGAAGTACTGGTGCCACCTTTACCAGTAGTTAAATTCAATGATTTTATGGATCGAGAAGAAAAAAAGGGATTGTTAGCATATTATAAAGACGAAGTAATTTAAAAAAAAGCCCGGAATACCATTAAAAAAGGTATTTCGGGCTTATGTATTGGTTGTCTTTCAACGCTGTTATGTGATGTTTTAATCACTGATCGCTTTCAAGTAATCTTCTTCAGATATAGATTCACACCATTCATTGCTTGCATCTTCACCTTCTATCTCGATTGCAAGATGTGATAACCATGAATCAGGGGCTGCTCCGTGCCAGTGTTTTACTTCTGCAGGAATGTTTATGACTGTGCCGGGAGTCATCAGAACAGCTTCCTTTCCCCATTCCTGATAATATCCTCTTCCACCGACACATATGAGCATCTGTCCGCCACCGTATTTTGCATGATGTATGTGCCAGTGATTTCTGCATCCCGGCTCAAATGTGACGTTATAGATTGGAATCTGTTCCGAGGAAACCGGAGCCAGATAGCTCTGACCGTCAAAATACTGAGCAAAAGCATCATTTGGA
>JAILDF010000223.1 GCA_024689585.1 Oribacterium sp.
GGGCTCAACAACCGAATACATATAATAATTTCAACCCGGGTAATGTTCAGAATCAGGGTTATGGTGACTCTGCACCGGGCGCACAGCAGCCGGGTTCATTTAATAATTTCAACCAAAACGGTGCACCAAACCGGGGTTACAGCGGATTCGATCAGCAGCAGAATCAATTTAATAACCTGAACGGAATGCAGAACCCGGGTTATGGAAATTCCGAACAGCAACCGGAACAGTTTAACAATCAGAACAATGCCCCGAACCAGGGTTATGCCCCTGCACCGGGAGGTCAGAAGAAATCCGGTATCCCAAAGGTGGCGATAATAGGCGGTGTTGCCTTAGTGGCAGTTGCTGCGGTCGGAGCTTTCCTTGTTTTGGGAAAACTTAAAGGCGGCCAAAATGAAGATGAAAGTGTAGCGGAAGAGACTTACGTTGATTATGACCAGTCATCCACCCAGACAACCGCAGGCGTAGAATCGGATACCCCGACTTCAGGCGTCAACGGAGGAATATCTGCAAGAGAGCAGGCTACTGCACTTGATGCTGCTTTAAGCATTGCCGGCGGCATGGTGGATGCTTCTCAGCTGAAGATTCCCGAAGGAGCCACAATCAAAACCGATGCGGAGTTTGTTGACCTTATCGGTGAGTACGAGGGCGAGATCCAGATGACCACCATGAGCGGCTTTGAAGGGATAGAAGGAGCACCTGCCAATATTCTGGAGCTTGAGCAGCAGGTACTGGACGCCCCGATACCATGTACATTGGAAATCGAGGGTGACGGTCAGTGGTCTATCAAATGGAACTTCATGGGCAGTATGAACTTTGAAAGCCGTGATTACGATGACCCGGAAGAAGTCACTCCCGCACAGATAGCCGCACTTATGGCATCAAGACCCAACAACGGTGTTTACCATATGTCATTTGATATGGAAGGAGACGATGACAAGGGCGGAACAGCAACCATGAAGATGTCTCACACCGGCGCATACTGCACAGACGGAACGGACAGGCTGATAGCGGGCAACCAGATGATGTCAGCTACTATGTATGGAGCCCAAATAAATATCCAGGGAGATTTTGTTGTACATAAAACCACTGAAGATGTCGCTCGTGAAGAGCTGGAAGCTTCGAAGAGAAATTATGACAGTTATCAGGAAGATACGAAAGAGGAGGATACGGAACAGGAAGACAGCTCTACGGATACAGTCAATACTGCCATGATCGGACGCAAGGCAAAAGAAATTGCCGGAAATAAGAGCGACAGCTCTGACAACAGCGACAGCTCCGACAACAGCAGGAATCAGAAGGCTGAAAGCAATCAGGAAATACCTACCGTAACCGGAGGCAAATGGAAACAGGTTGCAGCAACATGGTTCTATGAGAAGAATGATAAAATCGTAAAGAACAGCTGGATCGAGACCGACGGTGTTTACTATTACGTGGACGAAGACGGCTATATGCTCGAGGACGCATATACCCCGGACGGATATTACGTAGGTCCTGACGGAGCATATGATCCAAAGGATCCCAAAAACAAGGGTGTTTCCGGAAACAGTTCGGAAAGCAGCAAGAGCAGCAGTGATGATGAAGAGTTTCTCCCGTCTACATTTGCCAAGAAAGCAAAAAAAGACATCCTTCAGGATGGCACGGTAATGTACATGAATTCCGTCGGTGACTATGTAGCAAATGTCTGGGTACAGGACAGTGACAATGGTAAATATTATTACACAGGACCTGACGGCTGCATGATCAAGGACAATTACAGTGCTGACGGTTACTGGTGCGGTTCTGACGGACAATGGGATAAGAGCGTTAAACAGCGCAATGAAGATCCCGAGCCCAAGACCGGTACCTATGTAGGCTTTGTTGCTACCTGGAAGGTAAAGATAACAAAAGACAGTAAATACGGAACTGCCACACATACTTATACAGAATTCGGAGGCACACCGCAGGTATATGATCTGACGCCTGTTGGACACGGAGTATATATCGCCGAAAATGAATACGGTACGATTGCTTATATGTCAGTAACTAATAACGGCAAGACACTTATAGTTTCTGAGGCAGGCATCACAGAAGAATGTACTTTGAAGTAATATCCATCTGTCGGCATTTCTTGGGATAGATCGCCCGGCAGGATTCTTCCCCGGGCGTGAAGGGAGGAAGTGAATGGCTCGTTTTTGCAGGTATTGTGGAACAGAACTATCTGATAATACAGTCTTTTGTAAGAACTGCGGAAGTCAGGTTCCTAAAGCAGAACAACAAAAGATACAACCTTTCGGTGATGATCAGGGGGCGGCAAAGCCAGCCCCCGTTTTCTGCCGCTATTGCGGCGGTGCTGTCACCAACGGTGCACCATTCTGCAAAAACTGCGGAGCAAGTCTGAAAGACGGAGGCGCAGTGCGGCAGGACATCCGGCAGCAAGCGACCGTTCAAAACAGGCCCAATTCACAAAATCCCAGCCAATACCGGACACAGATGAATAATCAGCCTCAGGTACAGCAGCCTCAGGATTATGGGCAGTATAACCGGAACGCTGGGCAGCAGAACAGTGCTGTCAATACCGGTGGTGTTCGCCCGCGCCGCAGTTCCCTGAAGCCTTTGATAGCAGCGGTTCTTGTACTGGCTCTTTTCGTGTCCTTCGTCTACCCCGGTTTCGTCCGTACACGCTTGTTCGGAGGCGGCACAGGTCGGGATAATGGCAGCATGATACTTACACCTCCTGAAAAGGATCCTGACAAACGAAACATAGGAAACAGCCGAAAAGGTAAATCGCCGGAAGACGATCTGCCCACAGACGAAGAGCTTGAAGCTGAATACGCAAGGATCGATGCTGCCTTAGAAAACGGAACTCTATTTGAGAATCTTAATACAGAAAGTGATCCGCATCCGGAGTACAAATGGCTCTACGGCAGTGATGATGGATGGAATGTGTCGGATGACAGTGAAGATGCACCGAAGCAGCAGCCTAAAATATTACCTAAAGGAAAAAGTAAAGCCTTCCGTATGGAAACTCCCTACGGAGTTACTATCTCTGCTGAGGAGAATGCTCTTGATAAAGACAGAACATTTACGCTGGAACCTGTAAGCGGAGAACAACTGAATAAGCTTGATGAGGTGTTTTATGATGCGACAGATGGTCCCGGACTGATAATGGATGCCTGGGAGCTGGATGCCGGTCTTGAAGATGATGAAGCTTTTTCCGAGTATTTCACAATAGAAATTGATCTTGATCAGATGGGTGTAACCGAGGATGAATATCCGTTCCTCTGTTTTTATAGAGTGGATGATTCCGGAATATGGTATGAATATATAAGTCAGATAGAAGGAAACAAGGCAATTATCCATTCAAACCAGAACAGTTTCATTATGTCTGCGTTAGCAATCGGTGGACTGGTTCTCGCTTCCGCTCCTGTTATCGATAAAATAATTGCCGGATGGTCAGGTGCTTATCTGAATCCTTTTACAGGAGCTTTTCCGATTTATTACAGAGGCGCTGCGGTTATGAAAATCATGCTTGACCGTAATCAATTCAAAGACGTTTTGCTCGAAAAAAGTACTGAATACTACAGAGAATTATCGGAAAAAGCTGTCAAACAGGCGTTGAAGGATACTGTAGAGAAATACCATCTTGAGAATCATAATTTCACAGAAAGTACTCAACTAAAGGAATTCACTCTTGAAATGAAGAAGAATCCCGAAAAGGTTAAGGAAGCAGATGCTATCTATAACTCATATTTAAAGAGACATAAGCAGCTGTATGAAGATAATGTCAAGAACGACCCGGATTACTTACGCGTTCAGGCAAACCTGGCGGCTTACAACAAGGCCTATGAAGAAAACAAAAAGGTTCCTCCGGAGCTGGAACAAGTCGACAAGGTCTGTGAACATGCAGTCAGGGCATGGGGTTGGCTGAAGGAAGAAATGAAAGTAAAAATGCCAAAATACCAACTCAGGATCGAACTTAGCGGGACTAACAGAGGCTCTTATGGTGTGACGATTACTCCCTATACTGGTCATCCTTATATCGTCATCTATATGGACAGGCTAGGAAGCGGTACAGCTTTAGCCTATGACAGCCTGCTTTGCACCCTCTGTCATGAGATGTTTCATGTTGTCCAGAGACTTTATGCCTGGGATAGTATGGCTAATTATAAGTTTGACGAAATGTCGGCACAGGATGTTGAGGAGATAGCATTTGATTATTTTTCCAACGCAGAGACTGATCCGATCATTTCTTCTAAGGATGCAGTTTTAGATAATCTCAGGGATGCATGGTATTTTGCACTTCCGCTGAATGACTTCAGCACTTCATATCCTGAAGGGAAGATTTCAGTCTCAGGAACAGACAAACCTGACGCTTCTTATCCGGTTGCTCCATTTTTGACTTATCTGCGCAAAAACTTTGTAAAGCCTGAAAAAACATATCCTGAGATTCTAAACTCCTATGGAGAAACATGGAAGCGAGGGAAAGTGACAACTATTCTGAAAACCGCATTCGGCCTGGAAGAGGACGAGAGAGAACTTACTCAGGCATACAGGGTATTTGCAAAAAAGAATCAATCAAGATTTTATACTGAAGCATTGAAACCGAATATTAATACCGTTTTTGCCCCTATAACCCGGGCGGAAGGTTTCACGGATGTTGAATTACTTAATAAAAATTATACTATCAGGGTTCGTAGAATCAGACCGATAAAATTGTTCAGGGAATGGACGGAGTACGCACTTGTACTGAAATTAAAGGACGATTTTAAAGATACAATGTCTGACTTTGATCTTATACCTCTGGATTTAAAAAAAGGAAAAGACTATCGGGAATATAAAGACGGTTTGTTCTTTGAACCAAGAAAATGGGAAACGAAAGAGGATACCTTTTATCTGATGGAGGTTGACGGTGGCACTGCATCGACAACCGAGGGCATGATATGGAATAACTACAGTGGATATTACCTGTATCTCATGGTTAAACCGGATAAGCCGGATGTAGAAAAAAAAGGAAATTTACTGGAACTAAAGCTGCCACAGTTTAGTGAATGGCGTGCAAAGGAGATAGCCGACAGTTATGTTGTTACGCTCCGCACCGGAAAGACCGATGTACTACAGAAACAGTTTACAAGAGAGGCTATCAAAGAGGCAGGAGAAGAACCCCTCAAGATGGATATTTCCAATCTGAACGTTAATGGAAGGAATCTGACGGATGAGGAAAAGAGAAACCTGGTAGTGATCCTCCAGGAATGTGTGGAAAACACTTATAATACCGAGAAGCCGTGTCTTGGTCCCGAATCGGATCCGGTTCCTCTGGAGAATGACATTTACGGCACCTGGGAATTTGTTTCCGATATCAAGGAATACAGCTCACCTCTCCTTGGTGGTATGGTAGACCTTCAGAACAAGACCATCAGCCGTCAGAACCTTGGACCGGATGCTCCTCAGGAGGCAAAGCAACAGGTTAAGGACTTTACGGATCAGTATTATCAGAAGGAAAATGAAATCTCCAAATCTGTATCAAAGGGCAAGATGATCGTCCGTCCGACTATAGAGATAGATGTGGCAGAAGTCTCCCTTAAGTTCCCGGATGCACCTGAGGAACTTTATAAGGGAACCTTTAACCGTAAGACGATGCAGCTGACTCTGGAACGGAAGAATACTCTGTATTCATTTACAGGAGCAGATAAGGAATACAATGCCCTGCAAAATGAATATCACAAGAAGATAGAAAGCGGAACTTATGATCTGAAGGATTTCGGACTTGCACCCGGTATGGTGCTTCAGATTGCATCAGAACCGGATAAGAAGAATCCGTCGAAGACCATCATGACCTTCACGGGGGATCTGAATGTAGACAACCAGTTCGTCAAGCTCAAATCAAAGCTAAGCGGAACCAAACTTTCCGACGAGTATTGATATTAAAAGCTGTAAGAGTGATATAGGCGCCGATTAAATCTGCATCTGTATGTCAGAAATAAACGTAGAAAAACATGCATTTATAGAGGAGGTATTACAATGATCAAAACCGACTACAAATGTAAACATAGAAGAATTGCCCTTATGGCAGTGATCCTAACCGCTGTGTTTTCGATTTCTGCCTGCAACGGCAAAAAAGACAACACAGGTTCAGACACCGGCAATGTAAACGGCTCTGACGCTGCCGGAGTATCCGGTAATGTCTCCGGCGGCGCATCCTCAAACGGTCCGGAAGGAAAAGATGATGTAGAAAAGTCAATCCGGAGTATGGCCGCTGAATACGGAGTAGATATGCCTGAAGGCATCGTGTCCCTTGCCGATCCCA
>JAILDF010000180.1 GCA_024689585.1 Oribacterium sp.
GCTTCCAGCATAGTAGATTTACCGCTGCCGTTTTCACCTACAAAGAATGTGATAGGCTTATGGAACATCAAGTCATTTACGCCCGAGATAGAAGGGATTTCTTTCAGATAGCTTCCTCTACTGATCTTATCCCAATCTATATTTATTCCTTTTATGTGTAACTCCAAGTTTTCTTCAAACATAGAACAACCTCAATCGGGTATAACATGATATCTGACCTTTTTCGCCTTATTCTTCTTTTGCCCTTCACCGCCATAGTAAGACATGGCAAGTGTGGAATATCCCTTTCCCGAAAACAGCTACGCATACTTTTCCGGCAAATCAAGTCCTTTTAAGCCTTGTATAACTATGAACAGTCTGTCATCACCATTCTCTGCATCATAGAGTATTGCTTCAAATCCATGCTGAATGTATTTATAAGTTTCCTTCTTCAATGACAATGTGCCTCCACCAAGTAACGATTTGCTTATTTCACAAAACTGCTGATTTTCTATACCAATAATCAAACTCCTGTCGTCGATAAAACTGAAATATAATCGTTCTAAAAATCGCGAGATTTGCAAATCATCAAGTTACGTTAATAAGCATAACACATCTTAGCCTCAAAAAAAAGCAAAAAAGAGCGGGAAGAAGGCATCACAAACCTTCTTATGAAGAATACAACCCTTTCCATTGAGAAAATATCTTCCATGCTCGGCTATAGCAACCACAGCAATTTCTATAAAGCGTTCAGAGAATACTACGGTGTTACACCAAGAGACTATTTCAAATAAGCGTCCACCGTTTTATTCATTCATTTGCAATTTATGTGCCACAATTTAGATCATTTTTCTGATTTGTGGCACTAAGTTAGCATAAGTTCTTTCTTTCCAAGCAGAAAATCCACTATATTTATATTAGAAATACCATCCCGGGAAAATTAAATGTAAATCTTAAAGGCATACCGCCCCAGCTAATATAATCAATAAACAACTCATCTGCCGCCTGTTCTTTTCCCAACTGCTTGTAGTATTCATAACTCTCTGCGAATGAAAAATATCTTTTTAAAGAATCCTTATATCTGTAAGTGCAACCTGATCGCCTGTCAAAGCCACATATATATCATCGTCTCGTTCCTGATAGGTGAGAATATTTTCCAGAATGATCCCGAGATTTTCCGTACCGAGCTTTACATATCCTTTTTTCCTTATAAAGGATATCGAACACTCTTTACCTCTTTTCATATCCGATTTCCATTTATCCCATCCTTGAAAATCCTTATCCTTTTTCATTGAGAACTTGTTATTTGCCGACTCATCTTCACTGGTGCATTCTCCGTTTATCTTTATGAGCACATGTTCCCTGTATCCGGCCCCATGAACTTTTCCGTCAGGAGAACTGTATAGTATGATTTGCGGGCAGTGCCAGATATCCGTGGCTGTCGGTAATGCCATAGCATGAAAATCTATTCTCAGTCCGTCCTCTATCTTTACTCCTTCTGTGAAAGAAGAATGAAAACGATCCACCTGAACATTGGGCAGATCTGATTCCATCCTGTCGATATAACTCACAGGTTCCATAATCTGATCTATAGAGGTTTCGTCAACGATCTCGCCGGTTTCATTTACCGATATATCTCTTATGAAACAGTTTTCTCCTGTAATCCCTACATAGGCCCATTTTGATTTATCCTGAAGTGCGATCTTAAATTTAAATCTACGGCCACCCCTCTGAAGCTCCAGTGACATTCGATCCTCATATCTTTCGATGATAATCTCACAGCTTTCCTCTGATCCGGCTGAATCCGACAGGATTTCTTCCATGACTATTCCTCTGGCTCCGGCGGAAACAAAATGCCCGTCAAACCAGAACTCACCATATTCCACATAATGATGCTCCTCTATTGCTTTTGGATCATCATGCACATATCCGTCATTGGAATCAAACAGCACAAGAGAAGGTGCCGAGACATGATTTCCATCCTCACGCCTGAAAATCTCAAACCTTACAGATTTAACATTTTCAGTAGCAAGTATCCCGACGGAAACCTGTTCTCTGTATCTGCCCACTTCGAGATTCTGCTCTATCACATTTTTAGATCCATCTTTTATCTTTGGTTTTTCTTCATCCATAAGCTTTACTGCATCGCCCTTTTCAGGGTCTCTGTTTGTTTCGGAATTTTTCATAAATCTTTCCGCTATCAGGTAGATATTTAAACCGATGGATACAACTGCCAATGCCAACACTATATCCGGTCGATATGCACTTACCAGTTCAATCATTTATCCTACGCTCCTTATCACTTCCCCGCATGGATAACTAAAAAATCTTTAAGTCTCTCCAGAAGTTCATCCCTCTGTATGCTCTTCAAAATGTACCCTTCCGGTTTAAGCGACATAACATCCATAACACTATCCTTATCACTTTTTCCGGTCAGAAAAAATACAGGAATGCGCTCAGTTCTGCCGTCATTTCTAAGCATACCAAGTACCTGTGCCCCGCTTGTCACGGGCATCTCGTAATCAAGAAGCACCAGATCTACCTTGTTTTTCTCCAGGAATTTGATGGCCTGAAGTCCGGAATTAACCATGGATACTTTGTAGTCTTCCTTAAGCCACTGTCTTACAAGCGACAGGTACTGAGGATCATCATCCACTACCAAAAGATGTTTTTTATCTTCTGCCGCTTCAATATAGTTTTCCTCAAAGTATTCACTGACAGTTTTTACAAATTCAGCATTGTCTATGGGCTTCACCATAATTTTATAAATATGATCAGCCGAAACATGAGAAGAAACATACTCTATATCCTCCTTCTCTCCGATGACTATCAGTTTTCCGCCCTTTTTCTCCAGATTATCCGCCATAAAACTCAGCACAGTTTCCTTGGGCCAGGTATCATCCTCCATAAATACCGTTACAAGCTGTGCGTCCTTCCAGCCTTCCTCCAGTTCACTGATGATAAATGGTACAAAAGTGCAATCCACACCCGCAGCCTTTGCCTTACTTATAAGGATATGAGCTCTAAAGGATTCTCTGGTACTTAAAACAATCATTCGTTTCATTTCTGCACAATTCCCTTTCATTCATATATCTCTATTGATCACTCATCGAACAGTTTCTCCAAACCATCCCAGTCAAAAGCCCGAAGCAGTCTTCCGACATCCTTGATCTTTTCTGAGTCCTCTTCAGGAAGTTTATATTCCGATAGTTTCTCAAGAATTGATTCAACCGCGTCATAGTCCATTTCCGGTATCATCTCTCTAAGAGCCTCATAAGCTTCATTCAGCTCATCCTTGGATATCTCTTCCTTATCCTCTCTGCTCTCGTTATCTTCCTTAAGACTGCTTAGCTTTTCCTTATACCCCGCATACTCCGTGAGAAGTCTTCCGGTATTGCCGTGTATAAAATCAAGGTCATTCCGGTTTCCGGCATTCTCCAATTGCTCACAATGCTTTGACAGCTCATGTGCTCCGATTATCCTTGCGGAACTCTTGAGGGCATGTACCTTTATGGTGTAAAGCCTGATGTTGTCATTTTCATATGCATCGCTGATGACCTGTGCATTGCCGTCGATGGTGTCCAAAAAGAGGTTCAATGCAAAGATGTAGTTATTTATTCCTCCGGAATTCTTTATTCCTTCGTCAACATTGATTCCTTCCGTCTCGTATAGCCACTGCATATTTTCCGGAAGCTCTGTAAGCTCTTCAACCGCCTGCTTCTTTTCCACCATCTTTATCATTTCTTCAGGAATATGCTTAAGGATCGTCTTTTCCAGTAATTCACTGTCCACGGGCTTGGAAAGATATCCGTTGAATCCTTTTTCCTTATAGAAATCCTCTCCCACGGAGGCATTTGCCGTTAATGCATACACCGGGACCTCAGCATTGATCTTTCTGATCTCCTGAAGAGTTTCGATTCCATCCATACCCGGCATCATATGATCCAGGAATACCACATCAAAGTGATTATCCCGTATCTTTCCGATAGCATCCTCTCCGCTTTCAGAAGTCGTAACAAAAACTTCAGTTGCTTTCAGAAGTCCCTTTATGACATTAAGATTCATAGGGGTGTCATCCACAACAAGTATATCTGCGTCAGGCGCTATAAATTGAGGCACATAAGGTCCACTTGCAGAACCTTCCGAACGTTCAATGAAACTGCCCATCGGTGTCGCATCTATAATCTTCTGTTTTACAGTAAGGATGAATTCTGACCCTTCACCGTAGGTACTTTCACACCATAGATTTCCTTCCATAAGTTCCGCGAATCTTCTGGATATATCAAGCCCGAGACCGGTTCCCTGTATACTACTGTTTTTTTCCTCATCCAGCCTTTCATAGGCCATGAAGAGTTTCGGCATATCTTCCTCTTTTACGCCCAATCCCGTATCCTTTACTGAGAATCTCAGCGAAGCCGCATCACCTTCTCTTTCATCCATGGATACCGTGAGACAGAAGCCTCCTTTTTCAGTGTACTTTACCGCATTTGTCAGAAGATTCAGTACTATCTGTTTTATCTTTGCAACATCTCCGTACATCTTTACAGGAAGAAGTTCATCCACCACAACATCGAAGATAAGCTCTTTCTCCGTACTCTTTCCACGGATCATGGAAACTATGGATCTGAGCATCTCCCCGGTATCATAGCTCTGTTCGGTCAGGTGCATTTTTCCTGACTCTATCTTCGACATGTCGAGAAGATCATTTATGAGACTAAGGAGTGCCTCTGCTGCATTTCTCACATCAAAGGAATAGTTCATCATGGAAAGAAAATAATTCTTCGGAACTCCCGTGGGATCTTCTCTGGTTATCATTTCATTCATGCCGATGATGGTGTTTATAGGCGTACGTATCTCATGAGATATGTTTGCAAGAAATCTTGTTTTGGCCGAATTCGCTCTTTCAGCCTCATCCCTTGCTTTTCTGACTTCATCATACTGTTTTCTGACGGTGGTCGACCTCATAACCCACCATACAACAGAACCTATGACAACCGAGAAAAGTGCCAGGAGCAAAAACCTTACTATGAGAAGCTCCATGAACATCGGTGCCTTATTAAATAAATATTTATCATCGGATATGACCCGGTCAGTAACATTATCCAAAATCTGAATATGAAGTACATAATCACCGTATCCGAGATCCGTATATTCCAGCGTTGAGATTTCATTTTTAAGCGCTGTGACTCCATCATCCGCTAAACCTTCCAGAAAAACTCTGACCTTTGGATTCATCAGAGTATAATCCATAACAGACGGGGCTATCACTATTCTACCCTTTGATGAAGGCAGATGATACGTTCCTTGCTGATCCGGAAGAATCTTTACATTGTCGCAGGTGACACTTCTTACTGCTGTTTTTACTCTCATTTCATCTTCATAGAAATGAGTAAATTTAAGGCGGATAACACCTCCTCTTCCTGCCATATAGAGATTTCCATCTTCATCACGATCAAAGTAAGCATTGGCAGTCAATGCAAAAGGAATTCCATTTTCCACTGTGTAAACTCTATAGTCCTCCACACGGTCTCTTAGCATATCCTCTGCCTTCAGAACATATACTCCGTAAGAAGAAAGCACCCATGCGTTCCCGTTATCCTCAAAAGTGATGTCATAGTTGTTGTTATACGGGAAGCTTTTTATCTGGTTTAATTTTCCATCCTTAAGATACTGAATAGAGTTAGAAGTTATAACCCAGCAAAGGTCATGATCGGGATCATTTACAAGTCTCATTATGACATCGCTGGTGAGGCCTTCTCTACGTCCAAGGCTCTTAACTTCTCTGTCCTTTATAATGTAAAGGCCGCCACCATCGGAACCTGCCATATAACTTCCGTCCTCCAGGACTTCCACCGTAACGATGACTGTATTGCTTAATCCGTCTTTAGTTCCGTAATACCGCTCCACCTTTCCATGATCAATGACAGCAAGACCTCCATTTGTTCCTGCCAGTACCTTGCCGCTATGATCAAAACATATACTTCTTATCTGATCTGACGGCATTCCGTTTTGAGTTGTGAAATCCTTTATGCTTTCGTCTTTGGAATAACATATCAGGCCCTTGTTCTCAGTAAAGGTACCCACCCAGATATTGCCCTCAGGATCTCCCTTTATACAACGGACTCTTGCATTACCGACATATTCCGTAAGACTGTTTTCTAAACGTCTCCCCTCTTTACTTATAAGCCTGAGTCCATATTCCGTACCGATATAAATATTGTCCCCTGATACGCATACCGCATTTGTCACTTCATCGGGAAGACCTGCTTTTTTACTGATATCCACAAAATTGTTTGTTACCAGCTTCATGGCTCCCTGTGAAGAAGATGCCACCCAGAGGTTCCCCTGATAATCTGAGGTTACCATCTCAATATTCTTTGTCACAGGTATATCGGAAACAGCTCTGAACATGTAGTTTTTGTCCAGATAACCCATGGCCTGTATGGATGAAACCCATACTCTTTCACAGTCATAATTAAGCCAGTGAATATTGCCAAGCGCCGGAGTAGGTATAACTTTCATCCGTTCTGCTGTATCGCCAAAATGGCCATAGTATATCTTCCCGGCATCCGTCCCGAGATAGACAGTTCCATCATTTACAGGATCAGCAAGGATCGTAGTTATCTTTTCCTGAATCAACTCTCCGCTCTTATGGATTTCAGTCATGGAACTGTTTTCTATGGTGAACACAGTCCCCTCGAGAGTCTGGCCGTAAATTCTTCCTGCAGCATCGCGATCCAGCCTCAGCACTCTCTCTTCACCCAGACTGTCGTTGATCACCGAGTGAAGCTTCAGAGCTGAATCCGCATAGCAGATTCCCGCTGTGGTCCCTATGTAAACATTACCCTCATTGTCCTCAACAAATGCACGAATAGACGAAGAAGGCATGCCCTCCTCATAGGTTAGCCGGGCAAATTTCCCACCATCCATAACCACAACGCCGTTATCATTGGTGCCAAACCATATCCTGTGTCTGCTATCCTCAAAGATGCATCTGGCACTTGTGATTCCCGTGGAAGGATCCACTCTCACAAAGCTTATTCCGTCATAGCAGATAACTCCACTGTATCCGCCTATCCACACATGTCCGTCACTGTCTCCAAGTATATACATAGCATCCGATGTGGGAAGCCCGTTTGCCGCATCATAAATCTCGGAAGTATATGACACGCCTTCATACTGACCTGTTGCAGCATAGCCACCGCCATATTCTCTTCCAATATCCTGCAAATCAGAGCCCTGCGCAGATTCTTCAGCATAAGCATTTTTTATATTTATAAATATGCACAGTAGTAATAGTGCTGTCACAAAAAACAGACGATTTAAACTGAGGATTTTTTTCATGGCGTAACTCCCTCATTGTACTTTCGCAGTATTACTCTGACCTCCGGCAGCGATTCCAAAAATACTTCCACGCACTTAGGATCAAACTGGGTTCCGGCTCCCTCCTGAAGCATCTCTATAACTTTATCAATCGGAAAAGCCGGTTTGTAAACTCTTGGTGAAGACAATGCATCAAATACATCCGCAACAGCCATGATCCTGGCAGATAATGGTATAACCTCACCGTACAACCCCTCCGGATATCCCTTTCCGTCCCATCTTTCATGATGGAAGGCCGCCATATTCCTTGCTTCCTTCAGATAGCTTTCGCCGCCTACTCTTGTTATGGTTTTTTCGATAATGTTTTTGCCGGCAGTGGTATGTGTCTTTATGATCTCATATTCCTCATCTGTGAGCTTTCCCGGCTTTTTCAGGATTTCATCGGGAATATCGATCTTTCCTATATCATGAAGAGGTGCACTTCGTACCACATCCGATATGAATTTAGGGGTTATCTTTCCCGCATAATATCCTTTCTTCTGAAGGCCTTCTACTATGATCTTCACATAAGCCGCGGTTTTCTGAATATGTGCCCCCGTATCCGAATCACGGTTTTCAACGAGATCCGCCATGGTGATAATGAGACCGTCCTGCATCTTAAGCGTCGCATCGGAAAAACGTCTCAGACTCCTCATATTCTCAGTCTGGTCCGAAGCCATGTTACAGATCGTATGATAAAGCATCTCTACTTCATCATCAGTACGGATATCTATACGTCGCATACTCCTTACAGCATTGTCAAGCAGGGACTGTTCTCCTCCTGCTGCTGCGAATTCCTCAACCATTGCAACTATAGTATTTATAGGATAGGTTATATGTATTTCGGTTGTCCATATAGCATACGAAATAATGAGTATCAAAAATCCCAAAAGGCTTAATATCACTCTCAACATAAAATCCTGCATGTAATCTGCTATATAATCTATAGACACATCTGCAAATGCATAGCAAACACAGTTTCCTTCATCATCCATGATGGGAAGTGATACAGTAGCAGTCCAGTTCGCAGGACTTCTCATTTCTATGACAGGAATCCTCTCACCTTTCAAAAGCTGTTCATGATATGGCGCAAAAAACTCATACAATGGCAGAAATTCTCCCGGTTCATTTGCTTTTAATAAATCGAGATCTGTACGATCTTCATATTCCTTCTTTTCATCCAGATCAAAAACTGATATAAGACCGTCCTTATCGACCTTTGAGATGTATAGATGTCTCACGCCCGGAGCATTATCCCTTATGTGATACATAAGCTCTTCTGTTTCAAGGTATCCCGGCGCATCCTTACCGTCCATGATATATTCGTCGATCATTTCCGGATTCACGATATATGATGCAAACTCGACCGCCTGATAGGCATTCTCCGTTTTTTCCTTGATAGCATTGTTAAAATACTGCCTTATACCTATAAATCCCAAGGTCGATGCCACCGCAAGAGAAACCCAGACAAAGGTTATGGCGATCCTGTTTCTCATGGAATAATTTATTTTTTCGCTCAAGGAATCCATACGGGTTATTTCATCAGGTGTCAGAGGCTTTTGACGCCATCCACCGTTTTTGATTCTCATCCTTAAGTCTTCAGGAAATACAGAAATAGCGAGTCTTACTACCATTAGAGATATAGTACTGCTAAAAATACCAAACATTATCTCTACGATCACAAATAGAGCAAATCTTACATATTCCTGAGAAACCCCAAGTTTTTCCAATATTAAAATCGTAGACTGGTTCTGTGGTCCTCCCAAAAGCATCCATTGGGTAAAAGAACTGACAAGGCCCAGGATGGTTCCCATCATCATAACAAAGATAAGACAGTCTTTTACCTGTTTTATATTTCTGTTTCTTGCAAACCATGCGCCGTACATGGCGATAATGGCATTCACAAAGGCAAAGTAAATTGCATTTTCATTAAATGCCAGACACAATGTATCCGTCAGAACACCTGTCACTATACCCGGAAAAATCCCGGCCACCATGGAAACCCAGATTGTCCCCAAGGTATCAAGATATATAGGCAGTCCCGATTTATATAGTACATATGACAGAAGCACATTGATCGCGATACCTATGATGACTGTCACTATACGTAACATCCTGTCCTTTGAAGTTTTATGAGAGTATCCCTTCACTATGAACCCCTCCGCTTAAGAGAATATATCGACATGTTTAATAAAGCTCATATAGTAGAAATGTCGGCGTAAATTCTGGTTTTATGACAGTATTGCAGACAAAAAAAGGACGGTTCTCGATGAGCCGTCCTTTTTAAACAATATCCTGAAGCTTTTTATAGAATCCTTATATCCGTAAGTGCCACCTTATCTCCGGTTATTGCGGCATATACTCGTTTCCCGGGCTCTTTTATATCTGTGATATTTTGAATCAAAATACCGAGATTATCAGAATCCATCTCCACCCTGCTGCCTTTTTCCGTGAAATTCACCACATAATCCAGACCTTTCCTGTTGCTGTCCTTCCATTGGTTCCATCCTGCAAAACCTGTGGACTTTTCCGTGTAGAAATGATTTTCTGCATATTCACCCGAGCTTTCTATTTCACCATTAAGTTTTATCAATGCATATTCACGATATCCTTCGCCATAGACCTTCCCGTCCTCCGAATAGAACAGAACTATATAAGGACATTCCCATACCAGTGGAGCTGTCGGAAGGCTCATGGAGTGGAATCTTATCTCCTGACCATTCCGGACCTCAATACCATCTGTCGAGGCAGACCTTGTTCTGTCCACCTGAACATTCGGTATATCCGCTTCTATCCTGTCGATATAGCTTATTTCGTCTGCAATACGAGGTATATCTCCAATTCCATATTCTCTTGATAAATGCTCGACTTCCAAATCATATATTATGCAATTTTCACCCGTAAGACTGATATAAGCCCTCATGGATTTATTGGGTAATGCCATAACCGCTTTGATCGTTTTATCCGGCCTTATGATACTCAACATAAGGTGATCCTCATATCGTCCGAATATCATCTCATAATATACTTCGCTCTTCTCCCAATCCTCTGTAATTTCACCGGTTAAGATCATATTTCTGTCCTCTTCAGGACTTTCAATTATTTTTAGATCCCTGGCATCTGTTAAGATACTGTGTCCATCAAACCAGACCTCTCCATATTCCTTATAATGATTGGAATCGATGGCTTTGGCATTATCATGAACCTTTCCGTCAAAGGAATCAAATAAGATCACAGCAGGAGAGCTAAAAGCTCCTTCATTTTTACATCTGAACCTGAGAATACTCTCTGTATTTGATACCGGTATCCCAACTGAAATTCTGTCCCTGTAGTTCCTACATCTCAGCTCTTTATCAAGCTTTGTTTCTGTTTCTGAGAAATCCTCTGCTTTTTCCGAATCCATAAGCTGAACCATAAGTTTGGAATACTCCGGATCAAACTGAGTTCCTGCTCCCTTTAAAAGCTCTTCCCGGACCACCTGCGCTGACAGCGAGTCTCTGTATCTTCTTTTTGACATCATGGCATCATACGCTCCGGCAACTGCCACGATTCTGGATATCTCAGGTATATATTTCCCCGAGAGTCCTTCAGGATAACCGGTCCCATCATATCTTTCGTAACAGTATCTCACACTCTCACTAAGATAAGGATACTCCTTTATGCCGGAAAGAATCTCACTGCTGAAAACAGGCGTTTTTTTCACAAGTTTATATTCTTTGTCGGTAAGTTCTTTTTCCTTCCTCACTATACCTTCGGGAAGAAATATCATTCCTATATCATGAAGAAGCGCCGAATAGTATACTTTGTCGCACTCTTCATCGCTTTTTCCCTGCTTTTCTGCAAGTTTTCTTGCGGTATCCGCAATTCTTGAAGACTGCCCTTGCATAAAAGCGTACTTTCTTTCTATGGCAGAAACAAAAACCTTTGATGTCTCATCAAAAAGTCGTTTCTTACTCATGTTTTCCTTACGAAGAATATCCAGTTCAAGCTCATGAGCTTCCGCAATTTTTTCATTGGTATCAATCAGCGTAAATACGTAAATGATTATGATCACTCCAACAATCGTCATATCTGTAAGTGAAATACCATAGCAGAATATCTGAACTACACTTGCAATAAGTGGCGCTACCAGAAAAAGAACAAGCGGTATAACAATCCTTCTACTTAAGCGTCCACGATACTTCATCAGTACACACACGAAAAGTACAGGTATAATAACCGGAAAAATATAGCCAATGATAAATCCGTCGGAACGGACATAATGATTTGTCTCGTCGAAAATATAATACAATCCCGTAAATTGTGAGAAAATGATCAAAAGCTCTGCAATCAATACCAGTCTGTCATTCAGTAACAGGATACCGGGTACCTTATCATCGCCTCCTTCATTTACGCACAGGTCTTCTATAAACATATTCACGAAGAATTCTACACCTATGATCATACTGTAGACTAAAAAATTGCTGACTCTCGTCATGATCATGGCAAATTCCGAAAGCTGTCCACGATAAATATAAGCACAAATGTCTGAAAACAGAAGCACCATGGCGGAAATCTCCATGCCTATCATTGCCACCTTGCGTCTTCTTGTGACAGCTTTTGAAATATAGGAAAACAATGCTATCATACCGCATATACTTCCCATCACCAGCATCATATTAAGTTGGTGTGCCACAATAAAATCTCTCATAAATAACTCCACTATACCTTTATTTTGCTCTCGGGAATGTTTCTAATGATGGCTTTCTCCAGTGTGATTCCATCAATAGGCTTATGGATCACTCCGTCAAAACCCTTTGATCTGAAATACTCTTCACTCATGGATGTTTCTGCAGTAATAACAATTACCGGTATTGACGGATCTATACTCTTAATTTCTCTTACTGTTTCGAAAACATCCATACCGGGAAGCATTTGGTCAAGAAATACCATATCAAACCCCATTTCATTAAGCATGTATATACATTCTTCCCCGCTGTTTACCGATGTTACGAAAATCTCTGTTGCCTTGACGAGACCCTTTATTACCTTTATCTCCATAGGATCTTCATCTGCCACCAGTATTCCTGCATCAGGGGAGATAAAGAGAGGTTCACACAGACCCTTTTTGTTTTCACTTACCACCTCTCTGTATTCCCCGACCGGATCAGCATCAACTATCCTTTGAGAAATTTCGAAAATAAATTCTTTGTTCTTTTCATGGGCTTCCATATTCTTCACAGTGCCTCCGAGAAGTTCGGAATACTTTTCAATTATTCCGAATTCTATATTGGTTCTTGTGAATCCTTTTATATCCGTCTGATCCCGATCATCCTCCCGGACAGATTCCTCTAAATATTCTGCCCTGACTTCATCCCCGGTGATTTTTACAGAAAAACACAGTTTGCAGGTATTGTCAGCACGGTTTTTCATTGATATATCCAAAACCACACTGCCTTCATTAACATGTTTCGTTGCTACGTAAATCAGATTGCATACCACGTTTTTTATCTTGGTCATGTCTCCGTAAAGGGTTTTCGGGATCATCTCATCTGAAATAATCTCCCATGAAAGTCCTTTCACTTCGCAAATGCTTCTTCCCATTGTTGCTGCCGATCTCAAAAGATATGAAAAAGCATAATCATTCTCTGAAATCCGGGCTTTTCCGGAATCTATCTTTATCATTTCAAAAAGATTATCGAAGAGGCCCAGCAAGATAGCTGAAGAAAACCTTATATCCTGTGCATGATCAATAATTGATGAATAATACTCCACAGGGACTGAAGAAGCATCTTCGCGCATGATCATTTCATCCATACCGAGAATGTTGTTTACCGGAGTATGAAGCACATGAAAAACCTCATCGATAAGTTTTAAATTCAGAGCACTGATTCTGTCTGTTTCTTCCTTAGCCTTCAACACCCTGTTGTACTGTTTTCTGACAAGAGTATTATTCACAAAATACCACAATAGTCCTCCTGCTATCGTAGCAAAAAGGATCACTCCCAGAATTCTTACTATGAGAAGCTCCCAAATTCTTGGCGCCTTGGATATGAGATATGTCTTCTCCTCGAGCACATCTTTTCCATCTTCTCCAAGAACCTGAATATAAAGGGTATAATCACCATAAGGAAGCTCTGTATATTCCAGAGGTGCCAACTTACTTTTAGTCGTTGTTATGCCTTCATCATCCAGTTCCTGGATGAATAATCTGACCTTAGGATCAGACATTGTATAATCCATGACAGAAGCTTTTATCCTTATTCTTCCGGCCTCAGAAGGTATATTAAAAACTCCGTCATTTTCCCTGATATCGCCGGCTTCTGAACTGTATACAGAGCTTACATCCATCTTTATTTCAGACTTTTCTTCAGATTCTACCGGAGTATTGAATTTGATAACTCCTTCTCTTCCGGCCGCATAAAGAGTCCCCTGATCATCCATATAACTGAATGAATTCTGCATAAATAGGTATGGGAGTCCATCTGCCAATGAATAGAACCTGTAGTCTCTCACTTCATCGGAAAACATCTCTTCTTCAGGAACATTGTATACTCCGTTTGATGACAGAATCCAAAGATTTCCTTTTTTATCGCAATAAATATCATAATTGTTATTATATGGGAAACTCTTTATGGTCCTGACTCTTCCTTTTTCAAGATATCCTATGGAATTTGAAGTGATGACCCAGTACACGCCATGCTCTTCGTCTTTTTTTATTCTGAGTATAACTTCACTGGTAAGACCCTCCGCCTTACCGACTTCTTCGATTTTATCTCCATCTATAACATAGATTCCGTCACCATCTGAGCCGGCATAAATCTTACCATCATCTCCTTCAGAAACAGTCAGAATTCTAGTATTCTGCATTCCCTGTAAAGATCCGACAGTTTCCGTGACTTTGCCGTTTTTAATTATTGCAATCCCGGAATTTGTTCCCACGATCACGCTACCGTCTTTCATCTCAGAAGTACATCTGATTTCATTTCCGGGCAGCCCGTTTACGGTTTTATATGCACTTATATCGCCATCCTTAGAGAAACATACAAGACCTACATCCCCCGTATAGACCGATATCCACAGATTATCATCGGAATCCTTCATGATGCAGCGCACTCTGTTATTACCTATATAACGAGTCAGATCTGTGTCCATCCTGCGTCCATTCAGGCCTATGATCCTAAGTCCATTCTCAGTTCCGACGTAAACTCTTCCGGAAAGCTCACAAACAGAATTGGTCGCTTCCGGTTCCAGATCTGTGCTTTGATTAAAATCCTGGAAATGATTCTTTACCAACTTCATGACACCTTGTGCAGAGGATGCAAACCATAAATTCCCCTGATAGTCAGAAGTCATCATCTCTATTCTTTTATCCATTTTAATGGAATCAAGCTTGTGAAAGCTAAATGCCTCGTCCAGATATCCAACTGTCGTTCCGGATAATACAAACACCCTGTTGCATTCATAGCTCAACCACTGGACATCAAATATCCCATTCATATGGATCTTCTTCATGTCCCCCGGTCTGCTGCCGAATGCGCCATAATACAATTCACCGTTATCCGTCCCGATATAGACATAACCATCCTTCCCGGGATCAGACATAATAGCAGATATCTTTGTCTTAAATCCTAACTCCTCGCTTCCGTATATGTTATTCACCGAACAATCATCTATGGAAAAAATCGTTCCACCGGCACTGAGGCCATAAATCCGTCCGTTAGAATCCGCATCAAGCTTCTCTATAATATCTTCATCAAGTCTCTCATGAGATAATCTGTGAAGCTTTCCCGCTGAATCAATGTAAACTATTCCCTCTGTTGTTCCTGCGAAAACATTACCCTCTTTGTCCTCCGAAAAGGATCGAATGGAATCTGCCGGCAGACCGTCTTCGTAGGTATATCTTGTCTCCTCATTGCCATGAAGCACAACTATGCCGTTATCATTGGTTCCAACCCATATACGCCCGTCTTTATCCTCAAACAGAGTTCTGGCACTGGTAGCACCCCCGGAAGAATCGAGTCTTTCAAAGGTCACTCCGTCATAAACTATGACCCCGGCATATCCGCCTATCCACATACGCCCGTCAGCGGCACACAGAACGCAATTGGCGTCCGAAGTCGGCAAGCCGTTTTCTGCCCCGTAAAGAATTGTTGTATAAGAAACATTGTCCAGTTGTCCGGTGGCTGCATATCCGCCTCCCTGCAATGTTCTTTCATTTTCTTCGGCATATACCTGAAAACTACTGATCAAAATGATCAAAAGTCCGATGATATAGGCTGAAACCCTGTATATGTTCTTCATTCTGTTCTCCATCAGATATAATATCCTATCTTAACAATTCAGCCGATAGACCATGAGCTGAACTATTTTGCCCTGTCAGATTTCCCCGTTATATCTTTCCAAAACCTTCTTCACTTCAGAAATGGAATCCAGGAAAACCTCTACGCACTTCGGGTCAAACTGACTCCCGGATCCCTCCTGAAGTATGCTTATAGCTTTTTCTAAGGGGAAGGCAGGTTTATACACACGGGGCGAGGCCAAAGCATCAAAAACATCCGCCACAGCCATAATTCTTGCAGAGAGAGGAATTACTTCCCCGTGAAGTCCCTCCGGGTAACCCTTTCCATCCCACCTCTCATGATGATAGGCTGCCATATTTCTGGCTTCCCTGAGATAACTCTCACCATGAACCTTACTGATGGCAGTTTCCATGATCTTTTTGCCGGCTGTGGTATGAGTTTTCATTATTTCATATTCCTCATCCGTAAGCTTCCCGGGTTTGTTAAGAACAGTATCAGATATGTTTATCTTTCCAACGTCATGAAGGGGTGCGCTTCGCACAACATCCGACATGAACTTTGGTGTTATCTTCTCAGCGTAATAGCCCTTCTTTTTCAGTCCTTCTACAATTATCTTTGCATAGGCTGCGGTTTTTTGTACATGAGCTCCGGTATCGGAATCTCTGCTCTCCACCATATCAGCCATGGTGATAATGATTCCTTCCTGCATCTTTGCGGTTGAATCTGAGAGTCTTCGTACATTTCTCATTTGCTCTGCCTGATTAAGTGTCATTTTACATAAGGCGTGATACAGTCTTTCTACCTCATCTCCGGTACGTATGCCAAGTCTTCTTACAGTCATGACATTCTTATCAAGAGTTGACTGATCATATCCATCCTCAGCAAAATGTTCTATACATCTTGCAAGGCTTCTTATAGGATATTCAACATAGATATCTGTCATCCAGGTTACAAATATAATAAGCAGAAGAAACAGTCCGGCAAGCAGAAGCATCATCTTATTAAGGAATTTAATAACATACGATGCCTCTTTGGTTTTGGATATTTCAACTCCGATATAAAAGCCTGTATGTCCGTGCGCATCTTTTACAGGGTAGAATAATTTCAGCACATCTTCATTGTTTCTTCTGAATTCAATTGGTGTTGTATCTTTTGCCTGCAAAAGATACTCGCTCAAGGTTTTGGACTCTTCATTTATCAGAAAACTGTATCCCGGTTCAAACTGCTTATATTCTCTATCTTCACTTAAGTCAAAAATTAGGTAAACCTTGTCTTTCTCCACTCTGCCCACTCGAAGCTTAGCAACGCCGTAAACACTTTCACAAATGTGCTTTAGCATTTTCTCTGTTTCGTTGTATCCATCCGCATCTCTTCCCTTCAGAAGGAACTCTTCGAGCCGGTCCATATCCACGATATCCTCTGTAAAAGCTATAACTTTTTCCGCTGTTTTTATCCTTTCGGTCTTTATATCGTTTAAATAAAGATTTGCACCGGTAATCAGGAATATCACTAAAAGTGCCGTTGACAATCCTACGAGCATACCCGACATCCTGGAACGGGAAGAAACGCTGACATCCTTTGACCAGTTACTAAGATCCTTAATTTCTTCATCCGAAAGAGGACGCTGTCTCCACACTCCATCCTTTATACTGTTTTTTATATCATCGGGGATTGACCTGATAATAAATGTTGCTGCAGCGATAGAAAGACCTTTATCTATAATATTCAACAGAATATTTGAAGCTGTAACAGAAATAACGGCAGAGGTTTTAAACACCGACGCTAAATAATCCGAAATAACAAAGATGGAAGTATTTGCTGTATTTCCGAACAGGAACCAGTCTATAAGCGTACTTATCAATCCACTCAATATACCTACATCTATAGCAAGACGTAAACCATCCTTCAGTCTTATAGATGAATGCTTCTTATGGTATTGAACCGTGTAAAGCGCGATAACTATATTTACAGAGGAATAGTAAAGCGCATCATTATTGTAAATCCCACAAATCAGGTTAGTAAAAAAAGCTGTCATGGCTCCGGGAAAAATACCTCCAAGCCAGGCAGCGCATATGGTTCCTATGGTATCAAGATAGACCGGAAGCTCTAAGTATGTTGTCGCAAGAGCACTCATCGTATTTAAAGCTATTCCTGCCAGGATAACCAACACCCTCATCCTTATTCCGCGTTTGATTCTTACCGAATTTGGTTTCATTTATATTCACTCCGTTTATATGATTCACCATCTCGTAAACCACTTTACCATAAGATTTCATGCGGTTCAATTCATTGCTGAATATAAAAATAACCCCAGGAATTATGCCCTGAGGTAAATATTTTTTCCGGAAATCACCGATAACTTTGTCTCATAAAATTATACCATTAAGAGCCCCATCCCCATCCTTCCTGAATTGAAGAAATGGGGTGAGGATAGTTTGTAAAAACGTTTCTTTCGATGGACTGAGATCAGCTATTACTTCTTAGGAAATCTCTCCCTCATAAGAGGCTTTATTCCGCCTGCCTCAAGGATCTTCATGGCCTGATCTCCCAGCTGTTCGCACTTGAAAACCTCACCGGTTTCTTTAACACGGATCTCACCTGCTGCCAGGTCAACTGTCAGGGTCTGTCCTTCCTTAACCTTCTTTGATATTCCCTTGCAGATAACCGGAACCAGTCCCAGGTTTACAGCATTACGGAAGAAGATGCGGGCAAATGAATCCGCCACTACTGCCTGCGCTCCCATAGAGAGAAGTGCTATGGGAGCATGCTCTCTCGAGGAACCGCAGCCGAAATTTCTGCCGGCTACAACGATTCCTCCCTTAGGGAAACTTGATGCAATATCCTCACTTACTCCCGCAAGGCAGTGACTTCCTATTTCCTTAGGGTCTGTAAGCGCAAGGTAGCATCCCGGATATATCTGATCTGTATCAATATTGTCACCAACGATTATGATCTGTCCTGTTAACTCTGTATTCATTCTATCCTCCTTCAAAACTGATTCTTCATCCAGGTTTTTTACGACAAAGAATCATCGATACACTTTTTTCAAATAACAGTTTTCCTGAAAGATTTCAGTGGTTTAAACGAAATCTCTCGGATCTGTGATATATCCGTTAACCATACTTGCGGCAACTGTAGCAGGACTTGCCAGATACATCAGTGCTTCAGTTGATCCCATACGTCCAGGGAAGTTGCGGTTAGTTGATGTGATGCAAACCTCACCCGGTGCAAGAATACCTTCATGAGCTCCGAGACATGCTCCACAGCCCGGCGTTGTTATGGTGGCACCGGCATCCATCAGATCCTGTATGTATCCCTTCTTCATGCACTCCATCATAACTTCACGTGAAGCAGGAACTATCACAAGTCGTGTCATAGGAGGAATGTGCTTACCCTTAAGAATCTTTGCAGCAATCTCTATATCTTCAACTCTTCCTCCGGTACAGCTTCCGATATAACCCTGGTTGAGCATCACCTTTCCTTCTGTGATAACAGACTGAAGAGTGTGGACATTTTCAACACTGCTTGGGCAGGCAAGCTCCGGTTCCAATGTCTCCACATCAAATACATAACTTTCGCTGTACTCATAGCCTTCGTCAGTGTACTGAACCTCGAAAGGTCTCACAGCACGGGCGTTAACATAATCAAGCACATCCTGATTCGGCTGCATGTATGCGGTCTTTGCTCCCATTTCAACCGCCATGTTGCAAATGGTCATTCTGCCGGCAACATTCAAACTTTCAACGTAGCTTCCGGTAAAATCAATTGCCTTATAAACCGCGCCATCCGCTCTTATCTTTCCAAGCACAGCAAGGATCACATCCTTTGGATATACGCCCTTAGGTACCTTACCTTCAAGTCTTACCTCGATGATCTCCGGAACTCTGAACCATAACTCTCCTGTCATAAGAATGGTTGCCATATCTGTAGCACCGCACCCTGTTCCCAGAGCTCCGAAAGCTCCATGAGTTGTTGTATGGCTGTCCGTAGCCACAACGATCATTCCCGGATAAATGACTCCTGCCTCAGGCATTACCTGATGACACACTCCACAGTTTGTATCGAAGTGGAATCTGAGATCATTCTTCTCGGCGAATTCTCTCATTTCCTTGTGGTTTGCCGCACTCTTTATGTCGGGGCATGGTGCATAGTGATCGAATACGAAAGCGCATCTCTCCTTGTCCCAAACCTTCTCTCCGTTCATTTCATAGAAAGAATAAATGGTCTGAAGATAGAGGTCATTGATCTCAGCAAAATCTACCTTTGCTGTAACGATTTCACCGGTCTTTACTTCGGTTCTGCCACTGTTCTTTGCAAGTATTTTTTCAATTGCATGCATGATATGTGTCTCCTTTTCTCATGAATAAACTGACTCTGCCATTATCTATGTTGAAATTCGATATATTGAATATCGTATACGATATTCGTTTATGGTACGATTATATGGTGATATTTTATTCTTGTCAATTGAATATCGTATACGATATAATATTTTATATTTAATTTAGTTTTTGAAAGGATTTTGTTTAATGGAAACTTTAGAGCTTATGCCAACCCGCATTCGCATCACTTCTATATTGAAAAAAGCCATTTTTTCAGGAGAGATAAAAAGCGGAGACGAACTCAGTCTCACCGATGTGGCGGGAAAGCTGGGAGTAAGCCGTACTCCGGTACGTGAGGCATTCCAGACATTAGCCTCAGAGGGACTGATAACCCTTCGTATGAATAAGGGGGCTATCGTAAACCGTATAGATGAAAAGTTTATAAAAGATATTTTTGAGATGAGAGCTCTCATGGAGAGTGAGGCCGCTGCCAAGGCAGCCATAAACGGAATGGAAACCGATGGACTTCTCAAGAGACTTTATGAATTACAGAAAAATCTGCCTTCAGTAGATACAGCCACTTATGAAGCATTAAACTCGGACGTACACATGTCCATCTGGAAAGCCGCGGACAATGCCAAGCTCCAGAACTATCTCATGGAACTCTGGAACGGTCCCAGCACCGGTCACAGCATTCCGGAAACCAAAGTGCACTACGAAAAATCCACCGAGGAACATATCCTGATTCTCAATTACATCAAAGACGGCAATGTAGAAGGCGCCCGCGCTGAAATGCGTCATCACATCATGAGAAGCCAGGAAAATGTGCTTCGGGCACTGGTGTCATAAATATGATTTCCCACAGATTCTTTTGAGCTGCTCTTTTCGAGTGTCTCCACACAATTGAAAAATGTAATAAAAAAAGGACGGCTCTCATCAATGATTTGAACCGTCCTTCATGTAGTTCACAGCACACTGTTCAGCACTAATTTATCTAAATTTATAAACCCATATACTCACCATAGATCATGACTGCATTCCTCACACAATCATCACAGGCACATAACGGTTTCCCATCTGTTATTGCTTT
>JAILDF010000284.1 GCA_024689585.1 Oribacterium sp.
TTATACGGTTCTTGTGGAAGGAGATGATACCAATGAACCTATCGCCGATACAGTACGCGGTATCCTTGACGGACATATAGTTCTGTCGAGAGCACTGGCGGCGGAGAACCATTACCCCGCCATAAACATTGGCGCCAGCGTCAGTCGTCTTATGGCAGAGATCGTATCTCCTGAGCATAACAAATATGCTTCCAATATGAGAAACCTTTTGGGACTCTATCAGAAAAATGCAGATCTCATTTCCATAGGAGCTTACAAGAAAGGTACCAATGCTGCACTGGATGAGGCGGTGAACAAGTACGGAGACATCAATAAGTTTTTGTGTCAGGGAACAAAAGAGTCATTCAGCTATGATGATGTGCTTAAACAGATGAAAAGAATCGTGGGTTAAAAGATAAAGGGAGAAAGGAAAAAAGGCAGTAACAATGAAAAAGTTTCAATACAATCTTCAGTCAGTGCTTGAGTATAAGCAGAGGATACTTGATGATCTCAAGGAACAGTATGCAGTAAGAATGAAGTTTGTGGAAGAGAAGAAACTTGAGATTCAGAACTTAAGAGCCAAAGCAGACGCCCTTACGGTGGAATTTGATGAGGTTAAAAAAACAGGAGCAGCCATAGAAAAGTTCCTTATGTATTCATCAATGATCGACAATCTGGATAAACAGGTAGAGATTGAGAAGGAAGCACTTAAGATTTTGCAGGCTAATGCCGATAAGAAAAAGGATGAGGTTGTGGCGGCAAACATTGACGTCAATAAGTTTGTAAAGCTTAAGGAAAAGAAGCAGATGCTCTACAAGGCTCAGGAGCAGAAGGATCAGGAAGCTTTCATCGATGAGTTTGTTTCCAACCAGGCCAATTCCATCGGGAGATCGGCCTGACAACGCAGAGTAAAAGGTGATCCTCATGCAATGCATGGATTACATAAATTTAAACCAACATTATCTTATTTAAGAAAGGAGGCAAAATTTGGAACTTGTTAGTAACTATTTTTCAGGTTCTGCGGGAACAGTGACATTTGGTCCGGGTGGACCCGGCTACGGTTCCGACAGCGGCTCATCCGGCACAGGCGGGATTGATTTCTCAAACCTTATGGCGGAAAAGAGTGCAGCCGACTACCGTGATACCACAACCGGTTCAGGGAATAAGACAGAGAACGGTCCCTCAAGAGGAAAGGATGATACGGTTAAGGCTACGGCCGGGCAGACAACAAAACAGACAACTAAGGAGGCAACAAAACAGACAACTAAGGAGACTCAGGAAACAGACAATTCCGATGAGATGAAGGCAAGGACAGAGGAGGATATAGCAGCTCTTCAGGCTCTTGTAAGTGCCATGGAGGCCGACAGGATCGTATCTGATGTAAATACCGGAGTCGAGCTTGCGGCAGAGGAAGACACGACGGATCTCAGCGCACTGGTAAGTTCCCTGGAAGCCGACAGGATCACTCCTGACGGTAACGCCGGAGTTGAACTTGTTACCGAGAGAATTGTGACAGAGGCTAAAGCGCCTTCAGTAACAGCTCAGACAAAGGTTTCAGACGATACTACAGGGCCTGTTCCGGTAATGCAGAATGCCGTTCCGGTTGAGGATGGAAATTCTGTCACAATGACTGAGAGAAACGGCGAAGATACGGAAGCCGTAAACAAGGCAGTACTTGAGACTGAAAGAAACGGTTCGGCTGTCACAGATGCAAAAACCGAGAACGTTGTTGATGACACAAAGATGAGCCGTGAGGAAATCCTTAAGAGCCTTGAAGGTCAGGGACATATCATATCCAACAGCGGAAGTTATCCAAAAGGAGAACCCTCCAAAGACACCAACGGACCTACAGGAAGACCGGATGGCAACAATCTGAATACCGAAAAAGTTGAGATTGGTCCCAATGTTTCAAAGGCGAAAGAAAATACCGAAAAAGAGACAGAAACAGAAACTGAGACAAATCAGGATCCGACAGCAGCAATCCCGGTAGGATTTGCAAGTCAGACTCAGAAAACCACTGTACAGCAGCAGGAATTACCGGTAGGAACCAATGAGACCATGATGATGCGGACAACAGAGTCAACTCTTACAGATGACCTTACAAATCTTGTTTCTTCAAGATTCCCCTCAAAGAACGGTCAGCTTACCATAGAGCTTGATCCTGAAAATCTCGGTAAGATCACCATCAATGTGAATTACGACAGCGGACATGCAGCGGTATCCATAAGTGCCACAAACAGTAAGACCCTTGAGATGCTTACCCAGAGTGCTCCTCAGATGGCGAATATCATTCAGCAGAAGACAGGTCAGCAGACTGATGTATTTGTACCTGATACGCAGCAAAGCGGAACCAAACATGACATGGCTGAAGGAAGAGAGTCAAACGAGAACAGAGAGCAGCAGCAGTCACGTCAGAATGAACAGCATTCAAGAAGTGACGAGACAAGCAGTACGGCATTCCTTCATCAGATGAGGCTTGGACTTGTGTA
>JAILDF010000285.1 GCA_024689585.1 Oribacterium sp.
CTTGTTGTAGGAACCTCAGGCTCCGGAAAAACCAGGAGCATAGTGACTCCGAACATTCTGCAGGCAACCGGAAGCTATGTAATCTCGGATCCCAAGGGAAACCTGTATAGCAAATACAGGAGGTATCTGAGAAGCCGGGGATATGTTGTGAAAAAACTTGATTTCACAAATCCAAAACGATCCGCACATTACAATTTTTTCAACTATATCAGAAGCAACATGGATATAGTTAAACTGGCGCATATGCTGATTTACCAGAGAAAAAATAACAGTCATGCCGATCCTTTCTGGGATGAAGCAGGTCAGCTTTTACTTCAGTCATTGATAGCGTACCTTAAGGAAGCCTGCAATGAAGAAGATCGGACACTGCATAGTATCAACCGGCTTCTTAACGCTTTTCAGGATTCAGGAGACCTGGAAACGGCAGAGACGAAGATTGACAGGATGATGATGGAATACGGCAAAGAAAATCCTGACAGTTATGCATTAGAAACATATAGAAAATTCAGAATTGCTGCCGACAAAACTCTCAGGTCAATACTTATAACCACAAATGCCAGAGTCGGTCTTTGGGACACACCCGAAATCACAGAAATGACAAGTAGTGATGACATCGAGATCGAAAACATTGGCAGAAGAAAAACAGCGATTTTTGTGGTTGTAAGTGACACCGATCGTTCCATGGACGGACTGGTTAATATCTTCCTCACTCAGACAATGAACGAACTCTGCAGGGTTGCGGACAGGGAGTGTAAAAATAACTGCCTGCCGGTACCTGTCAGATTTATCCTTGACGACTTTGCAACCAACTGCAAAATCGAGGAGTTCCCGAGAATGATCGCCTCCATCCGTTCAAGAGGCATCTCCACGATGCTGATGATCCAGGCCGAGTCACAGCTCACGGAGAATTACGGAGTTGATGGCAAGACCATAATCGGTAACTGCGATACCTATGTCTATCTGGGCGGCAATGACATCGAAACCGCAAAGGCTGTTGCCGAACGATGCGATATGCCGGTCAAAAAGATTTTGAATATGCCGGTGGGAACGAACTGGATATTCAGAAGAGGACAAAGTCCTGTGAATGGAATTAACTTTGATCCGGATACATTTGAGAAGAATATAATCTATTCAGAAACTGAAAGATAAATATTTTATCCACTGGAGAAATCTTATGACCGTGTGGTTAAACAGTTGAGGAAGATATTACCGTATGCAGAAAAAAACAGATAATAATTGGCTCAAAGGTTCAATTTGTATATGATGAATTAAAGGGATTGCTTATAAGATAAGAGTATTGAGAGTTATAATAAATCCTACGCACATAAAAGTCCTCATCGGAATCAATCCGATGGGGACTTTTAATGTAGTTCTATTCCTCATGTTCGGTAATTTTGCTTGCCGGCAACTGTGCAAGTACTACAGCTATAAAAACAATAATGCATCCCAACATTTCCTTGAGAGTCATTGTCTCATGGAGTATGAGCCATCCGAAGAAAACCGCAAATACAGATTCCATACTCATGATGAGAGGAGCAATGGCGGGATTCGTTGTTCGCTGTCCCAGAATCTGGAGCGTATAAGCAACACCGCTGGAAAGGATACCGGAGTATAGTATCGTAAGTCTGGCTTCCCAAATAGCAGCAAAAGAAGGCGTTTCGAAAAATATTGTCAGGAGCATAGACATTAACCCAACAACGGCAAACTGCACGCAGGATATCATTACACCATCTGTGTATCCTGTTGAAAAATGGTCAATAACCAAAATATGAGCCGAAAATGTGAAAGCACCAAGCAGGCAGAGGATATCTCCTTTTCCTATGGAAAAACCTTCCTTTATGCATAAAAGGTAAAATCCGGTGATTGCAGTGAAAACACAGAACCAAATGAGTTTTGTGACTTTTTTTCCGAGGAAAAGTCCTATAACCGGAACTATAACTATGTAAAGTGCAGTTATAAAGCCTGCCTTTCCCGCTGTGGTGCTGCTTAGACCGACTTGTTGGAGATTACTTGCAATTGAAAGCACTAAACCGCAGAATATACCGCCTATCATTGAATTTTTGTTAAGGGTCATTTCCTTTTCTTTTGATAAAGGATTATATCTGGTACGTCTTTTTCGGAAAAATATTGTAATCGGAATAAGTACCAAAAGACCTATAAAGCTTCTTGACATGTTGTATGTAAAAGGACCTACAAATTCCATGCCTGCACTTTGTGCAACAAAAGCCGAACCCCAGATAAGTGAGGCGGTCAAAAGCATCAGATTTCCTTTTGTTTGTTCAGTCATAAATGTCTCCGTATTCCGGTCAGATTATAGTTTCAGGTTGGTTTTTCGGAAAGCCGAAAGAAACCGGATTCCTAGTATCATATCACGAAAAATTATAGCCTTAAACCATGAATGGTTTTAATTGTTGTGGTTATATTCCCGAAAATTTGGTAAAATGTTTCATATATGGAACGATATAAAAAATATCTTTTCAGAAGAGGGGGATGAGATATGTTTTGCGAGAATTGTGGAAATGAAATTAAAGACGATGCGAGATTTTGCCCGGTTTGCGGAGCACAGGTTAATTCCACGGCAGCACCGGTCGGATCTGCACCGGCGGTCGCAGAAGGATTTCAGGCTGCCCCGATGCCTCAGGGAATGAACCGTGGGTATCAGGAAATAGGAAGCAAAGAAGACATCAAAGGACAAAGGATTACCGAAAATATTTATCTCTGTCCCGATGGAGCTTATCGCTGGGTTTATGAGTTTGATATGATAAAGAACCCCACGATTCTTATAACCGTTTGGAAAGTGCTTTTAATGTCCTTTGCTATAGTGATGTTTTTGGTTATGTTTTTTCAGATTATAGATGGAGGTTTTGATGATCTTCCCGATCTTGCCGGATTCCTGGGATGCTTCGTTCTCATTATGCTTTTCATGGCAGCACTTAGCGCGGTGGCATATTTCATAGTTGCGATGTCCTACGGTCTTAAATACATGGTTCTTTTTACCATGGACGAAAATCAGATAGAACACAGACAGATGAAGAATCAGTTTGATAAGGCCAAGGCTATGGGATGGCTTTCTGCCGCTGCAGGACTTGCCACAGGAAGCATAGGCAGAGCTGCACCGGGTATTCTTGCCGCAACCAAGATTGCTTCAACCTCGGTTTTTGGTAATGTAAAGAAGGTTAAATCAGACAGAAGGCATAATGTGATTTATGTTAACGAGACATTGGAACATAACCAGATCTATGTGGATGATGCTGATTTTGATTTCGTACGGAACTATATCATAGAGCGTTGCAGAAACGCAAAGAAGGTCAGCTGATGGGCAGGGTTTTATTGACATCTAAGCAACTGAAAAACCCGGCTTTAAATGAATCGAAATAAAATGTTGGATTTTTACTGAGAAACTTTTATAATTGATATTGATTAAAAACAGATCGGGAATTACACCCGGTCTGTTTTTTGGAAGAATCGTCAATCCTGATTTCGGATTCTGAGTGAATCTGTAATGTATAAATGACGGTTCTGATAAAGGAATCAAAACAGAAACTTTAAAAGAGAGGAGTTTCATACTAAATGACATCTACATTGAGAAGAACCTGGGCCGAGATCAATCTCGACAATCTTGCATATAATTACAAAAAAATAAGAGAGTACATCGGAGAGAGGGTTAAGTTTCTCGGAGTTGTGAAGGCAGATGCCTACGGACACGGATCAGTTCAGGTGGCATCAAAGCTTCAGAGTCTCGGAGCAGATTATCTTGCGGTCAGCAGCATTGACGAAGCTATGGAGCTTAGGGTTAATGATGTCACCATGCCTATCCTCATTCTAGGACACACACCTAAGGAGCAGGTGGACAGACTGATTTCTTATGACATCACCCAGGCTGTAACCTGTGAAGCAAAGGCAATAGAATATAACGAAGAGGCATTAAGACTCGGCAAAACCCTGAAGATCCATATCAAGGTGGATACGGGAATGTCTCGACTTGGTTATATATGTGAAGGCGATTATTTTCAGCATGGCGTTGACGGTATAGTTGATGCCTGCGAGCTTCCGGGACTTGAGCCGGAAGGCATTTTCACACATTTTGCAGTATCAGATGAAGCCGGCGAAGAGTACGTAGAGTACACTAAGCATCAGTTTAAACTTTTTATTGACATCATTGATGCCGTGGAAAAGAAAACCGGAATGAAGTTCAAAATCCGTCACTGCGCAAACACCGGTGCGACAGTTGACTATCCGGAAACATATCTTGATATGGTGCGCCCGGGTCTTTTGCTTTATGGCTACGGAGATTACGCAAAGAGACTCGGATTAAAGCCCATCATGACTATGAAAACCACCGTCAGCACTATCAAAATATATCCGACGGGAACTAAAATCAGCTATGGCGGACTGTTCACAACAACAAAGGACAGAACCCGTATCGGAGTAGTTCCTTATGGCTATGCTGATGGATTCTTCCGATCACTTTCCAACAAATATAGTGTCATGACTTCCGACGGACCTGCCGAAGTTCGCGGCCGTATCTGTATGGATATGTGCATGATCGATCTGACAGACAAGCCTAATGTGGGAGTCGGAAGCGAAATTGAAATATTCGGTGAAAACAATCCTATAGAAAGAATGGCTGAAATGGCCGGAACAATCCCATACGAAATTGTATGTGCCGTAAGTAAGCGTGTCCACAGAGTTTATATATCTGACGGTAATGTTGTCTTCAGGGAACTCATGCTCAGGATGTAAGCTTTAATTTGAAATAAGTGATGGGCCGATCGTTGATTTGAAGAAGCCCGGAGACCTGAGCTGTAAAAGGTTAAGCTGTATAGGTTATGTATATAGGCACTTGTTTTGTCTATGAATCAAGGTTATGTATGTAATGAGAAATATTCACGTCGGAAATACACTTGTGCAGCTTGACATGTATCCGACTATGGTCTAAAATTCACAGACATAAAGGCAAAGGCGTCTTGGAGAAAACTCCGAGACGCCTTTTCTTTTATAACAAGATACAAACCGCGGAAGTATCATCTTGTAACTTAAGGCATATGTGCAATGGGGCAGCATACTAAATGATAGTGTGCTGCCCCTTGCGCATAAAGAGGAGATTTCTGATTATGGCGAATTCGCCGTAATTAAGAAAGTGTCTCTTGTGTATGAAGTGGAGAGGAGTATGTTATGAGTCAGGATATTCTACAAGCTATAGATTCCAGTGTGTTTGGAGTATGGTTTTTGATAGGCGCGGCCCTTGTGTTTTGGATGCAGGCCGGATTTGCAATGTGTGAGGCAGGATTTACCAGAGCCAAGAATACAGGAAATATCATCATGAAAAATTTGATGGATTTCTGTATCGGTACCGTGGTGTTCATCCTTATAGGTTTCAGCTTTTTCCTTGGTGAGGATTATCTCGGAATTATCGGAAAACCGGGATTTGACATTATCACAGATTATGCAAATTTTGACTGGTCGAACTTCGTTTTCAATCTTGTGTTCTGTGCCACAACCGCAACCATCGTTTCCGGATCCATGGCAGAAAGAACCAAGTTCCTGTCTTATTGTGTATACTCCGCAGTTATATCTGCTGTGATCTATCCTATAGAAGCTCACTGGACCTGGGGCGGCGGCTGGCTCTCACAGCTCGGTTTCCACGATTTTGCAGGTTCAAACTGTATTCACATGGTTGGCGGTATCTCGGCTCTAATCGGTGCTGCTATGCTCGGAGCCAGAATCGGAAAGTTCACAAAGGACGATGACGGAAAGATCGTCAAGGTTAATGCTTTCCCAGGACACAATCTCGTAGCAGCCGCACTTGGCGTTTTCATTCTCTGGTTTGGATGGTATGGTTTCAACGGAGCCGCATGTACATCCATAGAGCAGCTTGGTTCAGTATTTACCACAACAACCATTGCACCTGCATTTGCTACAGTTACATGTATGATATTTACATGGGTTAAATATGGAAAACCTGATATTTCTATGTGCCTCAATGCCTCTCTGGCAGGTCTTGTTGCCATCACCGCACCTTGTGATGTCACAGATGCATTTGGTGCTATAATCATCGGTTCGGTTGCAGGACTTCTGGTATGTTTCGGTGTATGGTTCCTTGATTACAGACTTCACGTTGACGACCCTGTAGGTGCAGTAGCGGTTCATTGCTTAAATGGTATGTGGGGTACCATAGCTGTTGGTTTGTTTGCAACAAGCAGCGCTCCCGGCTACAGCATTGCAGATTCAGCCGGAAATGTAATGACAGGTCTTTTCTATGGCGGCGGATTTAAGTTACTTGGAATCCAGTTGGTCGGAATGCTTTCGACAGCATTATGGACAGCAGTAACTATCACCGGAACCTTCCTTGCTATTAAAGCCCTTATTGGTCTCAGAGTAACTGAGGAAGAGGAGCTTCGCGGACTTGACTCCACAGAGCATGGTCTTGCTTCTGCATATTCAGGCTTCTCCATCATGGATATATCCAACACCTTAAGCATGTCTGTAAATGAGAATACAGATCTCGGTGTAAGTGAATACGAAGAAGCTTCAGAGTTCCAGAAGAGAGCAGCTGTTCAGGTTGTATCTGCCCCTTCTCATACGGAAAGCGGAATTTATAAAGTTACTATCATTGCTAAGTTATCACGTTACGATAAACTCAGAAAGGCAATGAATGACCTCGGTGTAACCGGTATGACTGTAACACAGGTTATGGGCTGCGGTGTTCAAAAGGGATCCGGTGAAATGTACCGAGGCGTAGAAATGGATGCCACACTTCTTCCTAAGATCAAGCTTGAGATCGTAGTCAGCAAGATTCCGGTTAAGGATGTTATAGAGGTAGCAAAGAAGACTCTTTACACAGGCCACATAGGTGATGGCAAGATCTTCGTTTACAGGCTTGATAATGTTGTTAAGATCAGAACCGGCGAAGAAGGCGCTCTTGCTCTCGCAGATGTAGAATAAGTTATAAAT
>JAILDF010000295.1 GCA_024689585.1 Oribacterium sp.
GACAGTGAAGGACTGAAAGGTCAGAAGAAGGAAGCGGTCAGAGAGCTGATATTCAGATTTTTTGATTATTATGAAGAAGGCTCACTGGCGGATCATCGACCGGAAATAATTGCGGATCCGAACTATAAAACCATGCTTGACGCATTGTGGGATCATAATTACGGTCCATGGATGAAAGAGATGGCAGAAAACACGAAATACAGTGGTAGGCAACTGGAAATCAACCTGTGAAAACATCCATCAGGATGTTTTCACAAGCAAATTGCTTATCGTACCCGTCTTGTGGCATTGTCCTGGAAACTGAAATAGTCCGGTCTGTGACGGGACTGGGTATATTCGAACATGATACCGTCGCTGTTGTAGGTCTGGCTGGTTACTACGGCAAGACAGTTGTAATCCCCAAGCTCCAGATATTTCTCATCAATCTCCGTCATCTTCTCAACGGTAAATACACGCTTACTGGTGATGATAGACATGTTGAGAGTGTTTTCGATATAGTCATAGATTGAGCTCTCGGCGATTTCTTTTGTCAGGTTGGGAACCAGATCTTTCAGGAAATAATTGTGATTAAGAATAAGAGCCTTATTATCAAGGTAATGAACACGCTGGAGATAATACAGGTTTGAACCGGGTTCAAAACCTGTCCGGCGTGCTATATTTTTATCAGCCACCAGCTCTGTCAGATATATCACCCTGGTTTTGGGCTTTTTACCGTTTCTTAGTGCCGATTCACGAAAGCTTTCGATATTACCGATGGCAAAAGAGTTCTGCTGTGTCGGCTGGTAGATATTACGCACGCCCTTTCCCTGCATCGTTTGTACATATCCATCCGTAACAAGGTTACCTATAGCGCGTCTTATGGTATTTCTTGAGCAGTCGTAGTGCTCTATCAACTGGTGTTCTGAAGGAAGCAGTTCCTGGAATTCATATTCCCCGGTTTCGATTTTATTCTTTAAATCCTGATATATATCAGAATATCTGGACTTTGGCATATCAATATTAACCCTCGCTTGTTTAAACATCTCGAATTATTATAGCTTATTATACAATCACAGTAAACATTCATGACACCTGTATTTCTTATTAATTCAATATCACAGTAACAGTTTAGCCGGCTCTTCATGTGCTATGTCTGAACTGTTACTTAGTCAGAAAAACTTGTTTAAACAACTTGCGAAAATTTTGTTGACATGTTTAAACAAGTGTGTTATATATTTCTCAGAACTTGTTCAAACAAGATGATTTTAAACGGAGGTCGTTATGGGTAAGTATGCGGAGGACGCAAAGGAGCTTTTAAAGCTCGTAGGTGGAAAAGAGAATATTGCAGCGGTATCACATTGTGTTACCAGAATGAGATTTGTTCTTAATGATCCGGCAAAGGCAGATGTTCCGGGTATAGAGCAGCTCAAATCGGTAAAGGGAAGCTTTACACAGTCAGGACAGTTCCAGGTGATCATCGGAACAACAGTAGGTGATTTTTACAATGATTTCATTGCGGTATCAGGCATCGAAGGCGTGTCAAAGGATGCGGTTAAGAGTGCTGCAAAGCAGAATCAGAATGCACTTCAGAGAATGATAACAGCTCTGGCAGAGGTATTTGCACCACTCATCCCGGCCATCATCACAGGAGGTCTGATCCTCGGTTTCAGAAACTGCATTGACAGTCTGTACCTTTTCGAAAACGGAACCAAAACCTTATGTGACATCAGTGCATTCTGGGCGGGAATAGACAGTTTCCTGTGGCTTATTGGTGAAGCGGTATTTCATATGCTTCCTGTTGGTATCTGTTGGTCAGTTACAAAGAAAATGGGAACCACACAGATTCTCGGTATCATTCTGGGTCTCACACTTGTATCAGGACAGCTTTTAAATGCCTATGCTGTTGCAGGCGCTACTGAGATTCCGGCATGGAATTTCGGTTTCTTCAAAGTAAACATGATAGGCTATCAGGCTCAGGTTATACCGGCAATGCTTGCGGCATTTACATTGGCATACCTTGAAAAATTCTTCAGAAAGATCACTCCTGCGGTTGTTTCAATGATAGTTGTTCCGTTCTGCAGTCTGCTTTTATCGGTTATTGCAGCACACTTTGTTCTGGGACCTATCGGCTGGAAGATCGGCTCAGCAATTTCAGCGGTTGTGTATGCAGGTATCACAGGCTCAATGAAGGTTATCTTTGGCGGAATCTTCGGTTTCATTTATGCACCACTGGTTATCACCGGACTTCATCATATGTCCAATGCCATCGACCTTCAGCTCATCGCTGACTATGGCGGAACCATGCTTTGGCCGATGATCGCTCTTTCAAATATCGCACAGGGTTCAGCAGTCCTTGGAATGATCTTCTTACAGAAGAAGGATCCGGAGGCTCAGGAGGTTAATGTTCCTTCATGCATCTCCTGCTATCTCGGCGTAACAGAGCCTGCTATGTTCGGAGTAAACTTAAAGCATGTTTATCCTTTCGTATGCGGAATGATCGGTTCGGCATGTGCCGCTGTAATCTGCGTGGCAACAGGAACAACAGCCAACGCCATCGGTGTAGGCGGTCTTCCCGGAATCCTTTCAATCCAGCCTCAGCACATGGCAAGCTTCGCAATCTGTACACTTGTTGCTGTAGCAGTTCCGTTCCTTCTCACTGTTGCGGTAGGTAAAAAAAGAGGAACCGTAAAGGCTATGAAGCCGGCTGTAAGCGTTTGAAACAGGTATAAGAGTTTGAAAGTAAGCATTGAAATCTGAAATGTGGGTCGGCAGCAGTCAGGATTAATCTGGCAGCTGTCTGATCCTCCAAATGAGTTTGACAGTAAACTTTTGAGATTATTTGGAGGGTGAGATTCGAGTTCGGATTAATTCGGCTCGTGCCTGACCCATGGAGGAAAGTTATGAAGAATTTTAGTAAGAGTACGATTTATCAGATATATCCGAAGTCTTTCTGTGACAGCAACGGCGACGGAGTCGGTGACATAAGGGGAATCATCGAAAAGCTTGATTACATCCGTAGTCTCGGGGTGGATTATATCTGGAGTACACCTTTCTTTAAATCACCCATGAATGACAATGGGTACGATATAGAGGATTATCTTGACATTAATCCTATGTTTGGAAATATGGAGGATGTAACTGAGCTTATTACGGAAGCCGGAAAACGAGGATTGGGGATCATATTTGATATGGTCTTCAACCACACCTCTACAGAACACGAGTGGTTTAAACGTGCCCTCGCCGGTGAAGAGAAGTATATGAACTACTATATTTTCCGTGATGGTAATGCTGACGAACCACCTACGAACTGGCAGTCAAAGTTCGGCGGCAGTGCCTGGGAATATGTTCCTTCTCTCGGAAAATGGTATCTTCATCTTTTTGATGTATCACAGGCAGATCTTAACTGGGATAATCCGGAAGTAAGGAACGAGTTAAAGAAGGTCATCCTTTTCTGGAAGGACAAGGG
>JAILDF010000057.1 GCA_024689585.1 Oribacterium sp.
TACTTCCGGCAGTCAGAATAGGATAACTTATGCTTTTGATCTTTCGGGGTTTACTTCGGAAGAAGAGCGTGAAATGCTTATTTTCAGTGATCTTATGATGGATTCTTCTTCAACTTTTATGAAAGCCATGAAAGAGGAAGGACTTCAATGGAATGTGATACAGGAGGTATCTCCCTACAATGGATGGTATCCAACGTATCAGGTGATACTTAATACTCAGGGAAAGAATATTGATAAGGAGATAGTAAAGAAGATTTTTGATGACAGTCTTTTAGAGGTTTCTAAAAATGGATTTCCAAAGGAAATCTATGATGTTGTAATAAAAGAAAAAGAACTGCAGGACGCCTTTGGAAGGGAGAATGTCACTTTCATAGATACTCTTTCTGCAGCAATTGCCGTACCCTGGACAAGAACCGGAGACCCAATGGTCATGGAAACAGATGAAGCAGCCTTTGAAAAACTCATACAGGATTCGGACCAGACCAAGGTGAAGGAACTTGCGAAGAAGCTTATGGAGGTGGATCGTAAAGCACTGGTTTACTGTAAGGAAAAGCCTGGGCTTGCGGAAAAGAAGGAACAGGAAATAGAGGATTATTTAAAGAACTTAAAATCTGATATGTCGGAATATGATCTCCTTAAATTGATAGAAGATACTAAGGATTTCGATAAATGGAATGAAGAAAGTATAACTAACAAGAATACGGTGATAAGTGTATCTGATCTGCCCGAGCCGGTGAGATATGCCACTCCTGAAATCACAAATCTAGGAGAATGTACCGTTGCTCAAGTTCCTATTGATCAGAAAGATATTTACGACGTTAGCTTCCTTTTTGACACTTCAACTCTTAGGCAGGAAGAACTCTATGACCTTGTACTATATACAAATCTTTTGGGAAATACTTCCACAACAGAAAAATCCCAGGAGGAATTTGACAGAGAAAGCTGCCTGAATGGAAGCATAAGTAAAGACCTGAGCGGAACAGATTTTAAAGAACCTTTCAAAAGACTGTATCTGGAGGTGACATTAAGCGGATTTATAAAGGATTTCAGCAATAATCTCAGTCTTATGGAAGAGATGCTGACAAAATCTGATTATAAAAAAGATGAAGTGTTGGAAATAGTCCAATTACTTAAAAACAGCTATGATCCTTCCGATATAAGTTCTGATGATGCAGCATTAATCCTTTCCAGAGCTCTTGAAGGAGTAAATTCAGGGTTTGAGTACTATATTATAAAAGGCATGCATAAGTATCTTGCCGATCTCGAAACAGCATTATCAGAAGATGAGGTCGCGATCGAAGCATTGGCAGAAAGGATGGAAAACGTCCGTGATAAGATATGGCATAGTGACCATATGATCATGGGGATAGTCGCTTCACCGGAGGGTATTTCTGAAATAAAAAGTGAAGGTGAGGAACTTATAGACAGAATCCCATCCGGTGTAGTTGAAGATTACCGGGAGACATATGACTATGAGATCCCCACTGAAAAGAGAATAGGAATCTGTGTAAGCAGTCCATTGCAGGCTTTACGTGGAGGAATGATTTTAGACGAGGCTGAGTTTAGGGGCAGATACCTTCCGTTTTTTGAGGCGCTTAATGACAGATACATTATTCCTGAAATGAGATACAGAAATGGAGCATATGGTGCGAATCTGACTTACAGTATCGGTAAAAAACAGATTGCTCTAGGTACCTCAAATGATCCTAATTGCAGAACAACCATGGAGGCTGTGGATGAGACTCCGGCTATACTCAGAGAAATGGATCTCACGGAGGAGGATATTGATACATACACAGTTTCCGCATACAAAAAGATCGCGGTTCCGATGGGTGATATCAGTCATGCTGATTCCGGTATCTATAATTATTTTGCGGGAATAGATCCGGGACATTTACTGAATATATCTGAAGATATGAAAAAGGCTACAATTGAAGATAAAACGGTGGCGGCGGACATAATTGAAAAAATGATTAATGACGGTCACTTCGTGATGGCAGGAAGCAAGTCAAAGTTTGAAGAAGATAAAGATTGCTTTGACATGGTGCTTGCATTGAGTGAATGACAGAGCTTAGTGATCCACCGGTCAGACATTTATAATAGGATTAGGAATTCTAACGTTTATGATAAAACATGGTGGAGGGATTTTATGAGAAGTTCGTTCAGAAAATGTTTGATGGCAATTGCGGGGAGTGTCTTGATTCTGCTTTCGGGATGTGAATCAAGGGACCGGATAATGGACGGTGACGGTATGATTCAGACGTTTTATTATACAAATATAACCCAGGATGAAGCAAAACGAATGATGGAACAGGATGACGGTCATGTTATCGTTGATGTGAGGAGACAGGATGAGTATGACGAAGGGCATATTCCCGGAGCCATACTTATACCAAATGAAAATATAGAAAACGATCCTCCGGAAGAATTACCCGAGCCTGAGCAGATCATTCTCGTCTACTGTCGCAGTGGACGGAGAAGTAAAGAGGCTTCACAGAAACTTGCTGATATGGGATATAGTAATGTCTATGAGTTTGGAGGAATTATCGACTGGACAGGTGAGACTGAGAAAAGTGAAGAAACAGCGGAAACAACTCAGGAAACAGAAGATGAAACAACAGAGGAAACATCCGTGGGAGATACGGAAATGATTGATAAGACTGCAACTCTCCGATTTGAATCATTTGACGGAGGCGGACCGGAATTTGATGTGATCATAGAGGACGAAAGCATTGTATCCTATTCTGCTGTAAGAAAGTATGCAAGTGAAGATCATGAAATGATGACAGGTGCCGGATATGATGAGGTATTCACATTTACCGGTATAAAACCCGGTGAAACAGATATGCGTATAGAGGCACGCTCACCCATAGCAGATAATTTTGATGCAAACTATAAGGTAGTCGTCAGTGAAGATCTGAGCGTGAAAATAGAAGAGCTTTCGGTAAGTGAGGCAGCCACAACGTGATACAAGTATGATGTGGAGTCCGGAGAATTCCTTAAGGCAGATGGAGAACTTCATCCAAAAGAACCGCCTGTTGTTTTGCCTGAGGGCAGGAAGATATCCGATATAAGGAAAGACGGCTGACCATTAAGGTTAGCCGCCTTTAATGAAAAGGGTATTACTCTTCCAAAATAAACTTTTCTATCACTTCCGCGACACCGTCGGCATCATTGGTGTCGGTAATGTAGTCGGCGCGGTATCTCAGAGCGTCCTGGGCATTTTCCATGGCGACGCCGAGGCCGGCAAACTCTATCATGGTGATATCATTTAAGCCGTCTCCGCAGGCGATGAGCTCCTCGCATTTAAGACCAAGCTTATCAAGCAGCTTCTTCAGGGAGGCTGCTTTTTCTATGCCGTTGGGTACTATCTCGAGGAAATAGGTTTCCGAGAAGAAGACATTGATCTTATCTCCGTACTCCGCCTTTATCATTAACTGGATTTCCCTGAGATGTGAATAGTTACCTACGCAAAGGAATTTGCATACCGGACCGTCAAGTGCAGCGTAAAGATCCGGAACCTGCATGAGAGGCACACGGTTTATCTTTGCCTCAAGCTGAGCGTAGGGGTTTTGGT
>JAILDF010000193.1 GCA_024689585.1 Oribacterium sp.
ACAGTTCTGAACTTTAATTCTCTGAAGAAGGTAGCCCAGAAAGGATAGTTCTCATACATATTGAGAACCCTCGGTATACCTACTTCACCGCGCACTGCGATATCCTGAGGCAGCGGCTCATAGTCGAACATTCTCTTAAGCTTATATTCGTAAAGATTCGGAATATCCCTCTTAATCTTTGTTTTTCCGAGACCTCTTTCACAGCGGTTTCCTGAAATGTAATTACGACCGGCACCGAACTGATTAACTGTCAGAACGCAGTGGTTGTTGCAGCCCTGGCATCGGGTCATCTTTGTTGTGTATTTAAGGTTAATGATTTCGTCCAGAGGAAGCATTGTAGTCTGAACACGGCCGTAAGCTGTACGGGGAACCTTTATTTCCTCTGTAGGCTTCATCTTTTTGATCTTTTCATTTGCCATGTGGTATCTCTCACGGGCAATGAGAGCAGCACCAAAGGCACCCATGATTCCGGCGATGTCAGGTCTTACCACATCAGCTCCCAAAAGATTCTCAAAAGCACGGAGCACCGCATCATTGTAGAAGGTTCCGCCCTGAACAACGATGTGTTCGCCCAGATCCTTGGCTTCTGTAACCTTTATAACCTTAAAAAGAGCATTCTTGATAACTGAGTACGCAAGTCCTGCGGAGATATCATTAACAGTTGCTCCCTCCTTCTGTGCCTGCTTTACATTGGAATTCATGAAAACAGTACATCTGGAACCAAGATCTGTAGGATTTTCGGCAAAAAGCGCCGCATGGGCAAAATCTATAACCGAATAGTCAAGGGATTTTGCAAATGTCTCCAGGAAGGAGCCGCAGCCGCTGGAGCACGCCTCATTAAGCTGTACGGAATCAACTGTGCCATCCTTAATGCGGATGCACTTCATGTCCTGTCCGCCGATATCCAGTATGCAGTCTACCTTAGGATCAAAGAATGAAGCCGCATAGTAGTGGGAAATGGTCTCTACCTCCCCCTCGTCCAGCTGGAAGGCAGCCTTAAGCAGGGCTTCACCGTATCCAGTGGAGCAGCTGTATGCGATACGGGCATCTTCCGGAAGAAGATCCCGTATCTCTTTCATGGATTCTATCGCTGTAGCGATAGGAGATCCGTTGTTGTTTCTGTAAAATCTGTAAAGTAGTTCACCCTCCTCGGATACAAGGGCAAGCTTTGTGGTAGTGGATCCCGCATCTATACCGAGATAAACATTACCATGGTACTGTGAAAGATCGGCAGTCCGTACCTTTGCTTTGTCATGACGGGCACTGAACTTCCTGTATTCTTCCTCATTCCCGAAGAGAGGCTCCATTCTCTTTATCTCTGCATCCATCTTGATTCCGTTACGGAGCATATTGATAAGCTGAGAGACAGATTCTTCCTTCGCATCTTCAGGGCAGTTAAGGCAGGAGCCTATGGCAGCAAAAAGATGGCTGTTTTCAGGCTCGATAATTTCGTCACCCTGGAGATTCAGAGTACGTATAAAGGCTTTTCTTAATTCAGGCATGAAATGAAGAGGACCGCCTAAAAATGCAACGTGTCCTCTGATGGGCTTACCCTGGGCAAGACCCGATATGGTCTGATTTACCACCGCCTGAAAAATAGAAGCGGCAAGATCCTCACGGGCTGCACCTTCATTTATAAGCGGCTGAATGTCGGTTTTTGCAAAAACACCGCATCTTGCGGCGATAGGATATATCATCTGATAATCCTTTGCGAGAACATTAAGCCCTGCAGCATCCGTATGAAGAAGCGATGCCATCTGGTCAATGAAGGAACCGGTTCCGCCTGCACAGATACCATTCATTCTCTGATCGATTCCGCCCTTGAAATAAATGATCTTGGCATCCTCTCCCCCAAGCTCTATAGCCACATCAGTATCCGGACGATATGCCTTCAATGCTGTCGCAACGGCCACAACCTCCTGACAGAAGGATGCATCCATGTGTTTACTGAGGGTAAGTCCTCCCGAACCGGTAACCACTGTGGAAAGGCTCATCTCCCCCAACTGTTTTTTTGCTTCCTCAAGGATATCCGCCAGTGTCCCCTGGATATCCGCATGATGACGACGATAATCAGAAAACAGGAGCTTCTCATCCTGATCCATGATAGCAATTTTGACAGTTGTCGAACCTATATCAATTCCAAGTCTGTTTTTCTGCATATATTAAAACCCCATTTAAAACATCCCTATATCCGGAAAATGTCTCACGGTAACTCCGGCCGCGTAAAAACAGTCAGGTCATAAACATTACCGGATAGTATCAAAAACGGCCTTAGCGAGATAACTCATTCTCCTTATACGCCGGTTCAGATATATCTGATTTCTACATAATTATAAAAGTACAAATCAAAAGGTTATATTAACATTTCGGAATGAGCCATTCAACCGTGATAATGTAAAACTTTTGTGAATAAATGTCTTTTTTGTCTTGAAAAACACCCAAAGTGCTTATATACTGTATGGAAATTTTTTTGCAATAAAGAGTGTGTTCTTCTTATAAAAATAGTAAACTTATAAGAGATATAAATGAGGATACACACGAAATGCAAGTGTTTCCCAAAAAGAAACAAAATACAATTTAAGGAGAATGAGAATTGACATTTTATCAAAAGCTTGAAAGAAAACTCGGGAAATATGCCATCCCAGATCTCATGAAATACATCTGCGTGATCTACGTAGTAGGTTTTCTTATCCAGATGTTTAATCCGCTTCTTTATTACTATTATCTGGATCTCGACCCGGAAGCCATACTTCACGGACACATCTGGCGTATAGTAACTTTTCTGTTTTACCCGCCTTCCACTTCACCTATATGGATGGTCATAGCTGTATTTGTTTATTACAGTCTCGGTACCACCCTGGAGAGATTGTGGGGAACGTTTAAGTATAACTTCTTTTATTTTACCGGAGTCCTGATGCTGGTAGTGACATCCCTGTTGTTCTACATTATCACAGGCATACCTCTCCAGCTTTACCCGACGTATATGACCTTCAGTATATTCCTGGCATATGCGCTTACCTTTCCGGACAGTGTTTTCTATCTGTATTTTTTCATACCGATTAAAGCACAGTGGCTCGCAGTGGCAGAAGTGGTGCTCTACCTTTTCATATTCATATCCACACCGGATCTCAGCACCAAGGTAGCCATCGCATTATCACTTTTGAATGTGGCATTGTTTTTCTTTCTCACCAATCAGAGACCAAAGAATAACAATGTTTTCCATATAAATGATTTTAGATAAATATTCCAGGAGGATTTTAATGAGAAAGACTAAAATTGTATGTACACTTGGACCTAATGAAAATGATTACAATATCCTTAAAAAGCTTGCCGAGAACATGGACGTAGCACGTTTCAACTTTTCGCACGGCAGCCATCAGGAGCACCTTGAAAGACTTACACTTCTTAAGGAAGCAAGAAAAGACAGCGGCCGCGAGATAGCAGCTCTCCTTGATACAAAGGGACCTGAGATCCGTACAGGAGAGCTTGAGGATCACAAGAAGGTTACTCTGGAAACAGGAGCATCCATCATCCTCACAACAGAAGAGTGCATTGGAACCAAGGATAAGGTTTATATCAACTATGACGGACTCAACGAAGATGTCAAGGAGGGTAATGTTATCCTTATCGACGACGGTCTCATCGGTCTCGTTGTAAAGAAGGTTGAAGGAGCTGAGATTCATTGCGAAGTAACAAACGGTGGTGAGCTTGGCGAGAAGAAGGGCGTAAATGTACCGAACGTAAGCATTAAGCTCCCGGGACTTACAGATAAGGATATCGCTGACATCAAGTTTGGTCTTGAGGTTGGATTCGACTTCGTTGCGGCATCTTTCGTTCGTAATGCAGAGACCATCCGTCAGATCCGTGAGATCATTGACAATGCCGGTTCAACCATGAAGATCATCGCAAAGATCGAGTCACAGGAAGGTCTCGATAATCTTGATGAGATCATCGAAGCTGCTGACGGTATCATGGTAGCCCGTGGTGACCTTGGCGTTGAGGTTGAGGCAAAACGTCTTCCACAGCTCCAGAAGGAAATGATCAAAAAGTGCAACTACGCAGGCAAGCTTGTTATCACAGCTACTCAGATGCTGGATTCCATGATCCGTAATCCGCGTCCTACAAGAGCCGAGGTTACAGACGTTGCCAATGCAGTATATAACGGCACAGATGCGGTAATGCTTTCAGGCGAGACCGCTGCAGGTAAGTATCCTGTGGAAGCTCTTGAA
>JAILDF010000074.1 GCA_024689585.1 Oribacterium sp.
GGAAGTGCAAGATTCATTCTGAGGTGACAATTGCCGTGGAACATTCTTCCGTCCTGAATGGCTACACCAACGTCCCATGCCGCATGTTCAATGTCGTCAATGGTTTTTCCGTGCTTTTCACACCACTTTGTGCAGTTGACAAAAAGCATATATGTACCCTGTGGTTTACAAACCTCCACGCCCTCGAAGTGATCCTTTATATAACCGCACGCATAATTAATGTTTTCGCTGAGTACCGCTTTTAATTCATCTACCCATTCGTATCCCTCCGGCTTGTAAGCTCCGATGAGGGCGTGCATTGATAATACATTCATCTCATTGTAGTGAGATAATGAGGATTCCTTCTCGACACGGTCTCTTATCCATTTGTTGTAAATTATGTGATAGCTGCCCACAAGTCCTGCAAGATTGAAGGTTTTAGAGGGGGCATACAATGCTACCGTACGCATTCTCGCATCTTCCGAGACTGACTGAGTAGGAATATGCTTGTGATTATTCAGAATGATATCTGACCATATTTCATCAGAGATTACGAAGACATCATGTTTTTTGAAAAGCTCCATGGCCTTTTCTATTTCCCACTTCTCCCAAACACGCCCGCAAGGGTTATGGGGAGAACAGAAAATAGCGGCATGAATCTTATTCTCGATGATCTTCTTTTCCATATCATCGAAATCCATTCGCCATATGTTTTGATCATCAATGTAAAGCGGACTATGCACGATATTGTATCCGTTGTTTTTTAGTGACATGGTGAAACCGATGTATGTGGGACTGTTCACGAGAACATTATCACCCTTGGAACAGAATACGTTCAGCGCACTTATCACTCCTCCTAAAACTCCGTTTTCATAGCCTATAGCATCTTTTGTAAGTCCGGAAACAGAATTTCTTGTTTCATGCCATTTGATAATTGAGTTAAAGTATTCATCTGTTGCATTGAAGTAACCAAATGCAGGATGCTTGGCTCTCTCAATTATGGCTTCCTGTATTGTGGGCACAGTAGGGAAATTCATATCCGCAACCCACATCGGAATGATATCAAAACCCTCTTTTGGCAGTTCAGGAGTAAATCCCGGCATAGTGCCGAGACCGTCAACGGCAATAGAATCCCTGCCTTTCCTGTCCATAATGGAAACAAAATCGTATTTCATTAAAACCTCCTTAATCACTTACGTTATCAGTAATATATCACATAAATTTATCTATCCAGACAAAAAGAAAGGACTTCCGAATTTTCGTAAGTCCTTTCATTCTGCTCTTTTTATGGAGCAGGGGTTGAGGGATTCGAACCCCCATGAGCGGTTTTGGAGACCGATATCTTACCATTGGATGAAACCCCTGAGTGTCGCTCTCTTCAAGCGACTTGTATAATATACCGATTATTTTCTCCTACGTCAAGCACTTTTTTGAAATTTCACCGATAGCGCCACCGGCTGAACTGAAAAAAGGTAAGAAAATGCAAGGGGGGTGGCCCGTCACGCGTCCCTTGCATTTTCTGTGCCATTTCACAGGATTCATCTTCACCGGCTGAACTGTTACCAGTACTTTTTATTTTTTCATTATCTGCAGTGCTTCGCGAATGTTTCTCACCGGAATAAGCTGCACATCCTTCAGGTTTCGATCATTCAGCTTTTTGGCATGATATGCCGGAAGCACAACCTTGTTGAAACCGAGTCTAACGGCTTCCTCCACTCGCTGCTCTGCATTGGAAACCGCACGTACTTCCCCTGAGAGACCAACTTCCCCAAAGATCATGATGTCATCGCTTATCTCGATATTCATGTAAGATGAGATCAGGGACATGATGATGGCGAGATCCATGGAAGGCTCCGCGATATGCAATCCTCCCGTGATATTTAAGTAAGCGTCATACTTCCCGATCTCGAGATTCAGGCGTCTTTCGATGATGGCGATCAACATGTTGAGACGATTATAGTCAAAACCGTTGGTGGTTCTTCTGGGCAGGTTAAATGCAGTCTGAACAACGAGCCCCTGAATCTCTATAAGAAGAGGTCTGGTGCCCTCCATGCCGCAGGAAACTACAGATCCTGAAGCTCCTATGGGACGTCCGGAAAGAAGCAGCTCTGAAGGATTCAGAACCTCATGAAGACCGGAGCCTTCCATTTCGAAGACAGCGATCTCATTGGTGGAACCGAATCGGTTTTTCTGTCCGTGCATGATGCGGAGGCTGCCGCTGCTCTCACCTTCAAAATAGAGAACCACATCCACCATGTGCTCAAGAATTTTGGGACCGGCAACATTACCATCCTTGGTCACGTGACCGACTATAAAGATGGCGATGCCGTTTTCCTTGGCAAGCCTTAGGAGCTGAGCCGATGATTCCCGAACCTGGCTGACTGATCCGGGAGCTGCGGTTACTGTTTCTGTATACATGGTCTGGATGGAATCGATGACCACGAAGTCCGGCTGTTCCTCCTGAACTGTGGCTACTATATTTTCAATGTTGGTCTCTGTCATGAATTTGAGATCACCGCTTATATCTACTATCCTCTCGGCTCTCATCTTTATCTGTTTGAGACTTTCCTCACCGGAAATGTAGAGCGCTTTTTTCTTTGATTCCGCAGACAGATTTCTGGAAACTTCAAGGAGCAGGGTGGATTTTCCGATTCCCGGGTCACCGCCTAAAAGAACCAGAGATCCCACAACTATTCCTCCACCCAGAACTCTGTCAAGCTCGCGAAAACCTGTGGGGATTCTGTCTTCCTTTTGCAGGGAGATTTCGTCTATCCTAACCGGTTTTTGTCTGATAGGTCGTATACCTCCCGATGATTTACCTGTGGATTTCGAAAATCCTAAAGGAACTATCGGTTCTTCGACAAAAGAATTCCAGGCGCGACAGCCGGGACACTGCCCCAGCCACTTGGCGGATTCGTATCCGCATTCTTTGCAAAAATATTTCGATGTTGCTTTTGCCATGATCTTCCTTTATTAAAAACTATATATGACACGGGGATGGTTTCCGGAGTCATCGATGGATGACATGAAAACCGTCCCCGTGTCACTGGATTTATTACCTGATATAACTGTCGTGCAGTTTTAGTCTTTTGCTTTAGCCTCCGGAGTTGTATCGGTGGCTTTTGCTCTCGGTTTTCTGATAGTGGTTTTTCTGGCAGAAGTTTTTTCCCTGGCAGCAGGTTTCTTCACTGCCGCCTTTTTAACAGGTTCTGCCACTTTGTTCTGCCCTCCGAATTTAAGCGCATTTCCGTCCTTGTCCACGGTTATCTTTACGGTGGAATTTTCGGGAATATTTCCATTCAGGATCTCTTCCGCCAGCTTGTCCTCAAGTTCTGTCTGGATGGTTCTTCTCAAAGGTCTTGCACCGAATTTAGGGTTGAAGCCCTTTTCGATGAGCCATTCCTTGGACTTTGTATCAAGGCTGATCTTAAGGTTCATCTGTGAGCTTGCACGGTTGATGACGTCTCTCATCATGATGGACAGGATATCCTTCATGTTTTCCTTTGTGATCTGGTGGAAAACGATGACCTCGTCAATTCTGTTAAGGAATTCCGGCTTAAAGAGACGGTGAACCTCGTCCATTACACGGCTCTGCATAAACTGGTAATCCTTTTCCTGAGATCCGTCACCGGTATCAAATCCGAGACGCTTGGGACTCACTATCTGCTCGGCTCCTGCATTGGAAGTCATGATAATGATGGTATTCTTGAAGGAAACCTTTCGTCCCTGAGCATCGGTTATATGACCGTCATCCAGTACCTGGAGAAGGATGTTAAGAACGTCCGGATGGGCCTTCTCGATCTCATCGAAGAGGATGACAGAATAAGGATTACGTCTCACCTTTTCGCTGAGCTGGCCGCCTTCGTCATATCCCACATATCCCGGAGGTGAACCAATCATCTTTGACACGCTGTACTTCTCCATATATTCGGACATATCAACCCGGATCAGGTTATTCTCGGAACCAAACATGGCTTCTGCCAATGCCTTGGAAAGCTCAGTCTTACCTACACCTGTAGGTCCCAGGAACATGAAGGAACCGATAGGACGTTTTGGATCCTTAAGGCCTACACGGCCTCTTTTGATTGCTTTAGCAACAGCGGAAACAGCCTCTGTCTGTCCCACAACCCTCTTGTGAAGAGTGTCCTCAAGACGCATAAGCTTTTCTGTTTCGCCCTCTGTAAGCTTCTGAACGGGGATCTTTGTCCACTCGGAGACAACATTGGCAATGTCGGTTTCCGTAACGTGAAGAACATTATCTTCTTTGGACTTCTGCCATTTTTCTATTTCCTTATCAAGCCTGAGCTTTTTCTGCTCCTGCTTTTTCTTTATCTCTGAAGCGCCTTCGAAATCCTCTTCCCGGATGCACTGTTCCTTATCGTTCTCCAGGTCATCTATCTGCATACGCAGTTTCTTGATAGCCTGAGGTTCTCCGGAAGCGGTTATACGTATCTTTGAAGCGGCTTCGTCAATAAGGTCGATGGCCTTGTCGGGAAGATATCTGTCATTGATATAACGTTCGGACAAAGACACAGCGGCTTTTAATGCTTCATCATCTATGACAACGTGATGGTGTTCCTCGTACTTTGGAGCTATGCCCTTAAGGATATCATAGGTCTCATCCTCTGAAGGTTCATCTACCGTTACCGGCTGGAAACGACGTTCAAGAGCCGCATCCTTTTCGATATGCTTTCGGTATTCGTCGAGAGTTGTTGCACCGATGATCTGGAGTTCTCCACGGGCCAGAGCCGGTTTAAGGATATTGGCAGCGTCCAATGCTCCTTCCGCACCGCCGGCACCGATGATGGTATGTATCTCATCGATAAACAAAAGAACATTACCGTCATTTCTTGCTTCGGCAATGACACGCTTTATACGTTCTTCAAATTCACCTCTGTATTTGGAACCTGCCACCATACCTGAGATATCCAGGGTGACAAGTCGTTTGTTCTGAATGGTTTCGGGAACATCCCCCGAATAGATCCTCTGGGCCAGACCTTCCACAACTGCGGTTTTTCCGACTCCCGGTTCTCCGATAAGACAGGGATTGTTTTTTGTTCTTCTTGACAGTATCTGGATGACTCTCATGATCTCAGAGCTTCTTCCGATAACAGGATCCAGCTTTCCGTTAGCTGCCATATCGGTAAGGTCTCTGGAATACTGGTCCAGGGTTGGAGTGTCGGAACGCTTGGGCTGTTGTGACTGACGCGGTGTACGCTCATCGGTTGCCGGATCCTGGTTGATTACAGCCATAAGCTGCTGATAGATACGCTGGGCATTGCCTCCCAGTGTAGCAATGATCCTGGAGGCAACACAGCCTGTATCTTTAAGGAGCGCAACAAGTATATGCTCTGTACCGACAAGTCTTGAACCTGCTCGCATGGCCTCCTGCATGGAATTCTCCATTATCTTCTTGGCTGAAGGTGTATAACCTGCCCGGTCAGTAACGGCAACATTGCTGTCCGGTGATATGAATTTGGAGATCATTTCCCGGATCCTGTCTTCATTGATGCCGTTGGACTGGAGAACCTTGGAGGCTACAGAAGTGCCTTCACGTCTCAGTCCCAGGAGAATATGTTCTGTGCCTATGTAATTGTGCCTGAGTTCCTCTGCCGCCTCTATGGCAAGCTGTAAGGAACGCTGAGCCTGAATAGTAAATTGATTCATGTTTTACCACCTTTCATCAAGAATATTCTAGAACATTTGTAGGAGTTAATCAACTTGCAGTAGATTTGGCTACGGAAATTTTTTCAAAAAAAAGCAGACGCCATAGTGAGTGACGTCTGCTGCTTATTACTTTTTATAAATCCTCGATATCAAGTCCGCTGTCAGAGGAAGATGTTTCATTTGCTTCAGAAGCATCGGCTGAAGCAGTCTTTGAATTCTTCAGGTTGGATTTCTTCCATTCCTTATTGAAGTCAAAGGCTCTTGTTGCTTCCATATCCTCATTTGGAACAGAGCTTTTACTTTCTGCCGGTGTGTCATCTTCTTCATCAAGGTCTTCAAGATCAAGTCCGGAGCTTGCTGCAACCTGGGATGGACTCTCAGCCTTATTATAGTCTGCCTGCTCATCCTTTGTTATGATCCTGGTCATCTCAAGTTCCGGATCCAATGAATCTTCAGAGGAAACGGAATCGGCATCATGACTAAGTCTGTTAAAGGCAATGGTCTCATCTGAAGGTACTGAGTCATCGGATGATGCAGTCCCGGAATCTTTCTGATCCTTCAGACTGCGAAGTGCACCATTCTGTGGCATGTGTCTTCTCTGTGTGAGCACAACGATCATAAAGATCAGAAGGATAATGACTATTCCGCCGAGTACACATGCAAGTATGAACATGCTGTTATACTGACCTACAAGCTTGTCATATCTCTCAACTACTTCCGGATACTTTTCAGCGCTTGTCTTAATGTCTTCAGCGACAGGATCCTCAAAATATCTCTGGAGAGTCTTCTCCTGAAGATCATATCTGTAGAAGTTCAGCTCTCCGGCATCATTCATACCGTAAACGATGCAATACTGGTGGTCTGAGTCATGCTTCCATACCCAGCCCTTAACCTGATGACCGTCTATATCAATGGTACTCTCTGCAAAGCCCTCAGGTACCACAACATCTGAACCCGGGTTCATGATGGTAATGGTCTTTTCCTTGGAGCTGAGTTTTACACCTTCATTTACGGTTTCGGTAGGAACTCCGGCCTGTGCGGCATCGCCTGCAGTCGGACCACCTTCCTGTTTGGTTACCTTGATGTTGTAGGTTGCCTGGGTGGATCCATCCGCAGCAGTTACTGTGATGGCAACATTGTTCTCACCCATATTAAGCTGTTCGTTTCCGGTAACGGCTACTGTTGCGCCGGAATCAGCAGTGACAGCATTGATGGCAAGAGTATCTACACTTGTACCGACGATAACAGAGTACTCGGTTACGTTATTTGCAAACTCAGGTGTCAGGGTTCCCGGTGATACCACGAGGGAACCGAGTATGGCATTGTTGGAAGCGGCGGCTGCAGATGAAATGGTGACATTTGAGGAACCCTGATGGGTTATCTCGGCTATAGACTCATCTGTGTCATAAACTTCAAAGTTTGAAATGCTTATCTTCGCATTTCCTGATGCCAGAGTATTGAATTTGAGGTTGTACTCAAGGGTTCCGGTTTCAGCACCATTGGTGGCACCATTGACACGAATGGTTCCGGCTCCGCCCTCTGCGTCTGTTCCGCTGATGAATTCAAGAAGACTTGAATCGTAGCCAAGGGTGATGTCAGAACGTGACAATGCTCCGTCAGAGCTTGAAACCTTCATGGTGACATTGACTTCGGAACCTACTGTGACGGTGGGGTCTGAAAATGATATGGATGCTGTGGCAGCCAATGCCTGCATTGACAATAATACTGATATGGCAGCTGTTGTCAGAAAATATTTAAAATGTCTCATGAATACCTCTTTGTTGTTTTCATACTTAACTTTATTATTTTACATCGGACCGACGCCAACTTCAACCATATTAGTGGATGAGCTATTGACTGCGGTTTCTGAAACTACAGCCTGAACTGAAGTATCTCCATATACAGAGGAAACATCAACAGTTATGGGACCGGTTGTGCTGCCAAGTGTAGGATCGGCATTTCCCGCTACCTGAACGTTTGAATATGGATCCTGCGGCATATATGTCTGATATGCACCCATCTGACCGCCTGCGGACTTGTTAATGGTTATCTGGTAGTTACGCTGGTCTCCGTTTTCTGCTGTTACCAGAACATTAACCATGGTGGAGGCCTGATCCAGTATTATCTGTCCGGTTCCCGAGATGGTTGCGCCTGAATGAATAGCAGAGGCGGAAACATTAACCGCTGTGACTGAAGGATCAACAATAAGTGTATATGAAGCAGTATCCATATTGAATCCGGGAGTCAGAGTGAAACCGTCCACTGAAAGGGAAGCCAGTTTGTTGTTTGGATTTCCGTCCTTTGTAGGCATGGGGCATGCGGTTTCAGGCATATTGGTATATACCGGAATGTAAAATGTGATTGCATCCTGACGCATGGTCTCATTATAAGCCTTACTGAGATTCTTTCCTTCTTCCGCTGCGCCCTGAGTGTTAGTCATGTACTGGTGCTTGTAAATGTTGGAGCCCTGAACGTTGAATCTCTTAAGGTACAATGTGTTCTGTCCTGCATTCAGATAGTTGCCTGCATAGAACATGGCACCGCCGACTATCGCTCTCTCGGGAGTATTCCAGGGACGGTTGTAGCTTCCTGACTGGGAAGCATACCAAAGACCTCTCTCCACTGCAGTCATGCCACCGGTTGCATAGGCACCAACGTTGAAATAGTTATAGTAACCGCTTGCTCCGGATATGGATCCGCTGGTTCCCTTGCTGCCCTGCTCCTGAATGATCATGGATGCAAGAACATAAGGACTTATCTGAGCCTGCTCTGCAGCTTCCATGATGATATCTGAATAGGTTACCGTAACCTGGCCTGTGTAAGCGCCGGTAATGTTTCCGGTTCCTGCAGGATTGGCAGCTACCTCAGCTGTAACGGCGCCGCCGGGTGCTGCGTAGACAGAGCCGGTATCGGTAACGGCGGTGGTGCTGCCGGAAGTGCTATCCGATGTTGATGTAACAGCTCCTCCATCTGTAATGTTTATGACAGTTCCGTCAGAGGACTCTGAGGAATTTGAAGCTGCTGTTGATTCTGAAACTGCTGATCCGGTGTCTGCCGCTTCTGTTTCGGTTGTACTTCCCGGTGCTTCGTATCCGATCAATACTTCGTCTGCGTCGAGTCCCGAATTTACAAGATCAAGAACGGAACCCACTTCTATCGTAACCGGGGATGTTCCATCTGAGGAACCTGAAACCGGATCGGCAGTTCCGGTCATGCCTGTATAGCCCATAGACTGAAGAGCGCTTTGATAAAGCGGACTGGATGAATCCAAGGTGACATTTCCTTCCAGGAAGGTGCCCTTGACCATGGACTTTAATCTGTCCAGCGTCTGAACAGAAGGATCAAACTCGTGGGCTGTGAACTGGAATATATAGGAGTCATCAAGGAAGTTTCTCGGGTCCATATAATACTCGACAATTTCCTTTGATGCTGCTACCCAGGTGGCTCCGTCGAATCCGGGCCAGCTGGAGGTGGTCCAGTCAAATTTTCCGGGGTCGGTAGATTTCCATGAGGATTTTGAACCTTTATCGATAAGGCTTGAGGTTCCCTGAAGTTCTGCCTGTACGGCTGTGGACCAGTCAAGTCCTGTATTCATAGCCTTGAAGACCCAGTTGGGATATTGTGCGTGAAGCTGTCTAAGTCCCGGTTTGTAGGATTCGGGAAAACCCTGCTGTGACAGAGCGGCTTCGAAATTTCCGTCATTGGTATAGGTTACCTGTGCCTGAACAAAATCTGAACGTACATATCCTGTGCCTCCTGAAAAGGAAATCTGAGACCAGGTATTTCCGTCACTTCCGGTAGTCTGACCGATCACGGAAACCTGAGTGTTGTTCCCGAGGGAGGTAACTACTGCTCCATCTGTTCCGGCAGAGGAACGAACATTGACGTTGGTGCCTCTTATTACTGCAAGCTGTTCTGCATGAGATATCATGGAACCGTCTTTTATCAGTGCTTCAGGCGCGGATACAAACAGTCCCAATATGGATAAAAGCGCAGTGGCTTTTTTTAATGTTTTCTTTAGCTTGATTTTTTTCATTAAATCTGACTCCCCAATTTGCAAAAATTGACTCATTTAAATCATAAAAGTTAGCTCTTGGAATCGCAACGGAAATCCAAATTATTCAGATAACCGACAAGGTTTCGTAATGAATGGGAGCAGGTTCTTATAACTGATATGATAATGTATTTGGGAATAAGGTTAATGAGCGGAAAATTACCTGAAATCGGGAACATGAAAAAGCTTAAAGGCGGTGCCGGAAATCCGGCACCGCCTTTAAAAAGGATAAATCAGTCTCTATTAAACTGGATACGCCTTATTGGCTTTGTCAGCTGCAGTTGCAGCTACACCTGTACGCTGTGCATTTCTGTACTCGAAGAAATCCTTGGCTACAGCAGGGAACAGAGCGTATGAAAGAACATCTTCCTTGGTAGGATTCTCAACATACTGCTTTGTTTCCTCGGTATACTTCTCCATCTGAGGCTCGATATGATCTGCAGGACGGTCTGTCATCTGAGCTTCGCCCTTAAGGATCTTCTTAACAACCTCGGGATCCATAGGCTTAACTGTACGTCCGAACTCTCCGGCTACGAGCTTATGTGACTCCTTGGGAACCATCTTATATCTCTCGCCCATAAGAACGTTCATAACAGCCTGGGTTCCAACGATCTGTGAAGAAGGTGTAACGAGAGGCGGCTCACCAAAGTCCTTACGAACTCTTGGAACTTCCTCAAGAACCTCTGTAAGCTTATCGTCCTTGCCTGCCTGGTGAAGCTGTGAGATAAGGTTACTGAGCATGCCGCCCGGTACCTGATATCTAAGGGTGTTAACATTAACACCGAGAACCTTTGTTGAAAGAAGACCTGACTTCAGGCATTCCTCACGATACGGCTCGAAATAGTTGGATACATCGATGAGCTTGTTAACATCAAGACCTGTATCATACTCTGTACCCTCAAGAGCCTTAACCATAACGTCTGTTGAAGGCTGTGATGTTCCAAGAGCGAAAGGTGTAGATGCTGTATCAATGATGTCAGCACCTGCCTCAATACACTTAAGGTAAGTCATGGATGCCATACCTGATGTGTAGTGTGTGTGGATCTCGATAGGAAGCTTTGTTCCTCTCTTAAGAGCCTTAACAAGGTCATAACCTGCCTGAGGAAGAAGGAGTCCTGCCATATCCTTGATACAAAGGGAATCTGCACCAAGACTCTCAACGTCATTTGCAAGCTTCTCCCAGTAATCAAGAGTATATGCATCACCGAGAGTATAGCAAAGAGCGATCTGAGCATGACCACCCTCTCTCTTTGTAGCCTTAACGGCTGTCTCAAGGTTACGGATATCGTTGAGACAGTCGAAGATACGGATGACATCGATACCGTTTGCGATGGATCTCTCTACGAAGTTGTCAACAACATCATCGGCATAGTGATTGTAGCCAAGGATATTCTGACCTCTGAAAAGCATCTGAAGCTTTGTGTTCTTCATATGGCTCTTGATCATTCTGAGTCTCTCCCAGGGATCTTCCTTGAGGAAACGGAGACATGAGTCAAATGTAGCACCGCCCCAGCACTCTACAGCGTTATAACCAACCTGATCCATCTTATCAAGGATCGGTTCCATTTCTGAACTCGGCATACGAGTTGCGATTAATGACTGATGCGCATCACGCAGTACAGTCTCTGTGATTTTTACTTTAGCCATTTTATCTCCTCTATTTACTTAACACCGTAAACGGCCATAAATGTACCGGCTGCAACGGCAGTACCGATAACTCCGGCTACGTTAGGTCCCATAGCCTGCATGAGCAGGAAGTTTGTAGGATCAGTTTCTGCAGCAACCTTCTGTGAAACTCTGGCAGCCATAGGAACGGCTGAAACACCGGCAGAACCGATCAGAGGGTTGATCTTCTTTCCGGAAAGAACATACATAAGCTTTCCGATAATAACGCCTGCAGCTGTACCAAATGCGAATGCGATAAGACCGAGAGCTACGATCTTTAAGGTATCAACATTGAGGAAAGCCTCGGCTGATGTTGCACCACCTACAGAAGTTCCGAGCATGATGACAACGATGTACATCATAGCATTTGAAGCTGTCTCTGTAAGCTGTTTAACAACACCGCACTCTTTGAAAAGGTTACCGAGCATAAGCATACCAACAAGGGGTGCTGTCGTAGGAAGAAGGAGACAAACTACTACTGTAACAACAATCGGGAAAAGGATTCTCTCGAGCTTTGATACAGGACGGAGTGTAGGCATCTTTACCTTTCTCTCCTCTTCTGTTGTAAGGGCCTTCATGATAGGAGGCTGGATGATGGGAACCAGTGACATGTAGGAGTAAGCTGCTACTGCGATAGGTCCTAAAAGTGATGTCTGTCCGAGCTTATTGCAAAGGAAAATAGATGTAGGACCGTCGGCTCCACCGATGATGGAGATGGCTGCGGCAGCAGCACCGTTGAATCCCATAAAAATAGCCATGAAATAAGCTGAGTAAATACCAAACTGAGCAGCAGCACCGAGAAGGAAGGTTATCGGGTTTGCTATCAGCGGTGAGAAGTCTGTCTGGGCACCTACACCCATGAAGATAAGTGAAGGAAGGATCGCCCACTCATCAAGATGGAAGAAGTACCAAAGAAGTCCACCTGTTCCGTTAATGGATTTCTCCGGAGACATCATAATGTCCGGATAAATATTAACAAGCAGCATACCGAAAGCGATAGGAACCAGAAGAAGCGGCTCAAATCCTTTGGCAATGGCAAGATACAGGAAAACAAATGCGACGAAGATCATCAGGATGTTTCCCCATGTCATGCTTACGAATGCTGTCTGCTGGAGCAGGTTTGAAAAAGTTTGTAATGCGTTCATATTTTATTTATCCTCCAGTACAGCGAATCAAATCAACAAAAGCAAATCAACCGTTAATTAGTTAAGAGTTGCAAGAGTTGCACCTGACTCTACTGCATCACCAACAGAAACGTTGATGGAAGCAATTGTACCGTCCTGAGGAGCAACGATCTCGTTCTCCATCTTCATAGCCTCGAGAACAAGGATAGCCTCACCGGACTTAACAGCCTCGCCGGCATTCTTCTTGACAGCAAGGATCTTGCCGGGCATAGGAGCCTCAACCTTTACTGAACCCTGAGTGCCTGATGCTGCAGGAGCAGCTGCAGGTGCGGGAGCTGCTGCGGGAGCAGGAGCAGCGACAGCCTTAGGAGCAGCAGCACCGTTGCCGCCCTCTTCTACTGTTACGTCATAAGCGACGCCGTTTACTGTAATAGTATATTTCTTCATTTTAAATACCTCTCAATAAATAAGGGCAATCGCCCGTGTTAATCTAAAGTTGCAAGAGTTGCGCCTGATTCTACTGCATCACCGGCAGAAACGTTGATGGAAGCAATTGTACCATCCTGAGGAGCAACGATCTCGTTTTCCATCTTCATGGCCTCGAGAATAAGGATAGCCTCACCGGACTTAACAGTCTCGCCGGCATTCTTCTTAACTGCAAGAATCTTTCCGGGCATAGGGGCTTCAACCTTTATTGAACCCTGGGAGCCTGCAGCTGCGGGAGCAGCCTTAGGAGCGGGAGCCGCTAAAGGAGCTGCGGGGGCAACTGATGTTACTACAGGTGAAGAAGCGGGAGCTGCTTCTGCCGGAGCTGAAACCATGCTGCGGTTTCTTAACGGACGTACACGTAAGTTATTGTTAAGTGTAGGACCCGGTACGAAACCATTGTTGTCTGAAACTGAACCTTCTGTGTCAGCCTCATAAGCTGCGATAGCTGCCGCAATAACTGCCTGAATTGTATCATCGCTTGCAACGGGAGCCGGTGCAGGAGCGGGAGCTGCCTTAGGAGCGGGAGCCGCTGCAGGTGCAGGAGCTGCTGCTTTATTCTTGGCCTCTTTGCTCTCCTTCATCTTCTTCTCAAATACACCGATGTACTTGAAAAGAGAGATGATCCATGCAATAAAGATGAGAACTGCAAATACTGTTCCCATACCAACAACGAGGTTGCCAGCGGCATCACCCATGAGCTCTGACATTGAATAAACCGGCTCAAAGGTCATTTCTGTTGTGGCACCTGTCATCTCATTGATGCCAAGGGTGAGTTTAAGGACTCTCTTTTGAAATGTTGAATCTATTTCGATTCGGTAGCCTTCTTCTGTTTTTGAAGCTTCGGCACTATCCACACTTACAAAGGAACCAAGACGATCCATGCTGTTTATATAGTTTGTAAGACCGTTGTAGGTAATGGCATCCTTTGTCTTAAATGCAGTATCGATCTGTTTCTGAATATCTTCCGCGGGAAGCTTGTAGATACTCTGCTCTGCATACTGCATTGCCTGCTGCTCAAGTGCTGACTTGATAGTCGGGTCAATGGACTCAACTGTCTTGTTGTTTGAACTTCCGCAGGCGGCAAGTGTGATAACGGAAAGTACAAGAGCTAAACAGAGAGCAGCTTTTCTAAACCACTGTTTCATTCTGTCTCCTCTCATTAAACTGTTCCGTTTTTCTTGTTTGGTCTGTAAACGCTCTTCCATCCGAGCATCTGAAGAGAGGCTGCGATTCTCTGTCTTGTCTCCTGAGGTTCGATGATCTCGTCTACATATCCTCTCTTAGCTGCAGCAAGTGCAGTATTTTCTTCTGCAAACTTCTTTGCAAGCTCTGCGTCACCGTCTGCAACAACCTTTGCGGCCTGGTCTGCATCCATAACACCTACTTTAGAGTTATTGAATGCATAAACGATGTCTGCGCCGAGAGCCTTGGCACCGAATGTAAGACCTGCTGTACCAAGTGCGTTCTTAACAACTGTGATAACAGGTACATCAGCGTTGCTGTAAGCATAAGCAAGCTTTGCAGCTGCTGTAGGCATATGCTTTTCTGTGCACTCACAGTTGCAGTAGCCTGTTACGTCAACTACAGAAATAACAGGAAGGTCGAAAGCATTGGCAAAAGAAACAAGTCTTGCTGCCTTATCGGCACCCTTCCAGGTAAGCTTCTGGCTCTTGTTAGCAACGATTGCAACAGTCTCTCCGCCAATCTGAGCGAAACCTGTTACAACATCCTTTGAGTATCCCTTCTTTGTCTCAAGGAAGATACCATTATCTGCAAGCTGCTTAACGGCCTCATCAGCGTCAAGTGTGTCAAATGAAAGAACAGCACGGTTAAGATCGTCTGTGCTCTCATCGAGAACTCCGCCATCTGTATTATTACCGGGTAATACAGCCACTAGTTTACGAATCTGAGCAAATACCTCATCTTCTGTACCATCAAAATCAACAAGTCCGAATTCCTCGCGCTTTGCAGCCTTGGCAATCTCATCGTCCTTGTTGCCGATAACGGCATCCGGAGCATTTACATAAGCCCTGGCCTTTGTGTTCTCCATAAGGACATAATCGGAAAGACCTGCGAGAACTGTAAGTCCGCCGCCGCAGTTTCCGAAAATAGCTGTGATCTGAGGAATCTGACCACTTGCGAGTGTCTGCTTCTTATAAATGCGTCCGAGACCAAACAAAGAGTCATTAGCCTCTTCAAGTCTGACACCTGAGCAATCTACAAGAGCGATTACAGGAGCCTGATTCTTCATCGCCATTGAGTAAATGTTGGCGATCTTTCTGGCATGCATCTCTCCGATTGAACCACCGAGAACTGCGGAGTCCTGTGCATAAACGTACACAAGGTTACCGTCAATTGTTCCGTAGCCGGTTACAACACCATCGGAAGGTGCTTTCTTTTCAGCAAGGTTGAAATCTGTTGATCTTGCCTCAACAAGACGGCCGACTTCAACGAAGCTGAACTCATCGAGCAATGACTGAATTCTTGTCATAGCTGATGATGTTGACTGATTATCCATGTTTTATCCTCCATTTCATATATAAACAAAGGGCATAGTACACCCCGGTTTATGTCTAATATATTGTAATCTATAGATATGCAATATTCAACATGATTTTAAGTTATATTATACGTAACCAAAAAAGAAGGACAGCCGATTTTTGTTGAAATTACTGGGGTTTTTGAAATGCATAGGAAAGAGCTATATACACTATTTTGATTTCCAATCATGTATAATGATGATTTTTTTGACATTGGTGTCTGAGGCATCACGGCAGGTTTGTAAAAACCCATATTCCGGAGTAACGTGTTGCTCCGTTGAAAATAAAAAAACGGACCCTGACCGGTCCGTTTAAGTAAACCTAAGTCCTTTCGGATAGTGGTTTTTTATTTGATTATTGACGAGCTTTCCGAGGCCGAGAGCTATGCCGTCACAGGTTACTATGACCCATCCCTTCCCTGAAACTCCCTCCGGAGCCGGAATCTGAAGGCCCTTCAGATACTGTTCTGTTTCGGATGCATCTGATCTGTAGTCGCAGACAGATAATTCATAATTATTCAATTCTTCAGGATCATTAAGGTTGATGGCGTGAGTCAGGGCATGTTCGGGCTCAATGCGTTTCCCGAGGTCTGAGGCTTTAAGGATTCCGGTTCTGAAAGTTTTAAGTCCCTTCAGATCAGGCGTAAAGGATGGGATCAGATAGATCTGGTCTTTTATCTTTACTTCCTTATAGTTCATAGCGGAAATGCTGCTGCCCGGAATAAAGGCAGATGCATCATCAGATGCGGCATCGTTTTCAAAAGGGTCTTTTCCTGCTTTTCTGAAAACGGCAATGTAGTGTCCTTCTCCTTTTTCAAGGTGCGGCCATACCCGCTTTTCAAAAATAAGCTCCATATCTTCATGCTCTTTAAGGATGAAATCTCTGATATCCTCATCCTCTTCTTTTTCAAAGGTACAGGTTGAATAACATAGCTTCCCTCCGGCAGAGAGCATCCTGTAAGCATTGGAAACAATCTCCTTCTGACGCTCGGCACAAAGCCTGACATTTTCCGGAGACCATTCTTTTACTGCAGTTTCATCTTTTCTGAACATGCCCTCTCCTGAACATGGAGCATCAACGATGATCCTGGTGAAATATTCCGGGAAATGACCGGCAAGCTTTCCTGTGTCTTCGTTTGTTACAGCCGCATTTGTTATGCCCATTCGCTCAATGTTTGAACTCAGAGTCCTGGCCCTTAAGGCTACATATTCATTCGATAAAAGAAATCCTCCGTGTTCGGGTGAAAGCATATCCGCTGCCTGGGTTGATTTTCCACCGGGACTTGCACAAAGATCGGCGACTCTGTCGTAGGGGCGGATATCGAGATGTGCAACTGCCTGCATAGCTTCTGTGCCCTGTATGTAATATAAGCCGGCTTCATGATAAGGATGTTTTCCGGGGCGGATACCTTTTTGAAGAAGGTAGTCCTCGTCCATATAGAATTCGCGGTAATATTTTTTTCCTTTGCAGATAATGTAACTGGCGTCTTTCAGGGGTTCCAGCTTCCATTCCTCCACAAGACGATCGTAAGTGATTCCGGTTGGTGAACAGGAGCTCTCATTTGATATGAGTTTTTTCAGGTTGAGACGCAGTCCCCGGATCGGAGGAGCATCGTAGCTCTGGATGAAAGCCTCATACTGGTCAGTCTCCGGAAGCAGCTGCTTCATTCTGTTTAAATATTCCTGTGGTAATGTAATCATATGCACCCCATGATATATAGAAAAAACGGTACACCCTGAGTGCACCGTTTCATGCTGATAAAATAAACAATAATTAAAGGTCGATTCTGTAATCAGAACTTCCTTCGCCGTCAATTGTGTAATATGCGGCAGATTCTGCAACATTAACATACACATCTACAGACTGTACGTCAGCCTTGATGGCCTTTGCAGCAGCAATGGCATCGGCCTGGAGCTTGGAAGGCTCATAATCCCTGTCATTGATCTGTAATGTAATATATGTTGATACCTCAGCTTTTGCTGTGGCAGGCTTCTTCTCTGCAGGCTTCTTTGCAGGAACCTTGGTCTCAGCCTTTGTTTCGGTTTTTTTAGTTTCAGGCTTCTTTGCAGTTTCTTTCTTTTCTGCAGCCTTTGCAGTTTCGGTTTTTGCAGCAGGTTTCTTTGCTGTTTCCTTTACTGTTGCAGCAGCCTTTTTGATCTCAGCGAAGGATTCCTTGAGTGCCTCATCCTTTGCGGCTGTCGCTTTTGAATTCTTCTCCATACCTTTATCTCCCCGTTTTTAAAGATTAGAATAATACAATATTATTAGAAAAATCGTATAATTCCGTGTTTCCTTAGCATTATATTTCTGTGATTTCGCTTTGTCAACAAAAGCGGTCTGAAATGTGGTAAGCCATATAAAACAAAACACTGAACCCCAGGTAAAACCAGGTAGCCGGATTTGAGAACCAGGTTGTAAAGAAAGAAAAAGAAAAATAAAAAGCAAGCTCGGCATATATGAGTCTTGAAAACGGATTAACATCTTTGGTATGCACATAAAGGATAATGCCGGTGACCAGCCCCAGGATGATTGCAAAAATAATTACACCTGCGATTCCGAAATCGTACCAGGCATCATAAAGCAGAGTTACGGTTGTAAGCTCTTCTTTATTGGTGAATAAAGGAAATGCCATGCCGAGAGACGGGAAAAGGAATTTCAGTCCGGTCAGAGTGATCACCGGGTACAGCATTTTAAGACCCCATGAATGCAAGCTAAGCTTCTGAGTCATTACATTAAAATTGTCATAGTTGTTGGCTATGTACATGTACGGCTGGGTTATAAATATCGGAGTGTGGGGATCTTTCATTTCAAATATCCCATTAAGATACTCCACGGAATGTGCTCTTTCTATGGTTATGATCACATATACGAGTATAAGTAATATGCCAAGTATGAGAATTTGCCAAAGCTTGTATTTCTTTCCTGAAACCATTGTGACAAAAATTGCAAGGATAGCCGCAAACATAAACTGGAATCTTGAGACCAGAAGAACACAAAGGATCAATGGGGCGAAAAGACCTATGCCTGAGATTATATCCGGAAGTAATGACAGCTTGTGCCTTTGGTCAATATAAAGCATCGTTACGCCCGGAATTAAAATGGCCAGAGTTGTGAAATAATGAATCCCTTTCAGATGGAAATAACTGTAGGCATGCGGAGTGTCAACTGTAAACAGCGGTATAAATTGCAGTTTCCAGGCTTCGAAAAAGAAGCAGGCCCAGGATAAAAATGTTACAGACAGAATTACTGCTTTAAATATGAAGAGTTTACTTTTCTTTGAATCAGTTAATGGGCTGATTTTGAAAAAATGCTTTTGATCAAGTAGCTGCTCTGTGTATTTTGATGTGAAATAAAAAATCAGGTAAAAAATATAAAATGATCCCCAGGTAGAAAGTGTCCAGTCTGTAGACAGATTACTTAATTGAAGACGAGCGATGCCCTCGCCTCCCAGAAGTCCCAGAGCCATAAGACCTCTAAGATTCAGAAGCTCCTTTGAAATCAGTTTTTCCTTTAGATAAATAAATACAGCAATACCTATAAGACAAGCTGCAGATAGAGCGGATAACCCCGCTCTACCTGTAATGAAGCTCAGTATATAGGCTGCTGTATATATGATAAGTATTTTAATGTCTTCCATAATTAATTATGTGCGGTCTCTTCTATAGTTTCTTCGGGGGATTGTTCTGTTTCTCCGGATGAATTATTTTCTTCCGGTTTTGTTTCCCCATCGTGAACCGCTCTTCCGCTTTCTGTGACATTGGAAGATGGCTCAGACGAATCAACAGATTCGGATTCGCTATGTTCGGAAGAAGCTTCTGTCTGGTGAGGAAGCGTCTCGGATTCAGGAAGCGAAGGTGCCGGATTATCCGGATTTGCCGGGTTCGGAGAAGGCGCGGGTGCCGGATTTCCGTGATTATCATTAATATCAGGAAGCTTCTCTATACGTACAAGAACATTGATCTGAGGATCCTGGTCTTTCGCCAGCTCGACACCTGCGGGAAGGATCTTTGACAAGTCAAAGGTTACTGACACACTATCCCGTGCTTCGTTAATGTTTATCTCCGGCAGCTGGAAAACAGTCATGGAATCGATCACTCCGGGTAATGAAGACAGAGCTACACTATCGGGAGATACTGTGGTTGATTCATACTGATATCCTGCAGCAGGAGTTCCTGTGACGGATGAAAGAAGGTTTATATTTTTTTCTTTGTGTACTGTAACAGAGTAATCGATATTATCTTCGTTACTGGTCACGCCCTGAAGATTGGTAAGCTTGTTACCGTTGGCATCATAATAAACAAGCTGGGCTATACCGTCCTGGTTCGAGGATATACCCGTCACATCTATTTCTATGCCAACCGCAGATATACGTCCGATCTCGGACTCCTTGCCGGTTATATAAACAGACTCCGGACTGGAAGCGACATTGACTACGCGATACCCGGATTTAGGATCGCCGGTAGTGGCGTATTTGATGTCAAATTTCTTTTTCTGTATGTTTTCCAGGGTTATCCTGACAACAGAAGGTCGTATCTGAACGTTGTCTATTACTGATTCCTTACCATTAAGAACTTCGTAGTAAACGGGTACGGAACCGGTGATGCTGTAATCAGAAAGACTTATATAGGCACGGAAATCCGAGCTTGAGATGGATGACCGCATATCTGTTCTTACATTATAGGAAACAGTTACACTTGTCCTGTCAGCAACCCAGGTTTTGGAATCAGAATCAAAAGCATCCTGGTTTAATACTTCTAAAGTTACGGTTCTGGAGTCGCTGATTTCAGGCTTGGAAACATTTACAACCAAAACCCATATAACAAATGCAAGAAAGAGGCTTAATGCTTTAAGAGAAAAGTTTTCGGTGAAAAAACGTCTGATCATAGCTTATGCTCCTTTCTTGAATTGCGGAAGAAAGGAAAACGATTTGAAGCCGTATCGTTACCGGATTCGTCTTTTTGTACAGGCAGCATTGCTCTCAGGGCCTCTGCATCATTTGCACGTTTTAAAACACCGTTAACGGCTACCGAAACACGACCGGTTTCTTCTGAAACCACAACAGTTATGGCATCCGAAGATTCGGATATGCCCAGGGCGGCTCTGTGCCTGGTGCCATAATCCTTTGAAATCTCTGTTTCCGATAACGGAAGGTAACAGGTTGCGGATATCACCCTGTCACCCACAACGACTACAGCGCCATCGTGCAGAGGTGTGTTCTTTTCAAAAATATTGATAAGCAGTGCAGCCGTGACAAGACCGTTGATGCGAATACCGGTAGCGGCTATTTCATTTAAAGGTTGTTTCTGCTGTATAACAATAAGGGCACCGGTTTTCTTCTTTGCCATTTCAAAAGTAGCAACAATGATTTCGTTTATGGTATTTATGCCGGAATCTTCAATGTTACTTCCGGGAAATAAGCTTGTGAAAAAGTTGCGGGTTCCCAGCTGTTCAAGTGCTTTTCTAAGCTCGGGCTGAAAGATTACAACAGCGGCGATGATAAATACAGTGGAGATCCTCTCGATCAACCACATTATGGTTGAAAGCTGCATCGCCCACGCGATAACGATGAAGGCACCTATTACAGCGAGGCCCTTTAAAAGAGCAAAGGCACGGGTGTTCTTGATCCAAAGCAGGAACTCGTAGACTATGACTGCAAGGATCACAATCTCGACTATATTGGGCAGATAAAATGGTGGAAGCAGACTAAACCAGCTTCTCAGTTTTGGAAAAATATCTGGCATCAATTCTCATCCTCATCTAATGATTTTAATTTAGGGATAGCTTTTACATAGTAAATATAATCGTCATCTTCAAAGCGAAGACGCTCTGTTCGTTGATAATCAACTGCATGAAATGCAAATACATACAGCAGGGAAATCAGGCAGGAAACGATAAGTCCCGGTAAAATTCCCCAAAATGAAAAATCCAGTTCAAAATGCATATAGCCGCATACGGAAACTATGATAATAGATATGACTCCGGCGATAACCGCAACTATCCAATTGGACTCAAAAGATATCTGACTTATGATAAACACTATTACAATGCAAAATGCAAAAGCAGCCATAGTGATGATGATCTCTTTATCTTTAAACAGATTGCCGAACAATCCGGCATATGCTGTTGCCATAGCCGTTATGTCGGTGCCGATGGCGATTTTTGACAGGGATGCATTAACAGAAATGTACTCTATCAAATAGTATAACATAACTCCGATGGATACGGGCACGGTTGACATAAGACCTAATGATAACCCGGCAATTATCGGAATTACATATGGGATGTGAATGTAGAAAAACAGTGGAACAAGTGCTATAAGGATGGCATTTCCCGCCCTGAAGGTGGATTGTATCAGAGCAGCCAGTAATAAGACTATGCCTGCAACCAGGAAAATTTCCAGAGATCCTGCGTAAGCATTACCAAGGATAAGCATGCCGAAAAAAACAGGTATACAGGTCCACGGTAAAAATGAGCAAAGAATAGAAGCGGCGATACAAATAAGCGGGTTTGAAAGCATGTCGCTGTAGCCTATATTGCTGTTCACTGTAAAAAAGCAGAGAAAGGCAGTAACGGCCTTGATCACAGGTAAGACCCAATAATCATTTTCGGTATAAAATTTTTGTAAAGACTCTCTCACTCTTATCATTTGTATCTAAAGCCTTTCATTTATCTCTTTTTCGAATGTTCAGTACATCTATACTGTCGTCATCCATATCTTCATCAAGCCATCCGCCCTGAGGCTCTCCCTTTTTGTTATAAGAGGAACTCTCCCGGGGCGGTTCGACGATGGGATCATCAAGCCATCCTCCTTCCGGATCGACGGATGTTCCGTCGTCTTTTACGAATGTATGAAACTGTGGGTGGACCGATTCCCAGGTATTGTGAACGTCATCGTATATTCGTATTCTTCCGCCGGTTTCTCTGTAATACTCGGCTTCGTCTTTCGTTACATCTATGTAATCAAATTCGTTCTCCTGCATACGGAGCAGCTTGTCAAGCTTAGCTGTATAGAAAAGACTTTTGCGATGAGCATTATCATAGCTTAAGGAACAACGTATATAAGATCCGAGAATTATGATCACCATTCCGGCAAGGTAAACATACAGGATTGTATGAAGTGAAGCCATGATAAAAGGAATGTTAAGATGGAGCAGCACTTCTTCTATATTCACTATGGCAAGGATGATACCTATAACGATAAAACAGAGGGTGTAATAAATGGATGCAGTAAGGATCCCGCGTGAAATATAATCACCTTTAAAATATTTACTTGTTTCTATAATCCCTTTTCCCTCTTTTTTCTCATATATGGATAACTGGACCATAAGGCGGATCTTTTCAACATTCAGCATCTGATTTATCCTCAATATTAGTAGCCGCGAACTGCTCTTGATCTTTCGGCATACGGTGAATCCGGATAATTGCCGACTATTTTATCGAACAAGGCATTAGCTTCCTCGGTACGTCCCATGGACTGATATAATCTTGCAAGCAGGAAGAGATTTTCCGGCTCTTCACGTATGGTCACACTGAGCATGTAAAGTTCGGCAGCAGTCTCCTGCGAACCTGCGTTCCACTCATTTGTAGCCTTATCGGCAAGCTCCTGGTAAACTGAGCTTTCCATAATGTGTTTAATGTTCTGATACTGGGCAGCAAGATTCTCATCAACTATCTGAGACGCATCAAGACCTGTGAACAGCTGTGCTGCCAGGACAGAATCTCCCTTATCATAAGCTACAGAAATCTGGTTAAGAGCCTGATACTGTCCCATAAAGGATTCGTTGGCGTTTTGGAACTGTTCTACCTGAAGAGCAGCTGATTCGTACTGTTTCTGAAGAGAATCATACTGGCTTTTCAGATCACTGTACTCTCTGTTTGCACTGTCCAGTTTTTCGGTATAGGAAATAAGCTCCTGATTATTGCTTGCGTTAATGGCTTTTTCCTTTGCGGGTAACACAAGTAAGTTGAAGGCCAATAAAGCAAGCACCAAACCCACAAGTATGTTTACAATGACCATCCATGGAGATATTTCCTTTACTTCCTGGGGTATAAGGACATCATCATCGGTCATTTTACGATGTGAAAAAGCGTTTTTAAGTCTGTTCTGCTCGACTTCCTTTCGTCCGGTTTTCTGCTTTACCTCATCCATAAGTACAAGTGCCTTTGGATTATTTCGGTCAATCTTTAAAACCTTGTATAAGCTTCTGCCGGCTTTGACCCAGTCTTCACGCTTCATATAAAGAAGAGCCAGAAGGATGTGGGCTTTTATATAGTTTGGACTATCCTGGATAACCTGGTTCAGCTGCATTATGGCCAAATCCTCATTGTTGTTCTGAGCATAGGATAAAGCCTGGTTGTAGCGTTTTACATTGTCTGAGCAAATACGGATAATGGCAGGTTTACGTTGAATTTCTCCAAGGTAATAATCTGCCCTGTTGTTTTCGGGAAGAAGGTTCATGCTGATGATCCATTGAACAAGAGCATCGGCTGTTTCGCCGCATTCGAAAAAAATGAGTCCCAAAAGATTTCTGGCATCCTTCTGATATTTGTCAAATTGAAGGGATTTTTTCAGTAGTTCGGCCGCCCCGCTAAGATCACGTAATTTTGCGCGCTCCAGTGCGAGGTTATAGTAGCAGTTGGAGATGCGTTCCAGGGTTAAATCATATTTCATTTCTCGGAATCCTTCTTTGTCTTTATTGCATCCTCAATCAGCTTGGTCATGATATCGTTCATATCAGTAAGGTCGACTTTTACGATGGCGTCTTCTATCTGATCCACATCAAGGCTTGGTTTAAATCGTTGTATTTCACTTTCGTAATTAATCATATATACATCTTTCTGTTTAAGCTTGATTTCAGCTTACGGTTGTATGATCATGCTGTTCTTGACACTTATAGGTGTTTAGATTAAAATTTGCAAAGTGTCAAAAACATGGCATAAAATAATAGCTTATCAAACAAGTTTAGCACATCTTACTAGGGCATTCAAGGAAGATAAACCGGCGCTTTATGACACTTGCGTAATGAAAATGTAAATGATTGAAAGCTTTAAAAAACGTATTCCCAAGCCCGGATGGTTTAGCTGAAAATGTTTCCTACAGGAGGATAGATGGAAGGTTTAGTAAATTCTATAACACAAAATCTGCAGGGGGTTGTATCTAAGGAAATGATAGTTTTTATCATCTCCATGATGCCGGTCCTTGAACTTAGAGGAGGTCTTTTGGCGGCGTCGATTCTTAATGTTCCATACATTAAGGCATTGATCATCTGTGTGGTTGGCAATCTTCTGCCCATTCCGTTTGTGCTGTTCTTTATTGAAAAGATAGTTATAGCACTTGAGAAATTTGGACCAACAAAAAGAATTGCAATGATGCTGAGGAATAAGGTTGAAAAAAACCGTGAAGCCATAGAAAAGTATGATTTTTGGGGACTGGTTTTATTTGTCGGGATACCGTTGCCGGGAACCGGAGCATGGACCGGTTCGCTTGTGGCCGGACTCCTGCATATGAAGAGAAGGAAAGCTATTCCTGCAATACTTACCGGAGTAGTTATGGCATCAGTGATCATGTCTATTGTTTCATACGGTATTCTCGGAAATATCATACGATAATAGTTTTTGAAATAATGATACAGGAAAAGCACCCGGGAAGGGTGCTTTTTTTATACCACCGGGGACGGTTCTCGCCGGCGAGAACCGTCCCCGATGGTAGATTGAGGAATAAAAAAGATGCCTGAGTTTGTACTCTGGCATCTTGATTTCTACTGCGGAGAAAGGGACTTGAACCCTCATGAGTGTTACCTCACACGGACCTGAACCGTGCGCGTCTGCCATTCCGCCACCTCCGCGAACCATTAGATATTAGCATATTAGGATTGCCCCGTCAACATCAAAATAAGCAGGGATCAGAGCTTAAGACTGCGTGAAATGCGGGAATAAAGTGAAGTTACGGGAATGACAAGAGAAAAACCATATGGATTTTCCTGGGCCGCTCAAAGAAAAAAATACCCGGTGTTTTAACACCGGGTATAGTGATCATTCTCTGATTCAGATTACTTGTTGATCTGAGCCTTAGCTGTCTCAGCAAGCTTTGCAAATCCCTCAGGATCAGCGATAGCTACCTCTGAAAGCATCTTACGGTTCATGTCAACACCAGCTGACTTAAGACCGAACATGAACTTGCTGTATGAAAGACCATTAAGTCTAGCTGCAGCATTGATACGTGCGATCCAAAGCTGTCTGAACTGTCTCTTTCTCTCCTTACGTCCTCTGTAAGACTCTGTGAGAGCTCTCATTACGCTCTGCTTAGCTACTCTGTAGTGTTTTGAACGAGATCCTCTGTAGCCCTTAGCAAGCTTGAGTACTCTATTATGCTTCTTCTTAGCGTTTAATCCGCCCTTAATTCTCATTTTAATTTCCTCCTCTAAAGACTACAAAAATTAAAGATATGGAAGAATCTTCTTCATTGTCTTTACGTTTGTTGCATCAACAACGATATCCTTGCGAAGACCTCTCTTACGCTTAGTTGTCTTCTTTGTAAGGATGTGTCTCTTATAAGCCTTGTTTCTTACGAGCTTACCAGTTCCGGTAACCTTAAAGCGCTTAGCAGCTGCTTTCTTTGTCTTAAGCTTTAACTGTGCCATATTAGCCTCCTGTGAATTTACTTTTTAGGACTTATAACAATCGCCATATTTCTGCCTTCGATTTTTGCAGGTTTATCAAGGATCGCAATGTCCTTTAATTTCTCTGCAAACTCGTCAAGGATGTACTTGGACTGATTCATACGGGACATCTCACGTCCTCTGAATCTGAGAGCAACCTTAACCTTGTTGCCCTTTTCAAGGAATTTTCTGGCAGCCGACAACTTTGTATTGAGATCATTTGTATCGATGTTTGGTGTCATACGAATCTCTTTGATCTCGGTTACATGCTGATTCTTCTTGGCCTCTTTTTCCTTACGCATCATCTCATAGCGATACTTACCGAAATCGGCAATCTTGACAACAGGCGGCGTTGCATTGGCTGCTATCTTGATGAGATCAAGATCAGCGTCTTTTGCCATCATGTAAGCTTCCTTGGAGGACATAACACCTAACTGGTCTCCGTTTGCACCAATGACTCTTACTTCTTTGTCTCTAATCTGTTCGTTAATTTCGATGTCTGCGTTTTTCTTAATAGCCATAAACTCCTCTCCGTGATACAAGCTGTTAAAACAAAAAATATGGTGGATTGTAAGCCAAATCCACCATAATGAAAATACACGAAGTAATAATCAAATATGAACCCGGGTCAGTATCGTACTGCCGAGGTGAGGTGGATACCTACTTTCCTGTGTCTTAATAGACTTATGAAGTCTAACATTTCTTATATTAGCTGTCAAGCGATTTTTGAAAAATGCCTGATCAGTCTGTTATTCCGGTTTGTCCGGTGAATCGATTATGTCATCGATTATCTTATAGATCTCCTGCAGACCCTGCTTGGTTTCGGCCGAGAAAGGAATCATGACACAATTCTCGGTTGCGTTAAGACATTTTCTTATATCTGCAATCTGCTTCTTGATCTGAGATCTTTTAATTTTATCAACTTTGGTAAGTATGACGATGGGTTCAAATCCTGTGGACTGCTTTACGAAATCAAACATCTGCATATCCTGTTTTGACGGATCGTGACGTATGTCCACAAACTGAATGACCTCTTCGATATCTTCCGAGGTCTCCAGATACTTGTTTATCATACGTCCCCATTTTTCCTGCTCTACAGCTCCTGTTGCGGCATAACCGTAGCCCGGAAGGTCAACCAGATAAAATTGATCGTTAATATTGTAAAAATTTATGGTTCGTGTCTTACCGGGGGTCGAACTTGTTCTGGCGTAATTTTTCCGGTTGATAAAAGCATTAATGAAGGAGGACTTTCCTACATTTGACCTTCCTGCCATAACAAATTCAGGCTTCCCTGTAGAGGGAAGCTCTGATTTGACACCTAATACCTGATCGAGATTGACTGATAAGATTTTCAATGATTTCTCCTTTATGGTCCGACAGTCAGAGTTATGCTGATTGATTCTCACCTTTATTGAAGAATGAAGAGTCTTTACGTGATTTCTTTGATTGATCCTCATCCTTATGGGTTATTACAGGATCACCGTTGTTGCTGACAACATCCTCAGTTATCTCTACTGTTGAAATATCCGGCTCTGAAGGTATCTCATACATGATGTCTGTCATCATATCTTCCATGATAGATCGAAGACCTCTGGCACCGGTTTTTCTTGCTACAGCCTTCTGCGCGATAGCTGATACGGCATCTTCTGTGAACTCAAGGTTTACGCCATCGATCTCGAACAATTTCTTATACTGCTTTATAAGGGCGTTCTTAGGAGTTGTAAGTATCTGTTTAAGTGTATCAACATCATGAGACTGCAATGTGACATCTACAGGTACTCTTCCTATGAACTCCGGTATGAGACCGAACTTTACAAGATCCTCAGGCTGAACTTCTTTGAGAACGTCATCGTAGTTTTCTTTGTTCTTTTCAACTATCTCGGCACCAAAACCTATGGAACCTGATGCAATACGCTTTTCAATAATATGCTCAAGTCCGTCAAATGCTCCTCCGCAGATGAAAAGGATATTGGTGGTATCTATCTGTATAAGCTCCTGCTGAGGGTGCTTTCTTCCTCCCTGAGGGGGCACAGAAGCAACAGTACCTTCAAGGATCTTAAGAAGAGCCTGCTGAACACCTTCACCTGAAACATCACGGGTGATGGAAACATTCTCTGATTTCTTGGTGATCTTATCGATCTCATCGATATATATGATACCTATTTCTGCACGCTTTATATCATAATCTGCTGCCTGTATAAGCTTAAGCAGGATATTCTCAACGTCCTCTCCTACATAGCCGGCTTCTGTCAATGCTGTCGCATCGGCAATGGCAAAAGGCACTCCAAGGATCTTGGCAAGTGTCTGTGCAAGATAGGTTTTTCCGGTACCTGTAGGACCGATCATAAGAATATTTGACTTTTGTACGTCTATATCCTTAATCTTCGATGTGATTCTTTTATAGTGATTATAAACCGCAACGGAAAGAACCTTTTTTGCATCATCCTGGCCTATTACAAATTCATCCAGGAAGTCCTTGATCTCCTTGGGCTTTAAAAGCCTGATGTCAGATGTATCTGCGGAAGAATCATCGGAGCCGGTTTCTTCATCCAGGATTTCCTGGCATAAATCAACACACTCATCACAGATGTAGGTGTTATTAAGACCTGCAATAAGCTTATGCACCTGCTTGGCAGACTTTCCGCAAAAAGAACAGCGGATCTTGTCTTCGGGTTTCATTGCCATATGTATACCTCATTATCAAATTGCCGGTTCTCGGGCTTCTCATCCGGAGAACCGGTATAAATACTGTTATTTTTTATCTTTGCTTGCAAGTCCCTGGTCACGTGATTTGAAAATATGATCAACGATGCCGTATTCGAGAGCCTGCTCTGCTGTCATCCAGTGATCTCGTTCTGTATCTGCCATGACCTTTTCAAAAGGCTGTCCGCAATTTGCTGCCAGAATCTCAGCCATATGCTTCTTTGTGCGAAGTATCCATTCTGCTGTGATCTGGATTTCGGTAGCCTGTCCCTGAGCTCCTCCGGATGGCTGATGGATCATAACCTCTGCATTGGGAAGGATCATTCGTTTTCCCTTTGTGCCTCCCGCAAGGAGAAATGCTCCCATGGAAGCTGCCATACCGACGCAGATTGTGGAAACATCACACTTGATATACTGCATTGTATCATAAATGGCCATGCCGTCTGTAATGACACCGCCCGGGCTGTTGATATAAAGGCTGATATCCTTATCAGGGTCCTCGGACTCAAGGAATAAAAGCTGCGCAACTACCAAAGATGCAGTGTCATGATTTACTTCATCGCCTAAAAATACAATACGCTCATTAAGGAGTCGTGAAAAAATGTCATAAGAACGTTCGCCTCTTGAGGTTGACTGAATGACATAAGGAATTGTTGTAATATCAGTAAAATTCATATTTAACCCTCCATTTTAAGATTATTCTACTATTGTCTAAAATCGAAAACAATGAAGTGTCACTTCACTATTGGATCCGGGTCGTATTAAGAATAAAAAGGCGATGCAGAAAAATGCATCGCCTTTCTGATGGTTTTAAATATATGACAGTCTGTTAATTATTGATTCAGTCGATATAATTACTCTGCTGACTCATCATTGTCAGACTTCTTTGACTTCTTCTCAGCCTTTACAAGATTTGCCTCAGAAACGAGGAAGTCAACTGTCTCCTGGAATGCAAGATCCTTTCTCATGCTCTCCTTCTGGGAGTCGGTAACATTCTTCATGAGATCCTCATACTTCATCTTGTAAGACTCAGCAAGCTTCTTGAATTCCTCATCAATGCGCTCATCAGATACAGTAATGTTTTCAGCCTTCATAACTGCTTCGATAACAAGAGATGTCTTGATGTTTCTCTCTGCGCTCGGAACCATCTGCTCTCTGAGCTGCTGAACAGTCTGACCTGTGATCTTGAGATACTGATCCATAGGGATACCCTGCTGCTGAAGTCTCATCTGATAATCGTATACCATGTTATCAAGCTGGGACTCGATCATTGCCTTAGGAATATCTACAGAAGCATTCGCTACAACCTTTGCGATAACACTGTTCTCATTAGCGGTTGTTGCTGACTTTTCCTTTAAATCCTTAAGGCTCTTCTTGAGATCCTTCTTGTACTCTTCAAGTGTATCGAACTCGGAAACCTCTGAAGCGAACTCATCATCTGCTTCAGGTACCTGCTTCTCCTTTACAGCCTTGATGGTTGTCTTGAAAAGAGCTGCCTTTCCGGCAAGATCCTTTGCACCATACTCTTCAGGGAATGTAACATTAACATCAACGGTTTCGCCTGCTGAGTGACCGATAAGCTGATCCTCAAATCCCGGAATGAATGTTCCTGATCCGATTGTAAGAGGATAATCCTCTCCCTTGCCGCCTTCGAACTCCTTGCCGTCAACAGTTCCTACGAAATCGATGGTTGCGATATCATCCTTCTTGATAGCACGCTCTACATCGATAACACGTGCGTTCTTTTCAAGCTCCTGCTTAAGCTTTTCGTTTACTTCCTTGGCAGATACGGTTGTATCAGCCTTCTCAACAGTTACACCCTTGTACTCTCCAAGAGTTACTTCAGGCTTAACAGCTACTGTGGCTGTATAGATAAGATTCTTGTCCATACCGATCTGATCAACACCGATTTCAGGTCTTGATACGATCTCGAGACCTGACTCCTTAGCGGCATCAGGGTATGTTTTGTCAAGAATCTCGTTAAGTGCTTCCTCAAAAAATACCTGTGGTCCGTAGGTCTTCTCGATCATATCCTTAGGAACACGGCCTTTTCTGAAACCGGGGATGTTGAAACGTCCCTTGCTCTTGTTATATGCAACATCAATGGCCTTTAAAAACTCGGCATTGTCTACCTCTACGGTCAACTTGGCCATATTGTTTTCAAGATTTTCAACTTTAACGCTCATTAAGAGTACCTCCAAAACTTATCGTTTCTAAATTTTATATGCAACCCACAGGGGAAATGCGCATACTTCTCCCGCGCGTAAGCACGTCCGAGTCAAGAGTATAACACGTACTTTTGCTTATATCAAGGATTTTTGCGAAGGCAGAATGCCTCTTGCTAGTCTGGAATTTGTATATTCACCGCCGGCGGTAACATCCGGGCCGAACCATTCCGGAGCTATAAAGGCGTTTTCCTCTTCTATGGTTTCAAATTCAACTTCTACAAGACTGAAACCGGAAAGCTCTCCTTCAAAAATATCAAGCTCGGCAGTGTGTTTTCCTACGGGTATCATGTATCTTTTTTTTCTGATTACCGATCCCTCGTGCTTTTTCAGGAGATTTTCATAAGATGCCTTGTCCAACGGCAGGTTATATTCTTCATGAAAAAAATCGCCGATGCCTTTATAGGTCAGTTCGTATTTGTCGGTTTCCTTACTTTCGTCATGGCGTATTCTTATGGTGGGACTAAAGTTAAGGTAAGCCTGCTCCAGAAGACGTACCGGATACTGTTCCAGGTTCTCAGGCATCTTCCTTATCAAAAATTTGCGCTCAATTTCCATTCCCATGCTTGCTTCTCCTATGATGATCGGGCTCTTCCTGTACTCGCCACGGGTCGCCTGTCTGCATAGCAGACATATTCTGTTCGACGGCTCTGTGATAAAAAAAGAGCCGGGCATAAAGTCCGGCTCTGAAAACTCTGATCAATATAAATTACTCAGCGTCTGTCTCTTCAATTCTCTCTGCTTCTGCTTTTCCGACTGCATCGATATCTACATCGGCAACGTCAGAATTCTCAGCATCCGGAAGAAGTGCCTTCATGCTAAGAGAGATCTTACGATTGTCAACATCAAGGTCTACAATCTTAGCCTCGATATCCTGTCCAACTGTAAGAACGTCAGCAGGCTTGTTTACGTGATCCTTTGAGATCTGAGATACATGAAGAAGTGCATCGATGCCCTTCTCAAGCTCGATAAATGCACCGAAGTCAGTCATACGGGCAACCTTGCCGCTTACTGTTGTACCAACAGCGAACTTAACCTCTGCATCCTTCCAAGGATTCTCATCAGGGAACTTACGTGTAAGAGCAATTCTCTCACCGTTAATCTCCTTAACGAGAGCTGTAACTTCCTGACCCGGCTTAAAGATCTTCTTAGGATTCTCGATTCTTCCCCATGACATCTCTGAAATATGAAGAAGACCGTCAGCTCCGCCGAGATCGATAAATGCACCGAAATCAGTAAGATTCTTAACTACACCTGTACGAACATCGCCAACCTTTAACTCTGAGAAGAGCTTGTCATGCTGCTCTCTCTTTGTTGCAGTCATAAGTTGCTTTCTGTCACCGATGATTCTGCGCTTCATAGGGTTGAACTCAGTGATAACGAACTGAACATCCTCACCCTGATACTTGTTGAGATCTCTCTCGAATGTATCTGAAACAAGAGATGCAGGAATAAATACTCTTGCACCGTTAACTTCAACATTGAGACCGCCCTTAACAACCTGAACAACCTTTCCTGTAAGGACTGTCTGATTCTCGTAAGCTTCCTTAAGCTCCTCTGATGCCTTGGAAGCAATAGCCTCTCTGTGAGAAAGAGCTACCTGACCTTCACCGTCATTTACCTTCTTTACTTTGCACTCAATCTCGTCACCAACATTGACTACTGTGGTAAGGTCTAATGTATTGTCTGCGCTGTAATCGCTTCTTGTCATGATTCCGTCTGACTTGTACCCAATGTTGAGTGCAATCTCATCAGGCTTAACACTGATAACTTTGCCAGTAACAATCTCCCCTGCATGAATAGATTTTAATGATGCGTCAAGCATCTGTTCAAAACTCATTTCTGACATAATTTTGAACCTCCTCAATAATTTCTTTCGGGGTGCTTGCCCCAGCTGTAATACCTACGTTTTGAATCGCGTCATCGTAATTAAAGTCAAGATCGTGAACCGTCTGTATCAACTGGGTTTCCGGACACTGGTTTTTGCAAATCTCGAATAACTTTTTTGTGTTAGATGAACTGCTTCCTCCAATGACTATCATGGCATCGGATCTTTTGGCAAGTTCCTTTGCTTCAGACTGTCTCTCGAAAGTCGCGTTACAAATCGTATTAATAGCATTAACATCATAAAACTTTTTTTTCAAAATATCAATAATTTGTTGAAATTTGTCGGTGTTGAATGTTGTCTGTGCCACTACCGTAACTCTTTGGCCGTTTCCTTCCGGAAGCTTTTCGGCAGATTCTATATCAGGAATGGTAGAAATATCACCTTCGCCCCATCCTATGATCCCGATTATCTCCGGATGATCCGGATTGCCTATGACAAAAACTTTTTCCTTTTCGGAAGTATATTTTTTCGCCAGTCTCTGGATTTTTCTGACAAACGGGCAGGAGGCGTCGATGGTTTCGATCTTTCGCTCATCCAGAATACTGTAAACGGACTTTGGTACTCCATGAGCCCTGATAATGACTATCCCGTCAGTAAGTGCTCTGAGATCGTCCTCTGTCTCAAGGATTTTAACTCCGTAAGAGGCTACCTTATTTACAACTGCTTCGTTATGAACTATAGGTCCGTAAGTATATATCTGCTTTCCGGAACCATCCGGTTTATTTTTTTCTCTTTCGATTATCTCATAAACAGTATCAACTGCCTTTTGAACACCGAAACAGAAACCTGCTGTTTTTGCTAATGTTACATTCATCTCTTTATCACTATATCCAGAATACTGTCTATGGTTTCATCAATTGTAAGATCGGAGCTGTCAATGAGTACGGCATCCTCTACTTTAATGAGGGGGGAATTTTCTCTGTGCATATCCCTGTAGTCACGTTCCGCGATCTCTTTCTCAACTTCTTTGATGTCGCAGGTCTCACCCTTCTCCATCAGTTCCTTTGCGCGGCGTCTTGCCCTTTCTTCTACCGAAGCTGTAAGATAAATCTTTGTATCTGCGTTTGGCAGAACCTTTGAACCGATATCACGACCGTCCATGACTACAGATGTTTTCGAGGCAAGCTTCTGCTGGAGGGCTACCAGCAGGTCTCTTACGGGCTGATACTGTGATACTGTTGAAGCGGCTGCCCCTACTTCCTGTGTTCTTATTTTAGAGCTTACATTTTCTCCATTGAGAAAAACCTGCTGTGCTCCTTCTTCGTCATAGCTTATGCTAATGTCTATATCCTTTATGCTGGCAACAACTGAGGATTCATCATTTGTGTCTATTCCGTTGTTAAGGCAGTAAAGTCCCACTGCTCTGTACATGGCACCCGTGTCGATATAAACATAACCGAGTTCTCTGGCTACCGCTTTTGCTATTGTTGATTTTCCTGCTCCGGCAGGTCCGTCGATTGCTATATTGTATGGCATAAATTCCTCCTGAATTATGTATCAATTAAAGAATTCACTTTCTGATACCTGTTTTTGATTATCATATTGGTGCTGTTAATGCTGCCTGCTGTCCTGCAAGGTGTCCTGTTGAAAAGGCCATCTGCATATTGAACCCCCCGGTAAACCCATCCACATCCAGAACCTCTCCGGCAAAATACAGGCCTTTGATTTTTTTGGACTCCATGGTGTTGGGGGAGATTTCCTTCACCGAAACGCCTCCCTGGGTGACGATGGCTTCCTTGAAACTTCCGGTGCCGCTTACGGTATAATCAAAGTTTCTTATCAGGTCAATGATGGTCTTTCTGGTTTCACGGCTGACCTCACTGACCTTTTTATTTATATCCACACCCTTCTGCTCAAGACGGGCATTGAAAACAGGTATAAGCTGTGAAGGGAACAGATTGGAAAAGGCGTTCCGAAGCTCCTTGTTTTTGAATTCCTGAAAATCTCTGATAAGCCTTTCGTCAAGCTGTGAGTCATTAAGGGCAGGCTTCAGGTCTATATGTACTGTCAGGATCTTTCTTTTTGCAGGGTCATAAGCATTGAGATGCTTTGTAAGAACCGCAGATGCCGAAATGATCACGGGCCCTCTTAACCCTTCCTCCATAAAGTCCAGATCTCCGAATTCTTTAAAGTGAGTTTTACCGTTGTCTTCTGAGATACGTACCTCTATGTTTTTTAAGGTGAGGCCTTTTAATCGGAAAATGTCCGGCTCATGAACCGTGAGACAGACAAGCGAAGGATAGGTCTCCGTAACTGTCATACCTGCATCCTTTGCAAATCTGTAACCGTCTCCGGTAGAACCTGTTGAAGGATATGCAAGTCCTCCGGTAGCTACTATTACTCTGTCTGCGGGGTATTTTCCATGAGAGGTTTCTATTCCGGCTACCTGATCCTTTTTATAGGTGACAGCCCGGACTTCGGTTTTGTAATGGATCTCAACACCAAGCTTTTTGATATAATGCTTCAACGCATCCGTGATGCTGTAAGCATGGTCTGATACAGGGAAAACGCGGTCACCGCGTTCTGTTTTTGTGCGGCATCCGTTTTTCTCCAAAAGATCTATAACATCATAATTCGTGAATGAGTAAAGGGCAGAATACAAAAATCTCGGATTTGTGACATAGTTTTTGAAGAATTCTTCAATGTCACATGCGTTGGTTGCATTACCCCGGCCTTTTCCTGTTATAAAAATCTTCTTTCCAAGCTTATCATTTTTTTCCACCAGATGAACTTCTGCATCGGGGTTTGTTTCCTTGGCTGCTATGGCAGCCATCATACCGGCTGCACCACCGCCTATAACATATATTTTCACTTGATCTCCTGATATTACATGATAAAAATAACCCGGGTCTTTTAAGTCCCGGGTAAAAGAATGATCAGATTCCTTTAGTTTTTAGCACTTAAAACAAACATATTATATATTGCTTTAATTGCTTTTTCAAAGTCTTCGTTTCTGACTCCGATGATGATATTGTACTCGCTTGAACCCTGATCGATCATTTTAATATTGATGTACTCATGGGCAAGCGCTGAGAAGATTCTTCCTGCGACACCGCGGGAGGACTTCATGCCACGACCTACAACGGCAACAAGAGCTATGTCGGATTCAAGCTCTATCATGTCCGGATTAACGGCACGCTGTATTCCGTTAAGAACCTTCTGTTCACAGGTCTCCAGCTCTTCCTGGTGTATAACCAGAGTCATGGTATCAATGCCGGAAGGAATATGCTCAAAAGAAATATGGTTGTCTTCAAGAACTGTCAGGATCTTGCGACCGAAACCGATCTCGGCGTTCATCATGGCTTTTTCAATGTTGAGGGCACAGAAATTCTTCTTACCGCTTACACCGGTGATGACGAAACGAGGCTTCTTCAAAGTGTCCTGTACAATCATGGTTCCGTGATCATCAGGTTTGTTGGTATTCTTGATCTGGATAGGGATACCCTCTTTACGTACAGGGAAGATGGCATCTTCGTGAAGAACTCCGGCACCCATGTAGCTTAACTCTCGAAGCTCTCTGTAAGTTATATAATCAATGACTTCAGGATTCTTTACGATACGTGGATCTGCTACAAGGAAGCCTGATACATCTGTCCAGTTCTCATAAAGATCTACATGCTCGGCAGCTGCAATGAGGGAACCCGTAACATCAGAACCTCCTCTTGAGAAAGTTACGATATCACCATTCTCATTTGCACCGTAGAAACCGGGGAAAACCGCATAATCAACATCGGTCAGTGCATCATTGATAGCTGTTTCGGTTTTTGCAAAATCACAGGTTCTGTCCTTGTTGAATACAAAGCAGGATGCAGAGTCGATAAAGGTAAAACCAAGATATGCAGCCATAAGCTTTGCATTGAGATATTCACCTCTGGATGCGGCATAGTCTTTGCCTGCACCGTCAAGAAGGTCATGAGCGATCTTATCAAAGTCCTCATCCATATTGATATCAAGGCCGAGTCCGTCAATGATCTCCTGATAGCGTTCCTTGATCTTTGAGAGGATCGGATTGAAATTCTGTTCAGAGGATGCAGCATTGTACAACTGGTACAACATATCTGTTACCTTTGTATCCTTGGAATCACGCTTGCCCGGAGCAGAAACTACGATGTAATGTCTGCTTTTGTCTGAAACAATGATATCCTTTACTTTTTTAAACTGTTCTGCAGAGGCACAGGAACTGCCGCCAAACTTTGCTACCTTAATCATGATTACTCCCCTATATTGCAATTGATATACATGAACTGAATTATAGCATCCGAATAAAGGATAAACAACATTTCATTCTAATATAGCAGGTATTACTTAATAGAGGTATATGTAAAGAAGAGCGGTCGGGCATCAATTTGAATGCGTTGAGCTGAGTCGAGAAAAATCAAGACAGACCCCCTTAGAACCACTTGGATTCCTTTTTCCTTAGCCCCCTCGTCAAGTCAGATGTTGTCATAAAGAGAACTCTGACATTGGCGAGGGCCAAGTGGTTCTTAGGGGGTCTGTCTTGATTTTTCCGACGAAGCGACTCGCATTCAAATTGATGCCCGACCGCTCGTATCATTCATTTCTGATAGCCGCAAGAGGACTGAGCTTCATAGCTCTCACAGCCGGAATGTAACCCGCTATGGACCCCACGGCAATGGCGAAAACGATGGCGAAGCCTGCCAGCCACAGAGGTATATAGGACAGGGATCCGCTGTTGTTGCCGTATCCGATGAACATGGAAACCATGTCATTGCTGCCGGATGAGCTGAAGAAATTGATAATGTAAGAAATGATGTAGCTTACAATGAGCCCCGCGATGCCACCCATGAGACCGATTATTCCGGATTCAAAGAGGAACATGTTTTTGATGTCCGACATATCGCATCCGAGCACCTTCATTACACCAATCTCTTTTGTACGTTCATATATGGACATCATCATAGTGTTCATGATGCCTATGGCAGCAACCAGAAGGGAAACTCCTCCTATTCCACCAAGCACCATCTGAACCATATTGAGGGACTCCTGGGCAGATTCAAGCCATTCCATGTTGGAGCTTACGCTAAAGCCGAGGTTTGAGATCTGAGTCTGTACGTCCTTGACATTGGCCATATCATCCACAAAAACATAGATGGTATCGTACACGTAATAGGTATAGGGTTTTCCGTTCTTGGTTGTACGGGGATTTGGAACCAGAGCCTTTTTGTATATTTTCTGCAGGAAACGTTTCAGCGTATTGATGTCTGCATATACATTGTAAGAGTCGTAGGACCAGTCTTCTTTTCCGCCGCGTATGATGCCGCATATGGGAAAAATATATTTTTTGGTTACCTTGGTTTTGGGGGCTTCCTCTGAACTGTTGCTTTTTTTATCAACGTAGCTGCTCTCGGGAAAAATAAAAAAGATGGTATCTTTATCAGGATTGATCTCGATGCTCTCGTAGGTAGTCGGCTTATAAAAGGAGTTATAGAGGAGCTGGTTTCCGAGTATAAGGCTGAGCTGTCCCTGATCGGGTTCAGGTATGGTGCCACCATCTCTGAGCTTCAGCTGCTCGAGATAATATTGGGAAACACCGCATATGGTAAAACTGCCATCATAACCATTGCATTTGGCAGTGCAATTTATTTCAAGAGAAGGACTTACGCTCACCACATGGTCAAGAGAAGAAAAGATTTCGACATTTTCATCCGTGAGCTCTGTCTGTTTCTTGTTCCTTGAATTGCTTTCTCTGTTTTCGTAGCTTTCGCGAACACGGATAAGAGTGAGCGATCCTTCATCCTGATAGGATTTCAGCATCATGTCACTCATTCCGAGACCCAGGCTAACCATGACAACTATGGACGCTGTACCGATGACAACGCCGAGAATTGTCAGCAGGGTCCTGGTTTTACGCCTTCTAAGATTACTTATTGCAAGCTTAAATAAATCAGATAGTCTCATCTGTATCCTGTTTCTGTTCCTTTTCCTTCTTCTTTTTTCTTATAAAGAAGACTGTTCCTGCTGCGGCCAGTATGCCGGCAAGTATGGCTCCGGGAAGCTTAAAGGAGTCTATAGGAGAAGCCTTGACGCCGTCATCCTCCGGGTAAACCCTTTCGAATTCTTCAGGTATATCCTCCGTCACGTAGAGATTGATGGTCTCCTCCTGTGTCGATTCCTCTCCGTTAATGTCCTCATAGGTGATGGTGACATGGATTGTTCCGTCATCCATAGTGGGTGAGATTCCGGTGACCATGGCATCAACGGTGCCTGATTCTCCCGGCTTAATGTTACCTACATAAGCACTTGTGCTTTGTATGGAATCGGCGTCAAAAGAAACTGTTACATTATAAAGAATAACCTTACCGGTATTGTTTATATTGAACATGACATTGGATTCGCTTCCTACTGTCACACTTTGTGGCATAATGTCATATCCTGTGCAGGACAGACGGGGAATCTGCTTTACTTCTATATCCAGTGTCACTTTTTCTTCAGCGTTCTTAAACTCAGGTGAGTCGAATTTTTCGTTGACGGTGATGGCATAGGCTCTCGGGTTTACACCTGCGCCTGCGATCATGGTCCATGAAACCTCTTTTTTTTCGCCTGCATTCAGAGCATTTATAACTGTGGAGTTGGCGCCGTTTTCCGTTGAGAAAACATTGGAATTATCTACCTTTTCGGATTCAACGGTAAGGAGAATGTTGCTGGCGTTTATATTTGTGCTGGCATTTTCTATTTCCACAAACAGTTTAAAAGGCTGACCTGCATAAACCGCTTCCGGTTCGGTATGGTATGAACCTACAACAAGACGTGCTTTTGTACGGTCGTTTGCATTGAACTCTCTTGTGGAGTCCGGTTCGGTATCATTCATGGAAGGGTTATTGATATTTACAAAGAAAGTATGAGTTTCCTTTGACTGCAGGGTTGCATCAGGTGTGCGCTTGTAGGTTACGGTATAAATGATGGGATAATAACCGCTGGCAGCATTTCTTTTTATGTTCAGGACATAAGCCGGGGAAATGATCTCTTCGGGAGTTACGGCCTCGAAGGTCTGGTCATAGTTGGACTGGCTTATCTCGAAAGGAAATTGTTTTGAAGCGCTTGCCTTTGAATAGGCTGTATTCTGGAATTCTTTGGTTGGGTCCAGAGCATTCTCCATATGAACCTTGACATCGTAGAGAGTACGGTTTGTCTGGTTTCGGAAATTCACGGTATAAGCCATCTGTGATGGATAGCTTGCGGCAGGAGTGACCTGGTTTTCACCTACCACAAAAGCAGATTCCTTCTCGGTTGATGCGGGATCCGTTATCTCCCCCTGCTCGAGTACAGAAATATTTATGAACTCGGCTCTGTTGAGACTTCCGTAGTCTCCTGAAGGATTTTCGGGAACATCATAAAATATAGATACGGGAACCCCGTAGTAACCGGCCTTGATGTCACTTCTTAAGTGTACATTAAAGGTAACTTCAACATACTCTCCTTTTTTGAGGGTGCCCAGTCTCTTTTCCTGAGTCATGGTGGAGGAATTAATCTCCAGAGGATAGACGCCTCCGTCTACAGGATATGTGAGACCGAGGGAAGCATTGTAAGCTCTGGCGGCACCTGCCTGGTAACCTTCGTTGTAAGCTTCTGACTCTTCTGCTTCATTGTCGGGATCGTAGGGATTGGTCCTGTTTGCACTTGGTACTATACCGTTTGTGTTTATGAGATTCTGATCCTGTGAAAGACGAACCCTTACATTGTTGATCTGATCGGATTTCGGATTGTAGAGGCCGTTTTTACCGTTATAGCCGATTCGGACGGTCAGCTGCATATCCTGTCCTATCACTCCTTCAGGTGTGGGATCAGCATCATGGATAAAAGTATTGAGATTGGTATCAACATAGGAGGCTCTCGCACTTATGGGTGAAGTGAACGTAAGAGCAGCCAGAACCATGAAGAAGCATATACTGATGCTCAAAAATTTTTTTATTAAAAGATTTTTCAATAATACAGCTTTTTTCATTCTACCTCCGATACTGCCGAAGCAGAATCTATGCCCACGATTTTAATTATATATATATATATCAGTTTTCCGGTGTTACGACACAAAAAGGTTCGGAGCCGGTTTCCCTGAGGATTTCCTGTTCTATGGAACTCTCTTTATTGATGACGGTTTCGACTATATGACCGTCCACAACTCTTAACTGGCGGTCTGCCCATGATGCAATATGCGGATCATGGGTTACCATGACCAGGGTGCGGTGTTCCTCTTCTACTATTTTTTTCAGCAGATTCAGGACATCATCGGTTGTATGGGAATCAAGGTTACCGGTTGGTTCGTCTGCAAAAATGATCTTTGGATCTATAACCAGAGCTCTTGCTATACCTACACGCTGCTGCTGACCGCCGGACATCTGATTAGGCATATGCATTCCCTGATCACCTATGCCTATGAGCTTCATATAGTGTTTTGCGGCTTTTGTCCGGGTTTCTAAGGGTACGCCGCGAAACATAAGTGGCATGGATACATTTTCAAGGGCATTCATGGATGGGATCAGATTATAGCTTTGAAATATAAAGCCTACGTTTTGTCTTCGAAATGCCACCAGCTGTGACTCATTCATCCGGTCGATGCGTTTGCCGGCGATCTGTATGATCCCGCTGCTGGGGGCTTCCAGTCCTGCCAGCATATTGAGACAGGTGGATTTTCCGGAGCCGGAGGTTCCGACTATGGCAATGAACTCACCCTTATATATATCAAAGGAAACGCCGTTCAGGGCATAGACTTTGTTGGTTCCAATATTGAAGATTTTATATAAGTCCCTGACCTTGATAAGTGGTTCCAATAGAATCCTCCCATAAAAAGCTGTTTCCGGATAACTATTCAGGTCATCCGGAAACAGACATATGATTTATATTAGGCTATTTCTTACCCTCGATGGAGTTCCAGTTCGGTGTAAGAACTTTGGTTCCGCCCATGTATGGCTGGAGAACCTCAGGGATAGTAACTGAACCGTCTGCCTGAAGGTGATTCTCAAGGAATGCAATAAGCATACGTGGCGGAGCTACGCAGGTATTGTTAAGAGTATGTGCAAGATGGATCTTTCCGTCCTTGCCCTTGATACGGATCTTAAGTCTTCTTGCCTGGGCATCTCCGAGATTTGAACATGAACCAACCTCAAAATACTTCTTCTGACGAGGTGACCATGCTTCTACGTCACAGGACTTTACCTTAAGGTCGGCAAGATCTCCGGAACAGCACTCAAGTGTTCTTACAGGTATATCCATGGAACGGAAGAAATCTACTGTATTCTTCCATAACTTCGCATACCAGTCCATAGAATCTTCAGGCTCACATACTACGATCATCTCCTGCTTCTCAAACTGGTGGATACGGTAAACACCACGCTCCTCAAGACCGTGAGAACCCTTCTCCTTACGGAAACAAGGTGAATAAGATGTAAGTGATAAAGGCAATGTATCTGCTGGAAGGATCTGATCGATGAAACGACCGATCATGGAGTGCTCAGAAGTACCGATGAGGAACAGATCTTCACCCTCAATCTTGTACATCATGGCTTCCATTTCAGAGAATGACATAACGCCATCCACAACCTTTGAACGGATCATATATGGAGGGATACAATAAGTAAAGCCTCTGCCGATCATGAAGTCACGGGCATAGCTGAGTACTGCTGAGTGAAGACGTGCGATATCTCCAAGCAGATAGTAGAATCCGTTTCCTGCAACACGTCCCGCAGCATCCATATCGATACCGCCGAAGGATTCCATGATATCTGTGTGATATGGAACCTCGAAATCAGGAACAACAGGCTCGCCGAAACGTTCATTCTCTACATTATGTGTGTCATCCGGACCGATAGGTACAGACGGATCGATAATGTTAGGTATGATCATCATACGCTTTGTGAGCTCTTCGTTAAGCTTAGGCTGTAACTCTTCGAGCTCCTTAAGTCTTTCGGCATACTTTGAAACCTCTGCCTTGATCTGCTCAGCCTCATCCTTTTTGCCCTGAGCCATAAGAGCACCGATCTGCTTGGAAACAGAATTTTTCTTTGCACGAAGGTCATCAGCCTCCTGCTGGCACTTTCTGGCCTCTGCGTCATATTTGATTACTTCGTCAACCAGTGGAAGCTTCTCTTCCTGGAACTTCTTTTTGATATTCTCTTTTACAAGCTCCGGATTTTCTCTGACAAATTTAATGTCTAACATAAGATCCTCTCTCCTCCCGGAAATTAACTATAAAATATGCTTAAAAAGCACCTAATAACTATAGCGTTATTTTTTTGTATTTTCAAGTTATATGAGGCGAATGCTTATCAATCTGAATCCGAAAGATGCCGGAGCAGATCCTCGAACTGTACACCTTCAATAACGGGTACATTAAGCTCTTCGGAATGTTTGATCGCAAGCCCCACAAAATCTGCCGCGGAACGGCAGGCTTTCCCGTGATCTGTACCGTTCAGAAGTTTTGCGCTTATTATGGCACTGAAAAGATCACCTGTGCCCGGTCTTCCGTTACCTGTACGGGGATTACGGATGAATCGGAGATCTCCGTCGGTTTCGGAAAGGACATTTAAAAGCTGTTTTTGTCCTGCCTCGTTCTCTTCTTCTATTCCGGTAACTATGACAGCTCCCGGTGTTATATGGTGAAGGGCAGACATTAAAGAGTTGAAAACCATACCCTTGGCTGCGTCATGTCTGCAGTCTTCCAGGGTTTTCCTTATGCCCTCGTAATCAAAATCGGTTAAGAGTGCAGCTTCAGTGAGATTCGGTGTCATAAGGTCGGCATACTTTGCAAGGGAAAGCATGGCTTCGATATGTTTTTCTGTCATATTACGGTAAAGGTTTCCGTTATCAGCCATTACAGGGTCAAGTATGACTTTGACCCCGGGATTTCTTGCTTTCTGGTCCTTTATAAAGTCAGATATCATTGGATGTTCTTCTGTATCTCCGAGATATCCTATAAGGATCCCGTCGAAGATAAAGCCGTTTTTTCTCCATGCATCAAAGAAATCTCCGAGATGATCTTTAAATCCTACTGTTGCTACTTCTTTATATGCCGTATGGCTGCTCAGGATGGCTGTGGGTACAGGACAGCAGGTAACCGAAAGGGCCGATACCACAGGTAGCTGTATGGATAGAGAACTACGGCCTATGCCGCTCAGGTCATTTATAACTGCAAGTTTTTTCATTTTGTGATAAGTCCTTTTTAACTGACCGGATGAACCGGTGACATTGAAAATATCAGTATCTTCGTTGGGATTTCAGTTCATTGTATAAAAGAACATAACTGTCATAACGTTCCCGGGATATCTCACCTTTCTGTACAGCATCTTTTACGGCACAGTCTTTTTCTCCTATGTGGATACAGGTTTTGAAACGACAGTCCTGTCTGTGGCTCTCGAATTCGGGGAAATAGTACATAAGCCGTTCCGGATCGATGTCATTAACATAGAGGGAAGTAAAACCGGGAGTATCCAGCACATAGGTGTCGTCATCTATATAGAAAAATTCTGTATGTCTCGTGGTGTTTTTTCCTCTCTCGATCTTACGGCTCAGTTCTCCGGTTTCCATATTGGCATCCGGGTGAATGAGATTGGTGATGGAGGATTTACCTACGCCGCTGGGGCCGGAAAGAACTGTGGTCTTTCCACGGAGAACCTCCATGATCCTCTCATAACAGTCTCCTGACTTTGTACTTATTTCCAGAACTTTATATCCTGCTCTTCTGTATATCTCCGGGATGAGTTCCGGGTGCTCTGCATGTATCTCCGGGATAGATAAGGCTTTATCTTTTTTCTTTTTCCACTTTGGAACGGATTCTTCTTCGGGTTCCCCGGGAAGGTCACTTTCCGGAACATCAATGAGATCGACTTTGTTGAAAAAAATGACCACAGGTATGTCCCGTTGTTCCATATGAATGAGAAATCTGTCCAGGAGACTCAGATTCGGGTCCGGATGCCTAAGGGCAAATACGACTACCGCCTGATCGATATTGGCAACCTCCGGACGTATCAGCTGGTTTTTTCTCGGAAGGATGCGGATAACGGAACCCTCCCGCTCCTTTTCGCTGTCCTGGACCGGTTCAATCTCCGCATCATCTCCAACCAGAGGTTTTTCGTTACGATTTCTGAAGATGCCTTTGGCACGACATTCGTAGTCACCTTCTGAAGTGTGAACGTAATAAAAGCCTCCTATTCCTTTGTAGATTTTTCCTTTTAAAGACATTTTTACCTCATGAATCTTAGTTTGCGCGATACGGCCTTCAAGCGAATATTTATATTCATTTGAAGGCCAACGTGACATCGAGTAGGGGGTGCCTTCCCCCTACTCGATTAAGCAGCTTACTCCTCCGGGGAGAAAGCACATGCAAAGGAAGCAATGACAGTATCGGTGGAAGCATTAACAACTTCAACCACACCTGAAGGTATTCCTTCTTCGCCCTTTATAGTCGGGAATACAACCTGAAGCTCTGTTCCGATGGCGTAGGATCGGGCTTCCTGGAGAGTTCTGTAATGCTCTTCTCCGTTCACATCCTGACGGAGTCTTATGGACACCAGCATGGTTTCATTTGATCCCGGTTCCGCACCGGATCCGAGGGAGACAGTGGTACTGATGGAACTGTACCAGCCGTCTTTGCCTGATGTTATTGTCGTGAGGTCCTGAGGATCAACCGACTTGACACTGGCAATTCCGTTCGGGCCTGCCGATACGGTAAAGCTTATGGTGGTGCCCTTCGGTACAGGAGTTCCGGCTGCTATGGACTGTCCGGTCACTATGCCTTCTTCAACGGTATTGTCCGGGAGATAGGAAATATTTCCCGGTGTCAGTTCAAGCAGAGACAGGGTTGTAAGGGCATCCTGTTCTGAGTATTCCTTAAGATCCGGAACATTGACCACGTTCTCATTAAGTCCTCTTGAGACCACAATCTCCAGCAGCTCAGAACCTGAAGAATCCGGCTTGTTTGTACGGATCACATATCCTGCCGGAACTGAATCCGAGTATTCTTCGGTTACGCTGTATGAAATGCCACGTTCCTTAAGTCGGGTCTCCAGATCCTGCAATTTTGTTTCATTGAGAGTGCTGAGGTCATAAGGATTGTTTTTATTGTAAAAAACAATTGTCTGAGGACCCTTGGAGACAGTTACCTCTATGGTGCTTCCGGAAGCGTAATCCCTGTCCGGGTAGCTGATGATAACACCCTCGTTGTAGGTGTCGGAATATTCCGCACCGGATGATAATATCCTAATGTTATACTCACTGAGCTCCTCTTCCGCTTCATCTACGGTAAGACCGATTATGCCCTGAATACGGGTTTCAAGGGCAGAGATGGTAATGCTTACAGCAGTAGTTTCCTCTGTTTCTGCGACTGTGGTGGCTGCAGTTTCCAAAGGAGTGGTATCACGGGTGAAGAAATCCACCACGTTTTTTCCTATGATCAGAACCAGTATCAGTATAGCGATGCCGCATATGACTGTGATGATGCGGGATAGCATAATGTGATCTCTTATTATATTGTGATCATAAAGGTAACCCAGTATTCCGCTGTAGTGAGGCTGTTCCGCTTTTGAATCTGACTGATTCTGCAGGGCCTTAAGGTCATCCAGCTCAGCAGGCGAAAGTACTCTCGTTTCATCCAGGTCCTCGGGGATTTTTCCCTTAAAGAAAGAACCTCCGGGATCTTTGAGCGCTTTCTGAAGATCCTCTCTCAGTTCTCCTATATGCTGATAACGTCTGGAGGGGCGCTTCTGCATACACTTGAAGACTGCGATATCAAGTGCGGGATAAACTTCGGGAACCAGGTCACGGACTCTCGGAATCTTATTTTCCATGTGGGCAAATACCACAGCAACAGAAGTGCTTCCGTCATAAGGTACCTTGCCTGTAAGCATCTCATATAAGGTGCAGCCGAAGCTGTATATATCGGATCTTTCATCAGCCTGTCCGGAACGTGCCTGCTCGGGAGAGATATAATGTACCGAGCCCATGACGGTTGTGTTTACGGTCTGCTGGGTGGCAGCTCTTGCGATACCGAAATCGGCAACCTTAACAGTGCCGTCATCGGATACTATCATATTCTGAGGCTTGATGTCACGGTGTACTATGCCGTTTTTGTGAGCCTGTTCAATGCCTCCCACTACCTGAAGAGCCAGAGCGATGGCTTTCTTGGAGTCCATGGCTCCCTTTCTCTGGATATAGGTTTTTAAAGTGATACCTTCCACAAGCTCCATCACAATATAGTGGAGCTTATCCTCGTGATTATCCACGATGTCGTAAACCGCAACGATATTGGGATGGTTGAGTTTTGCGGCAGCCTGAGCTTCATTCTGGAATTTCCTGATGAAATCTTCGTCTTCACAGTACTCTTCCTTCAGTACCTTGATGGCCACTGCACGGCCCATCTTCTTATCTGTGGCACGGTAAACAAAACTCATGCCTCCCTGACCGATGAGGGAGTCAATTTCATATCTGTCATCAAGGATCTGACCTTCCTGAATCATCATGACTCTACCTCCTCTCCGTAAGGGTCAACAAGTACGATGCCGATGTTGTCTTTTCCGCCGTTGATATTGGCTATATCTATAAGCGCCTGTACTTTGTTTTCGACAGAATTCCGTTCCCGGACGATGTTGCGGATGCTTTCATTATCAGCCATGTTGCTGAGTCCGTCCGAACACATAAGAAAATAGTCCCCCTCAGATAGCTCTACTTCAAAGAAGTCGGCAGCTACCCGGGGTTCTATACCCACTGCACGGGTTATGATGTTTCTGGAATTAAGGTAATCCTGTGAACCACGGCGCATAAAGCCGCGTCTCACCATTTCTTCCACGTAGGAATGGTCCCTGGTGATCTGCTTTATGGTATTTCCGTGGATGATATAAGCACGGGAATCTCCGATGTTACTTACGGTGATGACATTATCATCAATAAATGCGGATACCAGAGTAGTGCCCATACCGCTGTAGTTTTCGTCTTCCATGGACAGTTTGTACAGACGTTCATTCACAGAGGAAATGGCATTCTGTATAAGCTGAACAGAGGGAATGTCTTTTGGTGCTTCACTGATGTATTTTCTAAACTCTTCCACAGCAAAACGCGAGGCAAAATCACCTGCTTTATGACCTCCCATGCCGTCGGCCAGGAGGAAAAGATTAGGTAATGCCCCTACAGGCTTTGAAGTCGCAAAAACGTAGTCCTGATTCATACGTCTTTTACGGCCTTTGTCTGTCTTTGCAAAAAAGTCCATCATCTACTCCTTCGATAGGTAATCTCTTCGTAACTGTCCGCAGGATCCGGAAATATCAGAGCCCATTTCCCTGCGTATGGTGGCTGCGATGCCATTCTTTTCCAGGATATGCTGAAATGCTTCGATCTTGCTGCGGTCCGGACGTTTCCAGTCTCTTTCCTTTATAGGATTTACCGGAATGAGGTTCACATGACACTGAAGCTTACCCTTCTGTTTCATGCCGTGTATGAGGCGGACAAGCTGCTGTGCTTCATTTTTGTTGTCATTAACACCTTCAACAACCGAATACTCGAAGGTTACACGACGTCCGGTTTTCTCAAAATAATACTCTATGGCAGGCATTATCTCCGACAGAGAGTATTTATTGGCTATGGGCATGAGGGTTTTACGGGTTTCGTCATTTGGCGCATGAAGGCTGAGAGCCAGAGTGATACCGTAATTCTCGTCTGCCAGTTCTCTGATGCGGGGAACAATGCCGCAGGTTGATACGGTGATATTTCTGCGGGAAATATTGAGCCCGTTTTTATCGGAGATCATACGTATAAAACGGGTGAATTCTTCATAGTTGTCCAAAGGCTCGCCTGAGCCCATTATGACAATGTTGTCCACTCTTTCGCCGGTGTCCCTTTCCATCCGGTAAACCTGTCCGAGCATTTCACCGGATGTGAGATTTCTGGCAAGCCCCTCCAGGGTTGAAGCACAGAACTTGCAGCCCATACGGCAGCCCACCTGGCTGGATATACATACGGAGTTTCCGTGCTGGTATTTCATCCATACGGACTCGATCACATGACCGTCCTTCATACGGTTTATGAATTTTTTTGTTTCATCGATCCGGGAGGTAAGAACCTCAACGGTCTCCGGCAGTGTGGCATAGTAGTCCTCTGAAAGTTTTTCCCTGAGAGACTTTGGGAGATTGGTCATTTCGTCAAAACCGTCAGCAAGCTTCACATGAAGCCATTGATAAAGCTGCGTTGCGCGAAAGGACTTCTCCCCCATGCTTTCTATTAATTCTGTTAATTCCTTTATTTCAAGGTCTCGTATATTTTTCATTTTAATAAAATCGGTTTGTTCTGCCCGGAAGCAGACGCTTTCACAGAATCCCGGGTCGAAAACCCGGATCTGTCAGGCCTTTCTGAACACGCAAAGATAAAAGCCGTCTGAAGGCTCTCCCGGTAAGAATTTTTTCTCTTTTTCCAGAGTAAATCCCGGAAGGGAAAGTATGAAATCCCTGTTGTCTTCATTCTCCTCTTTGCTGAGTGTGCAGGTGGAATATATAAGCTTTCCGCCGGGTTTTACGTATTTTGTAACGGTGTTAAGGATCTCTCTTTGAAGTGTCTGGAGTTCCTTTATGCTGTTTAATGAAGTATTGAAACGGATGTCCGGCTTTTTACCCATGATTCCAAGTCCCGAACATGGAAGATCCGCCAATACGATGTCCGCTTTTCCGTTGCCGGACTCGTCCAGAAGTTCCGGATCCGGAACTCTCGCGTCAAACACCTTTGCCGAAATATTCTCAAGTGAAAGACGTTCGATGTTTTCGTTGATAAGTGTGATCTTGTCTTCGGTAAGGTCTCTTGCGTCAACATGGCCGGTTCCCTGAAGAAGTTCAGCTATATGACAGCTCTTTCCGCCGGGAGCAGCGCAAACGTCCACTACCAGATCTCCCGTATGGGGATCCGCTTCTATTCCGACCTGCTGTGAAGCATAATCCTGGACAGTTATATCTCCGCTCTTGAAAAGCTTTGTTTTTGAGATATTACCATCCATCACTTCAGAGTGTCCGTCTTTAAAACGTACATAGTTCTTTTTTGAACCCTTTAAAAACCAGTCAAGCATCTGTTCTGTGGTCTCTCTTCCATACATTACCCTGAGATAATCATAGAGCCATAAAGGCGTACTCAGACGAATATAGGCAGGAGTCTTTCCGGTATGGGCGAGGTCCGCGAATATGTTCTCCTTTTCTCTTGATATGGTGCGGAGTACTCCGTTTACGAAGCCTGACAGAAAGGCAATCTTTTTGTCGCTTTGTGATTTAATGAAGCTGACCGCCTCATTAATGGCTGCACTGTCGGGAACTCTGTCCATATACAGGATCTGATAAGAGGACATACGAAGAACGGTCCTTATAAGGGGATCCATATTCTTGGTATGGGTTTTACTGTGCCTGTTTAGAATGAAATCAATCTGGATGGTATACTCCAGGGTTCCCTCAACTAGACGTGTGATGAAACCGCGGTCACGTTCTGTGAGATTGGTGTATTTCTGAAGCTGTTCTCTCAGAACGATGTGGGAAAACAGTTTTTCTTCCAGGATTTTATTAAGGCTATAAATCGCAATAGACCGCGGTGTAACTGCGGTCTTTTCCTGAGACTTTCCGGTGTGCATATGCGGGCGGGAAGATTTATTATAAGGTTTTTTAAAGGGCTTTTTATTTTCCATAGGTTTCCTATCTTCTTCTTCTTCCGCTTCCGCGTGTAAGTAAAACCAGACGTAAAAGCTGAAGAACTGAGGATGCGGCAGCTGCAACATAAGTTAATGCAGCAGCCTTGAGAACAGCCTTGATACCGTTGAGTTCGTTGTCATTTACCATACCGTACTCTGCCAGAGTCTGAACGGCTCTTCTGGAAGCATCAAATTCAACAGGTAAAGTCAGAAGCTGAATGGATATGGCAACCGCAAATGTGATTATTCCGATCTGAACAAGGGATGTCATACTGATGATGAATCCGAATAATATCAGCGGAAGAGATACCTTTGATGCAATGGCGCAAATCGGAGAAATGGTTCTTGTAAGAATCAGCGGCTGATACCCTCTTGCGTCCTGGATAGCGTGTCCGCACTCATGTGCAGCCACACCGATGGCAGCGATGGAGGTGCTGTTGATGGTTGACTGACTGAGATTCAGTACCTTCTGACTAGGTACATAGTTATCGGTGAGACTGCCGGCGATGCCCTGGATTCTGACATTGTTAATGCCGTTTCTCTCAAGTATCATCTTGGCGGCCTGTGCTCCGGTAAGACCGGAAAAAGCCTGCACATGCGAATATTTTTCAAAGGTTGCCTGAACATTGTGGCTTGCAATCATGCTGAGAACCACACCTATCAAAACAAGAAAATAAGTCCAATCATATCCATAATACATCGGATATCCATACATAGTGATCACCTCCTGATATTAAAAACGATAGCCCTTAAGAAAATCAGCGGCTGTCATACGTTTTTTGCCTTCCAGCTGAAGTTCGTTGATTTTCAGGAAATCTTCTCCGCAGACGGCAATAAGATTTTTCTTATGATCTGTGAAAAGACGTCCCTCCATAGATTTATCGGAATTCTCCGGAGTCCTGTCGGAAGTCAATACGGCTGCTTCTTCAAATGCACCTGCATCAAAAAACTCTTTGGAAACAACATCCGCATCCCAGAGCTTCAGCTGTTTTCCGGAAAGGAAAGTATAGGCTGAAGGCCATGGATTAAGTCCGCGGATCTTTCTTTCTGTCTTTACTGCCGGCTCCGACCAGTTGATAAGACCGAAGGACTTGGTGAACATTCCTACTTTGGTTGCGGTATCATGATCCTGAGGAGTACGGGTAATGCTTCCGTCGGCAATCTTATCAAGGGTTTCCACAATGAGTTCACCGCCGAGAACAGCCAGCTTATCAAAAAGACTTCCGCCGGTTTCCTTTGGATCCAGAGTTATTTTTTTGGTGAGAAGAATGTCACCTGTGTCCAGTCCCGCATCCATCTGCATGGTGGTGACGCCGGTCTCGGGGTCGCCATTAAGGACTGCCCACTGGATGGGTGCAGCTCCACGGTATTTGGGAAGCAGTGAGGCATGAACATTGACACATCCATACTTTGGGATGTCGAGGATTTCCTGCGGGAGTATCTGACCGAATGCGGTTACAACTATAACATCCGGTGCAAGGTCCTTCAGAAGCTTTTTGGCCTCCTCGTCATTCCGTATTTTTAAAGGGGTGATGACAGGGATCGAATGACTTTCCGCGGCGATCCTTACGTCGCTTTTCTGTGCTTCCCCGTGACGCCCCTTCGGACGGTCAGGCTGTGTCACCACAAGGCTTATCTCATGTCCTGCTTTGTACAGCGCTTCCAGGGTGGAAACCGCAAAATCAGGTGTGCCCATAAATATGACTTTCAAAAGACTACCTCCCTACAATGAATCTTTATTCCTCGTCTTCGTAATCGTACTCTTCGAGATTTTCGTAAGTTACATCCTCCAGTTCACCTTCAACCTTTTCGGTGTAAAGGATGCCGTGGAGATGATCGTTCTCATGAGCCATGGCACGGGCAAGAAGACCCTCTGCATCAAACTCATACTCTTCCATGTTAATGTCATAGGCCTTTACGTGTACCTTAAGAGGGCGTGTTACAACTCCCTCCTTACCGGGTACTGAAAGACAGCCTTCCTCCCCGGTCTGGCACTCCTCGCCTATGGCTGTTACAGTGGGATTGATGCATACGTAACGTTTGCCATCTCCGATATCAACAACAAAAAGCTGTCGAAGTATACCAACCTGCGGAGCTGCAAGTCCGACACCATTGGCATCATACATGGTTTCAAACATATCCATGATAAGCTCCTTTGTGCGGTCGGAAATATTTTTCAAAGGCTTACACTCCTTCTCAAGGATTGGGTCGCCGATTACTCTGATTGTTCTTAAAGCCATTTTTTACTCCATTCTGAAAATACAGTTTCTTTATCACAGGCCGCGGTTCAGGTGTATTTAACCGTAAACCTCCGGCACATGGGATTTACTGAAGGTCATAGTTAAGCATAACAAATCCACGCTTGTCTTTTTCCCGGACAAGCGCAGTAAATCTGTCCCTTAACTGTATGATTATATCATGTTCAGGATGTTTAATATACACGATTTTTCGGTATATGTCATTCACCTTATATACGCTTGCCTCCAGGGGACCGATAAACTCCGCTTTTTTTTCGGAACAATCCGGCTTAAACAGCTCAGATACCGAATTGCTGATAAGTGTCAGGATTTCCTCGTCCTTTGATAAGAGCTGTATGGTCATCAGGTATTCCAGAGGCGGATAACCCATCAGCCTGCGGAAGCTGATCTCTTTTTCGTAAAACAGCTTATAATTCTGAGTGGTTGTAAGAGCTATAGCGTAGTGATCCGGCTGATATGTCTGGATAATGACATTGCCGGGACCCCCTGCCCTGCCGGCTCTTCCCGCTGCCTGGGTGATAAGCTGAAATGTTCTTTCGGAAGACCGGAAATCCGGTGCCGAAAGACTTAAATCTGCGGCTATGAGACCTACAAGGGTCACATCCGGAAAGTCGTGTCCCTTTACGATCATCTGGGTTCCTATAAGTATGTCTGCCTTATGATTCCTGAACTGTTCCAGGAGTTTTTCGTGACCGCCCTTGTTTTTGGTGGTATCTGCATCCATACGGATCACAACGGCCTCGGGAAATGTCTTTTTCACAAGGCTTTCAAGTTTTTCGGTTCCGAAGCCAAAGGGCGCAAGATACGGGCTGCCACAGCCGGGGCATTTCTTCATAAGCGGTGTTTCATGCCCGCAATAGTGGCACCGAAGTATCCCGTCCCTGTGAAGGGTCAGGGAAACATCGCAGTGAGGGCATTTTATGGCCTGCCCGCAGCTTCTGCAGGATACGAAACTGCTGTACCCTCTCCGGTTCATGAAAAGCATGATCTGCTGATGGGCTGATAGCTTTTCTTTTATGAGCTCATAAAGTCTTTCCGAAAAGACACTGCGGTTTCCGTTTTCAAGTTCGGTTCGTAAGTCGATTATCTCGGTTTCGGCGAGATTTGAACCCAGTCTTGCTCTCCTGTGAAGTTCAAGAAGAGTGATGCTTCCCTTCAGGGCTTCTGTGTATATATGTACCGAAGGGGTAGCGGAACCGTATAAAACGGGACATTGGCTCAATTTTGCTCTTTGGTAGGCAACCTCCCGGGTTTCATATCTGGGGGCCGTTTCTGATTTGTAGGCGCCTTCATGCTCTTCGTCCATGATTATGATGCCAAGCCTGTCAAAGGGGGCGAATATGGCTGAACGGGGTCCCACCAGGATGTCGACTTCACCTTTCTCGCACTTCATATACTGCTCGTAACGCTCTCCCATGCTCATGCGTGAATTCAGTATAGCCACACGGCCTTTAAATCTGGTTGAGACTCTTATAACAGTCTGGTATGTGAGGGAGATTTCAGGTATGAGCATGATTACTTTATAGCCGGACTTTATGACCTCCTCCATTACATGAAGGTATACTTCGGTTTTTCCCGAACCGGTTATTCCGTGAAGAAGATACCGTGGTACATCCTTTATACAGGTGTCCCTGAGGTTTTTAGAGTCCGGGATGGATTCTTCAGGTGATTCCGCAGCGGATTCTGAAATGTTCCTGCACTTCCTGAAGCCGTCGATCACAGTATCGGCAGCGGCCTTTTGCTCGGGATTCAGCTCATGGTAATCATCCTTTTCATCCTGATACCTTAAAAGAGGATCTATACGGCGGGAATTCTTTCGTACGGCGCGTTTCACCGGAAGTACGGTTTTCAGGCACTGGATAAGAGTTGTTCCGTATTCGGTTGACATCCAGGAAGCAAGACCTATGAGCTGTTCCTTAACGGATATCGCGTTATTCAGAACCTCTTTGATATCTTTTACACGGGAGGGATCGTAATCCACGGTTTCTGTAAGACCTATTACATAGCCTGTTTTTTTGGCATTAGAAACACCAAAGGGGATAGAAACTCTATCCCCGGCGTTTACCTTCATTCCTTCAGGTATTCGATATGTATAAGCTCTGTCCAGAGCTTCGTTTGTAATGTCTACTATGATCTTTGCGTACATTTATACAATATCCTGTTTAAAGGCTTTAACGATCTCAGTAAGCTTCATACTGTTGGAACCCTTGAAAAGTATCACATCCTGATCCTTTGCAATGGCTTGTATAGTATTTTTGAGCTCTGAAAAATCGTTGAAATATTCTATGGTTGGTTTTTTACCGGCCCTGTTCCTGATATCACTGTCACCAAGTGAAATGTCGGGAGCATCAAAGGCTGCGTTAATGCCGGCGCCTATAGATGCGGCTTTTTCACCGTAAAGAAATACTACATCAATAGGAAGAGTAGCAAGGTATACACCGACCTCTCGGTGATAATCCAAAGTATACTCTCCGAGTTCAAGCATATCTGCAAGAACTGCGATCTTCCGGTTTCCTTCAAGCTGAGATAAGGTGTCAAGACCTGCTTTCATGGAAACAGGTGATGCGTTGTAGGCATCGTCTATGATTGTGACGCCGGCTTTGGTTTTAAAGGTTTCTCCGCGGCCTGTAACTCCGGTGAAGGACATGAGTTTATCCTTTGCATCTTCCGTATCCACGCCGGCAAATTCCGCTATATGCATGGCTGCCGAAGCATTCTGAAGCATGTGATCACCCTTGACGGAAAGTGTCAGAGGATAGTCATCCTTTGAGTACTGTCTTATGGTGAGACTGATATCCTTTGCTATTCCGAAGTCATGGATACTGTCCGGGGTGAGTTTGCTTAAAATAGGATCGTCCGCATTGATATAAAGGATACCACCGTCAGGTGTACCGTCAAGGATATGAAGCTTCTCACGGAGAATGTTCTCCTGGGTTTTAAGCTGCTCTATATGTGCGATACCTATATTGGTAATGACTGCGGCATCCACACAGGCGATCTGAGCAATTCTTGTCATCTCTCCCGGCTCGGACATCCCAAGTTCGATAACCGCGATATCTGCTCCCGAGCGGGCCATCTGGAACATTGTAATAGGAACTCCAACCTGGGAGTTTGCATTGCCGGCGGTCTGAAATACCTTTTTTCCGGCACTGAGTGCTGTAGCTATCATGGTTCTGGTGGTGGTCTTTCCCACGGAACCTGTTACTCCTATAACAGTGCCATGGAACTTGAGACGCTCCATGTAACCTATCTCCTGAAGGGCCTCTTTTGTATCATTTACCTGATAAAACCTGACATCCGGATATTTTTCCTTAAGTGGGGAGATATCTCTCGAGCTTAAAACGGCAATGGCACCGTTTTGTATGGCCATGTCGATATAGTCATGTCCGTCACTGCGTTCGCCGATGATGGGAACGAACAATGCATGGTTCATTTGTTTTCTGGAGTCAAGAACTATCTCCTCTATGTCATCATCTGTAAAACCAAAGCTTTTATCTGCGGTAATCATAAAATGTCCTTCTTAAATCAAAGATTGTATTTGGCAGCAGTCTCGGCAATAACTTCTTTGTCAAGGAAATGAGTGCGAACACCCTTAACCTCCTGATAGTCCTCATGGCCCTTACCGATAACTGCTATCATATCTCCCGGTTCTGCGTGGGTCATGGCATATTCTATGGCCTCTCTTCTGTCCGGGATCTCGACGTATTTGCCTCCTGCGGGAACCAGTGCTGACTTAATATCATTGATGATGTCCTCCGTTTCTTCAAAACGGGAGTTATCAGCAGTAAGAATGCTTAAGTCAGCATATTTGGCCGCAGCCTTGCCCATGCCGTAACGTCTGTCCTTTGCACGGTTTCCTCCGCATCCAAAAAGTACCACAAGTCTTTTTGGTGCATATTCCCTGAGAGTAACCAGAAGATTTTCCATGGCCATCTCATTGTGGGCATAGTCAACAAGTACTGACATATCCTTGTTTTTAAATGCTACTTCTGTTCTGCCGTCAACCTTTATGCGGCTTAGAGCATGAAGAATGGATTTCTTTTCAATGCCGGCAAGGGAAAGACAGGTGATGGCGGCCATGGCATTGGAAACATTGTATTTTCCCGGCATGTCGAGACGTACCGAAAGATCTGTGTGGCCCTGAACCTGGAATTCGACACCGACAAATTCATGGTCATTTATAGGCTTAATATCAGCTGCCGTGAAATCAGCCGGCTTTTCCAGAGAATAGGTGTAGATCTTACAGGGGGCATTTTCTATAAACTCCGTTGCGTAATCTGCGTCAAGATTTACGATACCGGTTTTAGACTGTTTAAATATACAGCTCTTGAAGAATTTGTACTCTTCGAAATCCTTATGTTCATTAGGTCCGATGTGATCGGGTTCAATATTTGTGAATATGCCGTAATCAAAGGTGATGGCATCCACTCTGTGGAGCTTGAAGGCCTGTGAAGAAGCCTCCATAACCACATAACTGCATCCCTCATCCACCATATCCCTGAAATAATGCTGGAGGTCATAGGACTCAGGAGTGGTGTTTTTTGTAGGTATATGTTTTCCGCAATACTCCACGCCGGTAGTTCCGATGCAGCCGGCTTTTTTACCGGCTGACTCCAGGATCTGATGTATCATATGTGCTGTTGTGGTTTTTCCCTTGGTGCCTGTGATGGCGATAACAGTAAGCTCCTCTGACGGATGACCGAAACGGGATGCACTGAGTTTTGCAAGGGCCTCTCTGGAATTTGCAACTTTAACTATAGTGATATCCTTACCGATGGCAGCTTGATCTATACCGGCCTCGGAGAGATTCTCTTCCACTACTATTGCGGTGCATCCTTTCGAGATCACATCAGGGATATACTTGTGGGAATCAACATTGGCACCCTTCATGCATACAAATACTGTTTGAGGGGCAGCTTTTCTGGAATCGAATACAACCTCTTCCACAGCGGTCCCGGCAGGGTCTCCCTGTAAGGTATCAAAAGATATATCTGAAAGCCATTCTGCTAATTTAGCCATATAATTTTATCTCTTTTCTAAAATGATTTTTTGATCAGGGAAGCACCGTTAAATGCTCCCTGACCTGATCTTTCGTGGGGTTGATAAATATCCTCAGAACAATCCTACGATCTTTCCGTCAACCACGTCGATATCAAAGGCAGCCGGTTTTTTGGGAAGTCCCGGCATGGTCATGATATCTCCTGTGAGGCATACTATGAAGCCTGCACCGGCAGAAACATATGCTTCTCTCACGGTGATACGGAAGTTTGAAGGTCTTCCAAGCTTCTTGGGGTCATCACTGAGACTGTACTGGGTCTTTGCCATACATACAGGTACATTTCCGAAGCCAAGCTCTGTGAGTTTATCAAGAGCTTTCTTTGCCTTAGGCTCGAAATCCACACCGTCGGCACCATATATATTGATGGCTACGGAATTGATCTTGTCATAAAGTGATTCTGAAAGATTCTGTACAGGTTTGAAATTGGATTCTTTAGTCTCCAGTGTCCTGATGACTGCATTGGCAAGCTCTACACCGCCCTTTCCTCCTTCGCCATGAACCTTGGAAAGAGCAAAGTCAGCCCCCTTGTTACGGCAGAAATCTTCTATGAAGTTAAGCTCTGCTTCTGTGTCGGATGCAAACTGATTTATGGCAACAACTACGGGAACGCCATAGGTCTGAAGGTTTTCTATATGTTTTTCGAGATTTACTATACCCTTTCTCAATGCATCGAGATTTTCTGTGGAAAGCTCTGCCTTCGGAACGCCGCCGTTATACTTAAGGGCTCTTACGGTTGCTACGAGAACAACGGCATCAGGTTTGAATCCTGCCATCTGGCACTTGATATCAAAAAATTTCTCTGCACCGAGATCTGCACCGAATCCGGCTTCAGTAACGGCAATGTCACCGAGCTTAAGAGCAAAACGTGTTGCCTGTACGGAGTTGCAGCCGTGAGCAATATTGGCAAAAGGTCCGCCATGAACGATGGCCATATTGTGCTCAAGGGTCTGGATGATGTTTGGCTTTATGGCATCCTTAAGAAGTGCTGCCATAGAACCTGTGGCATGAAGCATATCGGCGGTTACAGGATTTCCGTCAACATCATAAGCAACTATGATACGTGCGAGACGGGCTTTGAGGTCATCCATGTCGTCTGCAAGACAAAGGATAGCCATTATCTCGGATGCAACGGTGATGACAAAGTGGTCTTCTCTTACCACTCCGTCAGTCTTTCTTCCCATTCCGATGACAATGTTTCTGAGCTGACGGTCATTCATATCCTCACAGCGTTTCCAGTTAATGCTCTTAAGATCGATCCTGAGCTCGTTGCCCTGCTGGATGTGATTGTCGAGTAGTGCGGCGAGAAGATTGTTTGCGCTGGTTATGGCATGGAAATCACCTGTGAAGTGAAGGTTGAGATCCTCCATAGGAACCACCTGGGCATATCCGCCGCCGGCAGCTCCGCCCTTTATACCGAAACAGGGTCCGAGTGAAGGCTCTCTCAGGGCAACTACTGCTTTTTTGCCAACATAGTTTAATGCATCAGTTAGACCTATGGATGTTGTGGTCTTTCCTTCTCCTGCAGGTGTTGGATTGATGGCAGTAACCAGAACCAGTTTTCCGTTTGGACGGTTCTTTAATTTGTCCCAGAGTTCATTGCTGAGCTTTGCTTTGTACTTTCCGTATTGCTCGAGATCGTCTGCCTCAATTTGGTATCTGGCAGCGACGTCGGTAATACGTTCCATAACGGCTTCCTGTGCGATTTCGATATCAGACTTCATTTCGTACCTCTTTCTCCCTAGTAAAAATCAGACAACAAAAATATCTTCAAAGGAATGTATCCTAAGAATTCAGAGCATTAAATTCATCAAGACTCATAAGTATCTTTCTGGGTTTTGTGCCTTCCTCAGGTCCAACCACATTGGCCTCTGCCAGCTGATCCATGATTCTTGCAGCGCGGTTAAAGCCTATGCGGAATTTACGCTGAAGCATACCGATGGATGCTTTCTCGGATTCGATAATGAGCTGGCCGGCTTCAAAGAAAAGATCATCCAGGTCACTCTGGGAACTGCCGGCACCGGCAGCACCGCCTCCTGACTGTACCTGAGCCTGAATGTCTTCGCTGTATTGTATGTCACCCATAGTCTTTTTGATGAAATCCGTAACGGCCCCGACTTCCTGATCGGAAACAAAGGCACCCTGAACACGAACCGGCTTAGGGATGCCCTGAGGGAAGAACAGCATATCTCCCTTTCCGAGAAGCTTTTCGGCACCATTCATATCAATGATGGTACGGGAATCGGTTCCTGAAGAAACCGCAAAAGCGATACGGCTCGGAACATTGGCCTTGATAAGACCGGTGATGACATCTACTGTAGGACGCTGGGTAGCGATAACCAGATGCATTCCGGCGGCACGGGCAAGCTGAGCTATACGGCAGATGGAATCTTCCACTTCCTGGCTGGATACCATCATAAGGTCAGCAAGCTCGTCGATTATGATTACTATCTGAGGCAGCTTTTCGGGTTTCTGGTCCTCGGGGACCTCGGGATCGTTAATGACTCTCTCGATCTTTTCATTATATCCCTTAAGATCTCTTGAACCGCTTTCCGCAAACTTCTTATATCTGTCTGTCATCTCGGCCACGGCCCAGTTAAGGGCAGCTGCAGCCTTTTTGGGATCCGTGACTACAGGAATAAGGAGGTGAGGGATGCCGTTGTAAACACTTAACTCAACCACCTTGGGGTCTACCATGATCATACGGAGTTCTTCCGGCTTGTATTTAAACAGCATGGACATAATGAGGGTGTTAATACAAACCGATTTTCCCGAACCTGTGGATCCTGCGATAAGGAGGTGAGGCATCTTTGCAATATCGGTGACTATGGTCTTTCCGGCAATGTCTTTACCTACACCGAAGGCTATCCTTGACTTTGCATCCATGAACTCCTGGCTCTTGAAAACATCTCCCAGATATACCATGGAGCTGTGCTTGTTCGGAACCTCAATTCCCACCGCGGATTTTCCGGGGATAGGAGCTTCTATACGGATATCAACTGCCGCAAGAGCCATCTTGATATCATTGGTAAGAGAAACGATCTTTGAAACCTTGACGCCTATCTCAGGCTGAAGCTCGTAACGGGTAACAGCCGGTCCCACTGAAATGTTGGTGATCTTTACATTGATACCGAAGCTTTTCAAAGTCTCCTGAAGAACTACTGCGTTCTGACGGATTTCTTCCCTTGAGTCGGAGTCCTGTGCGCCACCGCTCTTCAAGAGGCTGAGAGGCGGGATAATATAAGGCTTTGGCGGCTTCTTCTTTTTTATCTCCTGTTCCACCTTTGCATTATCAAGAGCTGTAGGTGTGTTTTCCCGTTTTTCTCTTTCAAGCTGGGTTTCTACCTTTTTGGATACAGGCTCAACATCCGCATCTATTATCTGGCCGTTTGAGGCAACGATACGTCTGGTTCCCTGTTCCATGTCGCCCCTTGCAATAGTGGTCTTACCGTTAGCTGACATGGTAACGCCGTCGTCATCCAGGAATTCCTCCTGAAGATCACTTTCATCCATATAGTCAGAGGATGAAATATCATTTCGGGAGATATCATCTTCGTAAGCGGCTTCTGTTGTATTATCAAGGTCGGAAATCCCGGAAAAATCATTTGTATCCCCGGCAAAGGATGAACTTTCATCGTACATCTCATCAGTGACTTCAGTAACTACTATTCCTGTAGAAGGTTCAACGGCACTGTGAGGTCCTCTTACATCATTGAACAGGTTGTCTCTGTATGAAGATGTTTCCGTTTTTGTGTCCGGAGAAGAAAAAGATGTCTCTGCGTTTTCCGGCTTTGCATAACGTTCGAAAGCTGCATCAAGTGCGGCATCTACCTCTGCAAAAGGTTCAGCATAAAGATCCGGTTCAGAGGTATGATCAACATCAGGTGAAGCTGCTGTGTTAAGATCGTAAATCTGCTCAGGGGCAGTATCATATGAAGCTAATGCCAAAGGCTCTTCACTTTGGGAACCCGTAATGTTCATTGTGTTTACGGTGGATCCGAAATTCATTGCCGGTGAATCATCTGTTCCCGTAAGGGCAAAGTCAATACGCTTATGAGCAAGTTCGCGCTGCTGCGCTTCCCTGGCAAGACGTCTTTCTTCTCTGTGCATGCGGGCGGAGGCTGCAACATCGTTCCAGTTTTCCCTTGCCCTGTCTCTTGCCTTGATGGCAGCTTGCCCGGACTGTTCTGCAAGCATTCTTGCAAGAGGTTTGCCGGTGATATAAATGAGACAAATGAAACATGCCACAAGAAGGATGAGTATAGCGCCTACTTTTCCTGTAACGGAATAAAGAACCATGGCCAGAGCTCCGCCGATGGCTCCTCCACCGGTGCCGTATACGGCGCCTTCCTTATAAAAATCGGCAAGTCCCATTTGCGCAACTTCTCCAAAGGCAAGCTGCAGAAAAGCCGATATGAATATGAGCATGAAAAGAGCTGTAGTCATTCGGAATGTGGCATATGGATTGTCCAGATTGGACAGCATAAATACAACTACAAAGCTCAGTACTATAGGGAAAATATATCCAACAACACCAAAGAGACCCAGCTGAAGGCCTTTTAAGAAGGCTCCGATAGGTCCACAAAGTCCTAAATTGGATAAAAACAGAAATGCTGATACAGCAAAGGTAATGATAATGGCGACTTCGTCACTCATCATCGGTGCATCATATGTATTCTTCCTGGAACGGCTGCCGGTTGCCGTTCTCTTTTTTGTTTTATTTTTACTGCCTTTTGGTCTACCCATTTTACCCCACCTTAAAATTGCAAAGTATAACTACTACATTATAGACCATCTGAAGAATAAAATCCATCTCCTTAAAACTTATGTTCTTATTTGGTAAGGATTGTTCTCTTCTAAGCGTTGAAATATGGCAGTTTTTACCTGCAAAAAACATGTTTTGTTTGACTTTAAAAACACTCGGTGATACCCTATGTTTAAGGACATAAAGACATAAGTCTTAAAATATAGGAGTAATATCATGATCAATGTTGCTATCGTTAGTCCGGATCATTCACTGGAACCTGTGGATAAGGTTATTGCAGAACATGATTTTGGCTGTCAGTTTTTCAAATATATATATAAGAAGCTTACGGATATAGATGAAATATATCAGGACTGTAAAGGGAAATGCGACGTAATCTTTTTCTCCGGAGAGCTTGGTTATCATTATATAAAAAACAAATTTCCGGACATAAGGATTCCCTGTACTTTTACGGCATACGAGCCTATCGATGTTTTAGCAATACTTCTTCAGTTTAAAAATGATCATCCCGGAACAAGATTAAACCGGGTTTATTGCGACTTTCTGACTCCTACCAATAACTATATGGGAGTAAGGCAATATATCAAAAAGGAGGAATGTCCGTATTTCTTCGAAGACGCTCATTATGATTATAAGCATCTGACAGCTTATGCAAAAAAGCTTTGGGATGAGGGCAGGATAGATTACATACTCTCCCGCTCCATCAATAATCTTAAAAGACTTGATGAGCTTCATATTCCTTATGTTGCGGTTTTTCCGTCGGAGGATATGATAATTAAATCCATCAGGACTGCACTAAAGGAATTAAAGCTTAATCAGTTTGATCAAAAGGACGAGCTCAGCATCCTCATACGTCTGCCTTTTGGTGAGGATATAGACCAGGAGGAACAGGAATACCGAGAGGCTACGTTGTATAAGATGCTTGTGGATTACCGCAAGGATAATCACATACATTTCAGCATCACTCAGGGGTTTAATCAGTTCGAGATACATGCACAGATGGAGGCAGGGACCTTTGAAGTCGAGAAGCTCCGTCCTGTTCTTCTCAAAATGAAGAAGGAGCTTGGATTTGCTTTCAGAATAGGTGCCGGTGTAAGTTCATCAAAGGAGCGTTCCAGATATTTTTCCGAGCATGCTTTGATGGAGGCCAACAGATATGGCAGAAATGATGCTTTCTTTGTTGGTGAGGAGGGCAAGGTAACGGGACCTTTGAGTTCGGATACCCAGCTTATGTACAATTACTCCAATGAGAAGGCTCTGAATTTCGCTAGGGATAACGGTATAAATGAGACGAATATCCTTAAGCTGATCAGCATGTTTGAGCAGGATGAGAAGCAGATCATCAGTTCCCATGAGTTATCTTCTGCTCTTGGAATTACTTCGAGATCTGCGAGCCGTATTCTGGCAAAGCTCCTGGATCTCAATATCATCAGTCTGACTGATAATGGGGAGCAGGACAGGTCCGTAAGACAGGGTAGGCCGACGCACTACTACAACTTTAATGGGCTTGAGTTCAGGAATGCACTTATGTGAAATGGTACGAGAAACCGAAGCGGCGGGCGCCGGCTCACTCGATACAAGGAGAAAATGCCATTTAAATGCGCTACGTTGGGAACCCCGGCCCATGGAAACTCGCTTCGCGAGGGCCGGGGCTATATGACAAGTTCCCTGCGGAAACTTGCCACGAATCGCGCCGGCATTTTCGTTTGATTTCGGATTACGCCGAAACAGCCTCGCCGCCTTGGGGCATCAGCATTTCTTACGAAACGCTGATATGTCTTGCAAGCCTTGGCACCCACCGCTTCGGCTTCTCTCACGTTTTGGCTTAATTTACAATTGAATCAAGTGACAAAAAAGGCAGTCCGTGCGGACTGCCCTTTTTGGTGTAGTAATTAATCGCCGATTACGTTTCGGATGGCGACCGGGGTGCGGTAGTTCCAGCGGTAGATGCGGATGCCGGAGCGGCGGGAGGCTGCATTTACAACCTGGCCGTTTCCGATGTACATACCGACGTGGTTAATGGTTCCGCTACTGTTTGCATAGAATATAAGGTCACCGGGCTTCATTGAGTCACTTGAGACTTTTGAGCCGGAGCCCGCCTGGTCACGGGATACTCTCGGAAGGTAGATTCCAAAGTTCTTGAGGACGGACTGAACGAAGCCTGAGCAGTCGCATCCGTGTGTCAGGGAGGTTCCGCCCCATACATATGGATTACCAACAAACTGGCAGGCATAGTTAACTATCTTGTTTCTGAAGGCTGCGGCAGCATTGGCAGCTTCTACTGCAGGGTAATATTCGATGGCTTCCTGAAGCGCATACCTTACGGAGACATTGTTGTCGCGGGTAGATACGAAGGAACCCTGGGTTGAGTCACTGTCATCACCGTCACCGAGATCAAGCTCTACCCATCCATCCATCTGATTCACTACGTCGTAACGCTGTCCGCTGGTTACCTGTGTCCAGGCTTCGGAATCTGTTGATGCCTGAGCTCTTACGTTAAGCGACTGGGTATTGATGAGTGCCATGACGTGAGCATTCTGCACGGCAAGATCCTGGGCTGTCTGACCTGTTGCAAGGAGGTCTGCACGAACATATCCGTCAACAGGACCGGACTTGATATGATACCATCCGTTCTCTTCTCCCAAAATGTTACATCCGCCGTATCCCGGGAATTTTCCGATTATGTTGTCAATGCCTTTTTCTTCAGGTGAGGAACGCACATTGATGTAATCGGAAGCCAGTGAAACACCGAGGTTATCATACATGTTGAGAACCTTCTGTTTGAGATTCAGGGACTTTGCTTCATCAAGACCAAAGCCGAGGGAAACATTTTCAGGGGACGCAGACATATATGCAATGTCAAAGTTATCGATATTGTCCGAGGCTATCATGACCCAGTCTTCATTCACTCTTCCGAGAACCTCGTACTTCTCTCCTTTTGCCGCAGAACCGATGGTGTTTCCGTCTGCTATTTCGGGAGTTGAACGTATACGAAGTTTGTCGGTAACAACGGTGGCTCTTGGCTTGATAAGGCTTCCTGCAAGAGTTATTGCATCATCTCCGGTTACTACATAAGCTGAAGCAACATAACCGTCCATGCCGCCGGATCTTATATGCATCCAGCCTGCGGCATTTTCCGGAGCGGCTTCGACGATATCAACGGCAGAGCCATTGGCAAGCATACCCATGATGTTGGTAAGGTCATTCTGGTCAGGGGCACTGCGGAAATTGATATAGCTGTCGCAGGTTACGATTCCGAGATCTGCATACTGTGCGATTGAATTGTTGATGGCTTCCATCTGGATAGCCTTGGTGAATACCTGAATTTCTGATAGAGTTGACTTTACGGGCTGACTTTCACCGGCAGAGGCGATGTCTTCCACAGCAGTCTCTGATTCTACAGCAATTACGGTATCTTGTGAAAGTGTGGATTTCTGTCCCTTCATTATAAGAGCTATGATAATGGCTATGACCAGTACACATAGAATTCCTGCCGAAACAAAAAGCATTGTATGTTCTCTGTCATAATTCATTTTTGGATTTCCCATATATTGATACTCCTGTGAAAATTGGCATGAGATGTATTATATCATATATATTTTAGCATAATTCTGAAGTTTTGCTGAACATGTATATATGCATTGAGAGTGTAAGTTTAATGTTGGATTTAAATAGCGGGAGTCGTCTGAGAAGCGCCTTCCTATGATAGATAGCTCCACAAAATCTTTCATGCTTCACTGACAGTTATTCTGACACACAGGGCCGGCAGGAATCGTCCCCGGTGGTTCTATATTAAAAAAGGCTGCAGCGTTTTGCTGCAGCCTGAGAGTTTTTGTTATTTTGACAGGAGCATTCTGTCATTTGCAAAGTTTCCGCCGGATAACTCTTCAAACTTATGAAGGAGATCCTCAACGGTAAGTTTTTTCTTTTCTTCACCTGAAATATCAAGGGCAACTCTGCCTTCGTTCATCATGATGAGACGGTTACCGTGGGCTATGGCATCACGCATGTTGTGAGTAACCATAAGAGTTGTAAGGTGATGCTCTTCTACAACCTTGTCGGTTGCGGCAAGTACCTTTGAAGCGGTCTTGGGATCAAGAGCTGCAGTATGCTCGTCCAGGAGCAGAACCTTCGGCTTTTTCATGGTCGCCATAATAAGTGTGAGGGCCTGTCTCTGACCACCGGAAAGAAGACCAACCTTTGCTGTGAGTCTGTCCTCCAGTCCCAGATCAAGATCCTTAAGATACTCCTGATACTGCTCTCTTTCCTTTTTAGTAACGCCCCAACGAAGGGTGCGTCTCTGACCTCTTCTTGCGGCAAGGGCCATGTTTTCATCGATCTGCATGTCACCTGCGGTTCCTGTCATAGGGTCCTGAAAAACTCTGCCGAAATAAGGAGCACGCTGGTACTCTGAAAGTCCTGATACATCAACTCCGTCAACAAGTATCATTCCGGAATCAAGAGGCCATACACCGGCAACTGCATTCATGATAGTGGATTTTCCGGCACCGTTACCGCCTATGACTGTACAGAAATCCCCGTCATTAAGGGTGATGCTCACATCAATGAGGGCCTTCTTTTCGTTAATGGTACCGGGATTAAAGGTTTTGTTAATGTTTCTGATTTCCAGCATTATTCTGCCTCCTTACCATTGTTTTTTGATTCGGCCTGAAGCTTTGCGTTTCGCTTGGCCAAACCGGAAAAAGAATTATTGCTGCGTTCTTTTAGATAAGGTACTGCAAGGAATGCTGCAACCACGATGGCTGTAAGAAGCTTCATATCGTCTGCAGGGAACTTAAGCCACAGAACAAATACATAAACCATGTAGTAAATGATGGCACCTATGACAGTGAAGCTGAGTCTCATGATGAAATTGAGGCGTTTTCCTACGAGAGTTTCCGCAAGAACTTCACCGATGATAACTGCTGCAAGTCCGATAACGATGGAACCCTGTCCCATCTTAACATCTGCGAAACCCTGATACTCTGAAAGGATACCACCTGAAAGAGCCACGAGACCGTTGCCCAGCATAAGGGCGATGATCTTCATTTTGTTTGTGTCGATACCCTGGGCTCTGGACATGTTGGGATTGATACCGGTTGCACGGATGGAGCTTCCGAGCTCTGTTCCAAGGAACCAGTAGATAACAGCGATGATGCACACGTCAACTACCAGTGTTAATGTCAGAGTCTGTCCGAGATAACGGATATTTGAAGTGAAGAATACTCTTACCGAATTGATAGGTACAGCCTGGTTTGCCTTACCCATGATATTGAGGTTAATGGAATACAGTGAAATCTGGGTGAGGATTCCCGCAAGAATATCCGGGATACCGAGTTTTGTATGAAGGATACCTGTTACGCATCCCGAAAGGATACCGGAGAAAAAGGAAGCTATGAGAACTATCTGAGGATCTGCGCCATTTAATATGAGCATAACTGCAACAGCTCCTCCAAGTGAAAAGGAACCATCGACTGTCATATCCGCAAATTTAAGTACACGGAAGGTGATATAGACACCCAGTGCCATGATGCCCCAGATCAGTCCCTGGGCAATACCTCCCGGAGCTGCATTCCACAGAGCTACAGGATTAAGTGAAGAAAAATAAGCTTGCATTTAGTGAATCTCCGTTATCTTGAATAATTGATTTTTAATGTTTCTAAAGCAGCACGCAGAATTGCGATGCTCCTGATCCATAATGAAAAAGAATTCAGTGCAATATATGTAACAATATTGCACTGATCTTTGATGATTATAGTTTGATAATGTGTTGTGAAATTATTCTACTGCTGTGTAATCATCAGGAATTGTGATTCCGATGGCATCAGCGTAAGCCTTGTTGTATTCCTTTGTTGTAGCTTCAGCGTAAGCGATAGGCATTGTAGAAACATCTGCACCGTTTGAAAGGATCTCGATTGCCTGCTTACCTGTTGCACGTCCCAGATCTTCATAGCTGATGGAAAGTGTAGCAAGAGCTCCGGACTTCATCATGTTCTCTTCTCCGCAGATGATAGGGATACCTGCAGGCTGAACGATGTTGTTGATAACAGTCATGTTGGAAGCTGCTGTGTTATCTGTAGGGATATACATTGCATCACAATCTGCAACAGCTGACTGAACTACTGACTGAAGATCGTTGGAATCTGAGAAAGTGAACTCCTTGTATGCGATTCCGTCTTCCTCAAGATATTTTTCAATCTGAGCAGCCTGGTACTGAGAGTTGGCCTCTGCTGAGCAGTATAAGATGGAAACATTCTTAACCTCGGGAACCAGCTCGAGGATCATGTCTTCCTGCTGATCAAGAGGTGCCAGATCTGAAGTTCCGGAAATGTTAATGCCTGTACCCTTTGATGCATCGAAGTTGTCCATTGCAAGAGCTGTGCCGTAGTCTGTTACAGAGGTTCCGAGAATAGGAATATCCTGAGTAGCATTCATGGCTGACTGAAGTGCAGGAGTTGCATTTGCAAGGATGAGGTCATACTCATTGGATACGAATCCGTTGATGATGGTTGTACATGTAGCTGAATCGCCCTGTGCGTTCTGCTCATCAATGACTACATTATCGCCGTACTCTTCCTTAAGAACATCGATGAAGCCCTTTGTAGCTGCATCAAGAGCACTGTGCTGAACAAGCTGGCAGATACCAACGGTAAACTTCTTGTCTGATGCTGCGGCATCGGAAGGAGCTGCTGACTCTTCCTTTGCGGCTTCGGTTGCTGCTTCAGTTGCGGCTGCAGTTTCAGCTTTTGCGGCTTCGGTACTTGCTTCAGGTGTTGTAGATGAACCACAAGCTGTAAGTGAAGCTGCCGCAAGAACAGCTGCCATGGAAACTGCTGTAAACTTAGTCATTTTTTTCATAACTTTTTCTCCCTTTTCCAGTTAATGATCCGCGCTGATACTTTAGCGCTTTAAATCGTTTTATTTTTTATATTATAGGACATGGAAACAGCTATATCAAGAAGGTTTTTATGATATTTTTTTCAGCTATTACAATTGGTTATATTAGGAATGAAAAACCTAAGAAACGTGAGAGAAACCGAAGCGGCAACCGCCGCTTCGGTTTCTCGTACCATTTAACTGATTAGAATGCCACAGGCTCCTCGATAGGACCTGTGCGGACAATTTTTTTGAGTTCAAGTACAGGACCTTCTCCGTTGTACTCTTCTCTTTCTTCAATACCTACAGTGGCTGTGATTTTAACCCAGTCTCGTGTATTGAAAGGAGCAAGTACTTTAGGGTCTCCCTTTGTAACGTAGCCGAGGAAAGTCAT